>CAZOYV010000341.1:0-8494 GCA_964584075.1 uncultured Rickettsiales bacterium | reverse complement strand
CCAGGTTCTGGCGCTCATTGCGCCAAAAACTGGAACTCGGGTGGATAACGTCGCACGGGGTCGTGTCGTTGCTGAGGCAACCGGACAACCACGTGTGAGGATTCGTCCGGACCTGCGCCGAGGGCGCCCTCTCACGCCTCGTACAGCACCTCGGGCCGGAAGTAGACCGCCGCGGTGGCGAACGGCAGCTCGTCGGGGTGCAGCACGCCGACCACCGCCCCGCCGTCGGGATCGTGGAGCAGATCGACCTCCACCGCCGAGCGGTACCACTCCTCGGGATCGCCCACCACCAGCACGACCGGCTTGTCGGCCTGCCGGGGGTCCTCGGACGGCCGGCGGACCACGCCGACCTCGCCGGTGTCGAGCAGCACGGGCGTCCCCGGCGGGTAGGGGCCGAGCATCCCGACGAAGGCGGCGAGCAAGCTGGCGTCGAGGCGGTCGTGGAGCTGGTCCTCGAGGAACCGTAGCGCCCCGGGAGCCGTCAGGGGAGCGCGGTCCGGGCGCTCGTGGGTCAGGCTGGCGTAGGCGTCCGCGATCGAGACGATCCGGCTGAACAGGTGTGGCGGGGTGCGCCGCGGCGGCGCGCCGGACGCCCAGCCGTGCAGCTCCAGCGCGACCACGGTGCGAGCCCGCAGGTTGGCCAGCGGGCCGCTGGTGTCCAGCGTCCGCAGCGCGCACCGTGCGGCGCGGCCCGGCGGCACGCTGGCGTCCTCCCGCGGGTCCGGCACCACCTGCACCTCCTCGTCCAGCAGCGCCAGCCCCGCGTCGGCGTGGAGCGCGGCGTCGGCCAGGACGCGGATCGAGCGGTCGTCGAGGCCCGCGCGCTGGGCCAGCGCCGCGGCCAGCAGGGTCCGGTTGGCGGCGTGCTCGGCCAGCGGATCCCCGAACGGCACGAACGCGGCGGCGCAGGCCAGCACCGCGTCGCGGTGGGTCGCGACGAGCCGGGCGAGGCGGCCGACTCCCAGGTGGATCTCGCGCTCCAGATCCTCGCCGGGGGGCGGCTCCTCGCCGTGGACGTAGCGGGCCAGGGCCTGCAGGTAGCAGTACAGCCGCAGGACCACGTCGTCGCGGGTCTCGTCTCCCACCTCGAACGTGTCGATCGCCACCTCCTCGAAGGCGGTGGCGGCGATCAGATCGAGGCTCTCGGGGTAGTGCCGCGCGACCTCGTCCATCGCCCAGGGGAGGCGCTCCTCGGGGGGGCGCCGGGGAGCGGTCTGCAGCACGCCGGTGAGCAGCCAGAACGCCTCGGGCGGGGCCTCGGCGGCGAGCACCAGCGACCCCAGGTTCATCGCGCGGAACTCGGCGATCATCGGGTCGAGCTCCTCGGTGCCGGGGATCCCCCGCACGTGGGCCAGGTACTGGTTGACCCGCACCATGTCCCGGCTGACCCGGACCTCGACGTTGCCCAGGTGCGCGGCGAGGGCCTCGAACGAGCTGTGGAGCTCCCGCGCCGCGGCCTCCACCGGCTCGTCGGAGGTCGGGTGCTCGCGGCGCAGCGCGACCATCCGCGCGAGCTTGATCAGGAAGTCCTGGGCCAGATCGGTACGGCGCCAGCTGAGCACCGTCGTGCCACTCGCCGCGCCGCTCAT
The DNA here is from genome assembly GCA_964584075.1 of uncultured Rickettsiales bacterium. Classification (GTDB taxonomy): domain Bacteria; phylum Myxococcota_A; class UBA796; order UBA9615; family CAYRNR01; genus CAZOYV01. Next base: position 6,905 of record CAZOYV010000341.1, on the reverse strand, counting down.
CTCGTGCCCCCGTCGCCCTGGACCGCGTCCCGGATCCGGAACAGGTCCTCGCGCGCCAGCTCCTGCAGCCGTCCCTGGGCGCGGCCGCTGATCATCGCCAGGTAGGGCACCGCGCGGGGATCGCCGGTGGCGCCCAGCCCCAGGATCCACGGCGCGGCCTGCTCCATCGCCTCCTTCCAGTTCGCGGGGATGCGCTCGATGATCCACGCCGCCGCCGGGGGGCCGGCCAGGCGGCCGAAGGCCCGCAAGGTGTGGATCTTCTCCCAGAACGGGTACCGGGCCAGGGCCCCGGCCTCCAGCTTGGCGTGGAGCACCTGCATCGCCCGGGTGCGCAGCCCGGACCAGCTGCGACGGTCCTGCTCGAACGGCAGGTCCAGGAGCGTCGCCAGCCCCTGGGGGGGCAGCAGCTCGAGGTAGTGGTCGAAGACCGGCGCGTCGAGGTCGATGCCGGAGCAGGCCTGCTGCAGCGCCTGAAGCCGCTCGACGGTGGCGAGCCCCGCGAGCAAGCGGTCCAGCGCCTGCACGGTGGGCTCGTCGGGGGCGGCGCTGGCGTCGTCGCGGAACAGCGCCCCGACCAGCCGCACGGCATTCTCCGGCTGTCCGCGCTCGAGCAGCTCGCCCACGAGCCGGTCGACCCGCGCCGCGACCTCGTCCGGCGGGACGGTGTGGTCGGGGTCGTGCAGCAGTTCCTGGATCGCGCGACCGAGCCGCGCCAGGCCCGGGACCGGATCCGGCTCGGAGGCGAAGTCGTCGAGCAGCGCGCTCCACAGGTCGAGCGACGCCCCCTCGACCACCGAGCGCGGGAGGGGACCGACCCGTCCGTCGAACGCCAGGTCGGGCGTCCCGCCAGGCAGCTCGGGGGGATCGGGGAGCTCCAGCGTGTAGCTGAGCAGGGTGTGGGTCACGACCTCGACCTCGGAGGCGCCGAACGGGACCTGGCCGAAGCGGCGCTCGGTGCGGACCTCGAAGCCGACGCCCGGCATCCGGTCGACGGGGGCCGAGCGCGCGATGTGCGCGTCCGGCGCGCCGTCGAACGAGACGTAGGGGCAGAGGTGGTCGACCAGCAGCTCCGCGGCGCGGTGGTCGACCCCGGGCTCGAACGCGATCCAGCGCACGCCGTCGGCGTACAGCCGCTCGGCGAACGTCTCCCCGGGGTGCCGCCCGCGGAGGACCACCACGCCGCTGAAGCGCAGCTGGTGGGGCTCGACCTGCAGCTCGATGCGTTCGCCGAAGCCGAGCAGCCACACCAGGTGGTTGGCGAACTGGCGGCGCCGCCGCAGGTAGGCCGCGGCCTGCGCGCCGTGCCGCGCCCGGTCGGCCGAGGCGAGGACCAGCGTGCCGAGCAGCTCGGACAGCTCCTGGGGCCCGTCCGCGGGGGGAGTCCGCCGCGCGGCGTAGGGGGAGTTCTCGTCGGGGCGCGGCAGCGCGCTGCGGCGTGCGGGGCGATCGCCGAACTCGTCGCCGGTCTGCATCGTGCTGATTCTACCTGCCCGCGCGCTCGCCGGGGCCGGTCCTCCCCCGGGACCACCCGCGCCGCGGTGACCGGGGCCCCGCGGCACGCGTATGATAGGAACGGAAGCGAGCACCCCGGGACGAGCGAGAGCGGAGCAGACAGGTGGCGGCGCAGGCGATCGGGCCGATCGAGGAGTTCCAGCGTGCTCCGTGGCGGGACGCCGGCGAGCTCCAGGCGTTCGTCGAGAAGCTCGGCGTCCCCTCCGTCGAGCTCGTCGCGGCGATGGTCGAGCAGCTCCACCGCCCGCCCAAGGGCCTCTCGCCGCCCCAGGTCAAGGCGATGCACCAGGCGTTCCTGCAGGCCGCGCCGCGCCAGCAGGACCCGCGGATGATGCTCCAGCTGGCCGAGGCGCTGGCGCTGCCCAACGACCAGCTGCGCCGCTCGCTGGCCCGCGTGCTGGTCCGCGCGCGCAACAAGGAGACCCTGGCCAAGCTGCTGTCCTACCTCAAGCACCGGGACAACCGGCTGCGGGACTACGCCGCGCGGGTCCTGGCCGACGCGGGCTCGCTGCAGACCTTCAACGTGCTGCAGAACGCCATCGCCGGCGACGACTGGGTCAGCCGCGTCGAGGCGCTGGACGTGCTGGCCCGGCTGGGCAAGCACCGCGCGCTGCGGGTGTTCCGCAAGGCGCTGTCGTTCGCGACCCCCGAGGAGGTCGACCGCATCGTCCTGCACCTGGGCGACGAGCGGGTCTACGAGGAGCACGCGGCGGTGGCGGTCGAGGTGCTGCTGCTGATCGTCCGCGGCAGCAGCCCGGCGCAGCGCAAGGCCGCGATGGCGATGCTGGGCCGCGTCGCCGGCCCCGACACCGCCAGCGCGGTGGCGGAGCTGGTGTGGGACGAGGACCCCGCGCTGGCCCAGGAGGCGATCCAGGTGCTGGGCCGGCTGGGCGGCAAGGCGGCGATCAGCACCCTGGCGCGGGTGGCCGCGATCGGGCACCCCAGCGCGCGGGTCGCCGCGGCCAAGGGGCTGGCCGAGACGAGCTCCGGGGAGGCGATCTTCCCGCTGATCAAGCTGCTCGAGCACGAGGACGTGCTGGTCCGCGACGCCTCGATCCAGGGGCTGACCCGGCTGGGCCGCGCCGAGGGCGTCGACGTCACGCAGCTGCTGGTCGAGATGACGAGCAGCGAGGACGTCAACGTGCGCCGCGCGGTGATCGAGATCGTCGACTCGGTGGGCGATCCCGACGGCACGTTCTGGAAGCGGCTGGTGCGGCGCCTGCGCGACAGCGACTGGTGGGTCCGCGAGCGGGCCACCGAGGTGCTGCTCAAGATCGCCCGCCACCAGGTGCTCGACGAGGTGATGGACCTGCTCGCCGACGACAGCGACGTGGTGCGCCGCTACGGCATCGACGTGCTGGTCAAGTTCCGCGAGCAGCGCGGGCTGGTCCCCCTGGCGCGGATGGCCCGCGACGACCCCGACTGGCTGGTGCGCGAGAAGGCGGTGGAGGCCCTCGGCGAGATCGGCGACGAGCGCGTCGTGCCGATGCTGATCGAGCTGTCCGAGGAGGGCGATCTGGCGTGGGCCTGCGTCGGCGCGCTGGGCAGGCTCGGCGATCCCCGCGCCGGGGAGCGGCTGCGCGCGCTGTTCTCCGACGGCAACGTGGAGATGAAGCTGCACGTCCTGCGGGCCAGCGACCGGGTCGGCGGCGAGGGTGCCAAGAAGCTGTTCGAGAAGGCGATCACCGACGTGGACAAGGAGGTCCGCGAGGAGGCCGCCGGCCTGCTGGCGCGGCGCCAGATCCGGATCAACGACGCCGAGGTGCGGCGCCGGATGTCCCGCTCGGTGCACTTCGTCGACCAGCTGCTCGAGGAGTGCCGCAACCAGGGCGGCACCGACCTGTACCTCGTGGCGGGGCGCCCGCCGTGCATGAAGCTGTACAGCGACGTGGTCCCGCTGCGGGACGAGCCGATCGGCGTCGAGCAGGCCGAGGAGCTGGCCCGCGTGGTGCTGTCCGAGGGCAAGTGGCAGGAGTTCCAGCTGGCCCACGACGTGGACAGCAGCTACCAGAGCATCAGCGAGAAGTTCCGCTTCCGGGTCAACGTGTTCCGCCAGCGGCGCGGGGTCAGCATCGTGTTCCGCGTGATCGCCGACGAGATCCTCGAGTTCGACTCCCTGGGGCTGCCGGGGATCGTGCTGGAGCTGACCTCGCACCGCGCCGGGCTGATGATCGTCTCGGGGCCGACCAACTCGGGCAAGTCCACCACGCTGACGACGCTGCTCGACCACATCAACCGCACGTACGCCAAGCACATCATCACCGTCGAGGACCCCATCGAGTACGTGCACGAGAACAAGCGCTGCCTGGTCAACCAGCGCGAGATCGGGACCCACGCGACGAGCTTCACCCGGGCGCTGCGCAGCCTGCTGCGCGAGGACCCCGACGTGATCCTGCTGGGCGAGATGCGCGACCAGGAGACGATCCGGTTCGCCGTCACCGCCGCCGAGACCGGGCACCTGGTGCTGGCCACGCTGCACACCGTCAGCGCGCCCAAGACCGTCGAGCGGATCATCGACGCGTTCCCCGCCCACCAGCAGTCCCAGATCCGCGTGATGCTGTCCGAGAGCCTGCGCGGCGTGATCTGCCAGCAGCTGCTGGACAAGGCCGACGGCAGCGGGCGGATCCTGGCCTGCGAGGTGATGCTCAACACCCAGGCGGTGGCCAACCTGATCCGCTCGGGCAAGAGCCACCACATCACCCAGACCCTGACCACCGGCTACGACCAGGGCATGCGGCTGCTCGACCGCGAGCTGCTGCGGCTGGTCTCCGAGGGGGTCGTGACGATCGAGGAGGCGTTCATCAAGGCCAACGACGGGCGCTCGTTCATGCGGATGGTCGAGGAGGCCAAGATGGGGGCCCTCGACGTGGACGAGATCGAGCCCGGCAAGCGGCTCGAGGGTGCCACCGTGCTGGGGGAGGAGGACTGATGGCGCGGATCGACACCTTCCTGCGGATGGTCGTCGACCAGAGGGCGTCGGACCTGCACCTCTGCGCCGGCGCGCCGCCGGTGATCCGCTACAACGGCGACCTGATCTTCCTGCGCTTCCGCAAGCTCGACGAGCTGGAGACGCGGCGCTTCCTGCTGGAGATCCTGACCGAGACCCAGAAGCAGGACCTGTGGAGCGACCACGACCTCGACTTCGCCTACGAGGTCCCGGGCTCGGGCCGCTTCCGGGTCAACATCTACCACCAGACCCGGGGGCTGGGGTCCGCGTTCCGCGTGATCCCCGACGACATCCCGACGTTCGAGAACCTGCACCTGCCCACGACCCTGCTGCAGTTCACCCGCCTGGACAACGGCCTGGTGCTGGTCACGGGTCCCACCGGCTCGGGCAAGAGCACGACGCTGGCGGCGATGATCCAGGAGGTCAACCGCAATTACAGGAAACACATCATCACCATCGAGGACCCCATCGAGTACGTCTACGCCGAGGACCAGTGCCTGATCTCGCAGCGCGAGGTCGGGAGCCACTGCGCCTCGTTCTCGGCGGCGCTGCGCGCCACCTACCGCGAGTCCCCCGACGTGATCCTGGTGGGCGAGCTGCGCGACACCGAGACGATCTCGCTGGCGATCACGATGGCCGCCACCGGGTCGCTGGTGCTCGGCACGCTGCACACCGCCAGCGCGGCCCACACCGTCGATCGCATCGTCGACGCCTACCCGGAGGAGCAGCAGGACCAGATCCGCGGGATGCTGGCGATGTCGCTGCGGGGCGCCGTCGCCCAGCAGCTGTGCAAGACCGCGGACGGCCGCGGGCGGATCCCGGCGCTCGAGATCCTGCTGCCGAGCTACGCGCTGTCGACCCTGATCCGCGAGCGCAAGACGTTCCAGATCAACTCGCTGATGCAGCTCGCCGACTACAAGACCACCGGGATGGAGACGATGGACCAGTGCCTGACGCGCTACGTGCGCCAGGGGCTGATCACCCACGACGAGGCGCGCTTCCGCGCCAACGACAAGAGCCTGTTCAAGGTCTGATCGTCCCGGAAACGCGTGACCGCGGCGAGGGAGGTGGTATCCTGCGAGCCGGGGAGGACGTGATGCGCCCGATCGCCCTGCTGGCCCTCGTGCTGCTCGCCTTCGCCGCGGGATGCGGCGAGGGACCCGGGCCCCCGGCCCCGACCCCGACGGTGGACGGCGTGGACGTGCTGTTCGTCGTCGACAGCTCCAACTCGATGGAGCCGCACCAGCTGGGGCTGCAGGCCAGCGCCGCCGCGCTGATCGACGTGCTCGACGCCGCGGGGACCGACTACCAGATCGGCGTGACCACGACCCAGGCGCGGCCGTGCGAGCACGACCCGTGGGCGTTTCCGGACTGCGAGGACGCCGACGGCACCGCCGGACGGCTGCGGGGGCTGGACAACAGCGGCGGCGACGTGACCGCGGCGCCGACGATCGTCGCGCCCGGCTCCCCGACCCGCGTCGCCGACCTCGCCGCGCTGTTCGACCTCGGGACCGACGGCTCCACGGAGGAGTACGGGCTGTTCGTCGCCGCGCTGGCTGCCTGTGCCAGCCTGCCGCTGCCCTACGCCACCGACTTCACCGGCTGGCAGGACGACGACGTGTTCACCTGCAGCGGCGGCAGCTGGGACCCGGGCGATCCGTGGTACGAGCTGTGCCACTGCCTGCCTCCGGGCTGGGCGGAGTACAACACCAGCGACCACGGAGTCCCGCTGCTGCGCCCGGACAAGGCGCTCGTGGTGGTGTTCGTCACCGACGAGCCCGACTACACGCCCAGCGCTGGCGCACCCGGCCCCTGGCCGTGGGACTACTCGGGGTGCCAGATCGGCGCCCCGTGGCCGCAGTCCGTCCAGGACCAGTGCGCCGCCGACCCGGAGTCCATCTGCGACAACGAGTGCAAGCTCGAGCGCTTCCGGCAGTTCTTCGCGACGCTGGACCGCCGGAGCTACTTCGTGACCCTCGGCCCGGACGCGTCCTTCGACGCGGACTACGACGTCGTGTGGCCCTGCAACGACGTCGCGGAGTCGATCCCGATGATCGAGTGGTACCTGTACTCCGCCGAGCTCACCGGCGCGCCGTACCTGCCCCTGTCGTCGTGGACCGGGGACTGCTTCGCCGAGCCGGACTACGAGGACCTGTTGACCCGGATCGGGGAGTTCGTCGCGGCGATCCCGTAGCGGAAGCCCGCGGCGGATCGATCGGGCGTGGTCGGCGGAGACGTGTGGGAATCGAACCCGGCGGGGGGGGAGCCCGTCGCTTGCCAAGCGTGCCATTGCCACCGGGAGCGCCTCAAGGCCAAGCTCGTCGGGCTTCGCCCTCCTCGTGTTCGCGCCGCTCGGCGCGAACAGCCTTGACCCGCTCCCGGCGGCAACGGCGTTCGATAGGTGGGCGACGGAGGCCGACCGGGAGCGGGGGCCGGCCGGGAGCGG
>CAZOYV010000340.1:0-8503 GCA_964584075.1 uncultured Rickettsiales bacterium | reverse complement strand
GATAACGTCGCATGGGGTCGTGTCGTTGCTGAGGCAACCGGACAACCACGTCCGGAAGTTCGACCCGACTCGGATGGGCCGACTCGCCCTGAACTTCCCGATTCCGGAAGTTCGACCCGACTCGGATGGGCCGACTCGCCCTGAACTTCCCGATTCCGGAAGTTCGACCCGACTCGGACGGGCCGACTCGGCCTGAACTTCCCGATTCCGGAAGTTCGACCCGACTCGGACGGGCCGACTCGCCGTGAACTTCCGTGTGCTGTCCATCACCCACCTCCTCGCTGGGTGGGGGCCGCGCCGGGTCGCCCTCCGTCGCTCGAGCGTGCCGTGAGCCGCCTCGAGGTCCAGCCCGCGGAGGCGAGCGCCGGGGTGCCTGGCAGGGCGGGGCCGGCGCCGTGGCAGTAGAATATGGGGCGATGACCTGTCCCCACCCGTCGTGCCGAGCGAGCGGCCCGACCCCCGCGCTGGAGCGGCTCGGCCTCGGCCTGCTGATCCTCGCGACGGTCCTGCTGTCGCCGGCGTGCCCCGCGCCGGTCGAGGACGACGACGCCGGCGACGACGACAGCGAGGACGACGATGCCGGCGACGACGACAGCGGGGACGACGACGCCGGTGACGACGACACGGGCGACGACGACACGGGCGACGACGACAGCGGGGACGACGACAGCGGGTCCGGGGACGACCAGGACGGGGACGGCTACAGCGTGGCGGACGGGGACTGCGACGACACCGATCCGGCGATCCACCCGGGGGCCAGCGACGTCTGCGACGAGGTGGACAACGACTGCGACGGCGCGATCAACGAGGACTCGCCCGGCTACGACCAGTACGAGCCCAACGAGGCGGTCCCCACCGATCTCGGCGACCTGACCGGCAGCGAGGAGACGATCAACGCCTTCATCCACGAGCCGGCGGACGAGGACCACTTCTCGCTGTACGTCGAGGACGGGATGATCGGGTACTTCTACGTCGACGCGGAGCTGATCACCGTCCCCGCCGGGCTCGACCTGGCGCTGGAGCTGATCCTGGTGGAGGACGCCGACGGGGGCTACGTCGGCACGGTCGAGGCGGTGGACGACGGCGGCGAGAGCGACGGCGAGTTCCTGTCGTTCGGGGGCTCGGCGTTCCACGACGACTCGGGGACCTACGAGCTGGTGGTCGCGCCGGTGTCGGGGTTCCACTGCTCGGTGCCGTACATCCTGGTGCTGGACATCGGAGGCTGAGGTGGGCGCCGCGCGATCCGTCCCGCTGTGGGTCCTGCTGCTGGCGCTGGCGCTCGGCTGTCCCGATCCGGGGCCGCCGCCGGCGGACGACGACGACGCCGCGGACGACGACGCCGACGACGACGGGGCCGACGACGACGCGGGGGACGACGACACCACCCCCGAGGCGCCCTGCTCCGATGGGATCAACCTGGAGCTGGTGGTCCTCGACATCTGGGCCCAGGAGATCGTCCCGGCGACGGTGGTGGTGCGGGCCGACGGCGTCGAGATCGCCTCGGCCTCCCCGGCGTCGGGCCCGCTGTTCGTGCCCCACGACCAGCCGGCGCGCTTCGAGGTCGAGGTCACGGAGCCGGCCGACGAGTTCCTGCCCGCCAGCGTGGCCCTCGAGGTCGGCGGCGGGGCGCTGCCGGACCACCTGGCGCTGGAGGCGCCGCCCGAGGCGACCGGCGCGCAGGCGGTGCACGTGTTCGAGGTGCGCGAGATCGAGGGGGTCGAGTGCCCGGTGGCCACGGTGGTGCTGGGGCTGGACCACGCCTGGTTCGCCGCCAGCGGCCGCCCGGCGCGCCACGACAACGAGCTGACCCTGCTGATGGACGGCGAGGAGGCCTGGGCGTCGGTGTACGACGACCTGCGGACCGCCACCGACCGCATCGACCACAGCGTGTGGTACTGGCAGTCCGACTTCGAGCTGGTGCGCCCCGCCGACCACGTGTGGTCCACCGAGGCCGAGCGCCAGCAGGTGACCTCGATGACCGTCCTCGAGGAGCAGGCGGCGGACAAGCGCCTGCTGATCAACCGGTTCTACGAGGGCTGGGACTGGATCGACATCCTCTACACCGACGGCGCGCTGCGCGATCACGCCGAGACCCCCGGCGACGGCTTCGAGGTGATCCTGCAGGCCAACGGCACGCCGGTGCCGGTCAGCGGCGAGTACCAGGGCGAGCCCGCCGAGATCTGCTTCGTCGACCGGGTGCTGGCCAACCCCGCGTACGCCGACCTCGAGCTGCTCGACCCGCCCTGCGTGGAGCACGACAAGCGGGACTTCGAGGTGCCGGCCGCCTCGTGGCACCAGAAGTTCTGGCTGATCGACGACCGCGTGGCCTACGTCGGCGGGATGAACACCAAGAGCACCGACTGGGACAGCCACGACCACCTCGTGTTCGACCCGCGGCGGATGGACTTCGACGCCACCACCTCCGAGCGCGAGGCCGTGCTCGACCGCGAGGAGCTCCCCGATCTGGGCCCGCGCAAGGACTACATGATCCGCATCGCCGGGCCGTGCGTGGCGGACGTCGAGGACGTGTTCGTCACCCGCTGGGCCGAGGCGCAGGCCAGCGGGGCGGCGTACAGCGAGAACACCACGCCGATGGTGCCGCAGGGGTACGGCGGCGGGCTGTCCGGCGACGCCTACGCCCAGGTGGTGGCGACGATGCCCGAGCCGTGGGCCGAGATGTCGATCCTGGAGTCGATGGCCAAGGCGGTGTCCAACGCCGAGTCCTACATCTACGTCGAGGATCAGTACTGGCGCGCGCCCGTGCTCAACGACGCGATCATCGACACGCTGCTGCAGCGCCCCTGGGTCAAGCTGATCGTGGTCACCAAGCCGGTCTCGGCGCTGGACGGCGGGGCGAAGTACACCTACCTGACCGACCAGATGTTCCGCGACCTGGTGCCCGACCAGTACCTGCTGCTGCAGCTGCGGAACTTCGACGTGGTGGCCGAGGAGGGCTGGATCTGGGATACCCAGGAGCTGTACGTGCAGGACATGGACGTGCACTCCAAGATCACCATCGTCGACGACCGCTACCTGGCCGTCGGCTCGGCCAACAAGAACAACCGCGGGTTCCTGTTCGAGGGCGAGCTCGACGTCGCCGTGCTGGACGACACCCTGGCGCGGGACGCCCGCGAGCGGATCTTCCGCAATCTGGTGGGCCCGGCACTGGCGAGCCAGGTCAGCGACGACGCCGACGCCAACTTCGAGCTGCTGCAGACCACCGCCGCGGCCAACGAGGCGCTCGTCGAGGACTGGGAGGTCTGGATCGACGAGCTGGACGTCGACGACGTGCAGGATCTGGCGGCCAGCTACCGCCCCGACGGCTTCGTCTACCCGCTGACGATCCGCGACGAGTGGCTGCTGGACGTCGGCCCCGACCTGTTCTGACCCGCCACGTCACCGCCTCCCTCCCCGGCGCCGTCTTACGATGCCGGGGAGGGAGGACGACCCATGCAGCTCCATTGGACCGTCTTGAGCGCACTCGTGGTGCGCCTCTCCCAGGCCCTGCCCGCCGTCGCCGAGGAGCAGACGCTCCGGTTCGAGGGGGTCGACGGCATCAACCTCGAGATGTAGGAGCGGGCGCGGGCCCCCTCCGCGCAGGCTCGCCTACTCGATGTAGCCCAGCGCCCGCAGCTGCTCCTCGGCGGCCTTGTCCAGGCTGCTGCCGCCGCCGGCGCCCTCGGGCTTGCCCACGGCGTCGACGGGGGCGTCGAGGGGGGGCAGGCCGAGGTAGTCCTCCCAGGTGGCGAGCTCCTCCTCGAGCTCCTGCAGCTTGGCGGTGTACATCGCGGAGGTGGCCAGGTCGGTGGTCTCGCCGGGGTCGGCTGCGAGGTCGAACAGGGCGGTCGACCACTGGCCCTCGGCCCAGTGCCTGGCGTACTTGAGGTCGGCGACGCGGTAGACGCGGTAGCGGCCGCGGGGGTCGACCAGGGGGCCGACGCCGTTGGCCTCGCCGGGGGCGAAGCGGGGGGAGAGCAGGATCTCCTCGAACCGCTCGGTGAGCACGGGCTGGCCGGCGGGGCGGCCCTCGAGGGCGGGGAGCAGGGAGCCCATCTGGACCGTCTCGGGGGTCTCGACGCCGGCGAGATCGGTGATCGTGGCGTAGATCCCGAGGGTCGAGATCGGCTCCTCGACGCGGCTGCCGGCCGGGATCGCCGGGGGGTAGTGGATCACGAACGGGACGTGCAGGCACTCCTCGTACAGCTGGGTGACGTGGTCGAAGGCGCGGTGCTCGCCGACGAGCTCGCCGTGGTCGCCGACGATCACGAACACGGTCTCGTCCAGCGTGCCGCGGCGGCGCCAGGCGTCGATCACGCGGGAGACGAGGTGGTCGGTGTACAGCACGCCGCCGTCGTACAGGTCGCGGATCGGGCCCTGGATCCGGGCCAGCTCCTCGTCGCTGAGCTGGCGGCCGAGCTGGGTCCCGAACGCGATCTGGCCGATGGGTCGCAGCTTGCGCAGCGGCATGTCGGTGTAGGCGTTGCGGTACTCGGGCGGCAGCTGGTGGAACGGGAAGTGGGCCTCGAGGAAGTTGACGAACACGTACGCCGGCGGGGCGTCGGCGGGGCGGTCGTCGATCCAGCGGTCGAGGTTGTCGGCGACCTGGCCGCCGCCCTTGTCCCGGGCGGTGGCGCCGAGGGCGTCGATGAAGCGGTAGATGAAGGCGAAGCCGCGGCCGCCGGCGCCGGTGATCCAGGCCTGGTCGGACCACTCGAAGCCGCGGGTCAGCCCGAACGACGGGCTGATGAACGGGTTGGCGGTGAAGCAGCGGGTCTCCCAGCCGGCCTCGGCCATCGTCTCGGCCAGGGTCGGAAGGCGGTCGTCGAGCCAGCGGGTCTCGCCGTGGGCGTCGTGGATCGAGGGCCAGGTGCCGGTGAACAGCGAGGAGTGGGCCGGCAGCGACCAGGTCGACGGCGCGATGGCCTTCTCGAACAGCACGCCGCCCTCGGCGAACTCGTCGAGGTTCGGGGTGGTCTCGCGCTCGTAGCCCAGCCCCGAGACCGAGCGGGCCCGCACGGTGTCCATCACGATGAACACCACGTCGGGGGAGCCGGGGGGCGGGGTCTTGTCCTCGGCCCCGATCGGGGCGCCGTAGCCGCCCTTGGTCTGGAGCCGGATCACCGGGATCGCCAGCAGGATCGGGGGCACCGCGACGCCGACGACGACGTTGATCCAGCGGCGCTCGCGGGTCAGCCAGGAGAACGCCGCGTACAGCACCAGCGCGCCCAGCGGCGGGGCCAGCCACATCCCGACCTTGGCCGGGTCGACGGCCACGAAGCGCTCGGCGGCGAGCCACAGCAGGGTCATCGTCAGCGGGTGCAGCCAGCGGCCGTGGCGGGACAGGAACAGCGGGCTCAACGCCAGCCCGACGAGGCCGGCGAGGGGCAGCTCGATGATGATCGTCTTGGCCGCGAACCAGGTCATCGGCGGCATCTTCATCATCATGATCAGGCCGATGCCGGTGGCCAGGTGGATGATGCCGATCGCCAGGCCGAAGCCGAGGCCGGCCATCAGGCCGTGGCGGATCATCGTCCGGGGGCGGTTCTCGGGCACGTCTCTCCTCGCGCGACGGGTCACGCACTTCCATAGCACGGATGTCGCCCGAACGCGTCCCGCAAGGGCGCGCTGCAGGCCTCGACCCGGGGCCGGGGTGATACAGTACGCAGCCACAATCGTGCCGGCGAGCCCGGCTGGTCACCGCACGAGGAGGAGGGGGAGCGATGCGACACCTCGCCGTGCTGCTGGGCCTGTGCGCCCTGTGCTGGATCACCGGCTGTCCGGGGGACGACGACACCGGGGACGACGACGCGAGCGACGACGACGTGGGCGACGACGACGCGGACGACGACGACGCGGGCGACGACGACGCCGGCGACGACGACGCCGGCGACGACGACAGCGGGATCCCGCCGGGGGACGACGCGCCGTTCGTCCCGGAGCCGCCCGGCGACCCGGCGACCCACTGGGTCTCCCCCGCCGGGGACGACGGCAACCCCGGCACCGAGCAGGAGCCGTGGCGTCAGATCCACCACGCCGCGCTGATGGCCGAGCCCGGGGACGTGATCGAGATCCTCGACGGGGACTACGAGTCGCCGATCATCATCGGGGACAAGGCCGGCACCGCGGGATCGCCGATCATCTTCCGCGCCACCGACGGCGGGGCGATGGTCGACGGCGGCGGCACCAGCGACGGCGGCTGGGACCAGCGGGACGGGATCTACGTCCACGACTCGAGCCACGTCCTGATCCACGGCGTGCAGGTCCACGGGGCGTTCCGCGCGGGGGCGCGGGTCAGCCTCTCCGACCACGTCACGATCCAGGGCGGCGTGTTCGGCGACAACGGCACGTGGGGCATCTTCACCGACTTCGCCCACGACCTGAGCTTGCTGGGCAACGAGTGTTTCGGCTCCGGCGACGAGCACGGGATCTACCACTCCAACTCCGGCGACCGCGCCCTGATCGTCGGCAACCACTGCCACGACAACCACGCCTCGGGGATCCAGATCAACGCCGATCCCTCGGCCGGGGACGACGGGATCAGCAGCGACTGCGCCGTGGAGCGCAACCTGATCGTCGGCAACGGCGAGGGCGGCGGGGCGGCGATCAACCTGGCCTCGGTACGGGACAGCGTGGTGCGCAACAACGTGATCTTCGGCAACGAGGCCACCGGGATCGCGATGTGGGACGACGGCCAGGGCACCCAGTGGGGCTGCCAGGACAACCTGATCGAGCACAACACGGTGGTGCACTTCTCCGGCGAGGGGCGGTTCGCGCTGTCGTTCAAGAACGGCAGCACCGGCAACACGATCCGCGACAACGTGCTCGTCGGCGGACGGCGGGGCGCCCTGGAGTGGAGCGCCGACTCGCTGCCCGGCCTCGCCGCCGACTACAACCTCTACTCCAGCCAGGACGGCTGGACGCTGCTCGAGGAGGAGGACGTCCAGGGCTACACGCTGGCCGAGTGGCAGGCCGCCAGCGGCGGGGACGCCCACTCCACCGACGCGGCCCCGCAGTTCTCCGACGCCGGCGCCGGGGACTACGCGCTGGCGACGGGCTCCCCGGGCCTCGACGAGGGCGTCGACAGCGGGGTGGCGATCTGTTACGACGGCTCGGCGCGGCCCCAGGGGGCGGGCTACGACATGGGCGCCTACGACGACTGAGGGGGGCCCGCGGGAGGGTGCAACGATGATGCTGGAGTACCTGGTCACGTGGTTCGGCGAGCTCGGCGCCAGCGAGGCCGTCACCAACCTGGCGGCGCGGTCGATCCTGGGCCTCGGGGTGCTGCTGCTGGCCGCGCTGGCGTGGGTCGTCGCGCGGCAGCTGCTGCTCCGCGCGGTGCGCACGGCGGTGAAGAAGACGGCCACCAAGTGGGACGACCGGCTGGTGGAGAAGAAGCTGTTCTCGCGGCTGGCGCACCTGGCCCCGGCGGTGGTGATCTACCTGCTCGCCGGCCTCCCGCTGGAGGGCCACGACCAGGCGGTCTCGGCGACCCAGTCGGCGGCCAACATCTACATGCTGGTGGTCGGGCTGATGGCGTTCAACGCGCTGCTGGACGGGGCGCGCTCGATCTACCAGACGTACGACGTGTCCCAGCGGATCCCCATTCGCGGGTTCCTGCAGGTGATCAAGATCGTGCTGTTCTTCGTGGTCGGCATCTTCGTGCTGTCGATCCTGATGGGCGAGTCGCCCAAGTTCTTCCTCGGCGGCCTCGGGGCGCTGACCGCGGTCCTGATGCTGGTCTTCAAGGACCCGATCCTCGGGCTGGTGGGCGGCATCCAGCTGTCGACCAACGACATGGTGCGGATCGGCGACTGGATCTCGCTGCCCAAGTACGGCGCCGACGGCGACGTGATCGAGATCACGCTGACCACGGTCAAGGTCCAGAACTTCGACAAGACGATCACGACGATCCCGACCTACGCGCTGATCTCGGACTCGTTCAAGAACTGGCGCGGGATGAGCGAGTCGGGCGGCCGCCGGATCTGCCGCAACATCCACATCGACCTCAACACCGTGAAGTTCTGCGACGACGAGATGCTGCAGCGGTTCCGCAAGATCGAGTACATCCGCGAGTACCTCGACCGGAAGGCCGAGGAGGTCTCGGCCTACAACGAGGAGCACGGCGTGGACCAGTCGGTGACGGTCAACGGCCGCCGGCTGACCAACATCGGGACGTTTCGCGCCTACGTCGAGGCGTACCTGCGCAACCACCCGCGGATCTACGAGGAGGGCATGACCTTCCTGGTGCGTCAGCTGGCCCCCGACGCCACCGGTGTCCCGATCCAGATCTACGTGTTCACCAGGACGGTGGCGTGGGTCGAGTACGAGCACATCCAGGCCGACATCTTCGACCACCTGCTGGCCGCGGTGCCGGAGTTCGGCCTGCGCGTGTTCCAGGAGCCCACCGACGTGGAGCGCGGCGTGCGGGTACGGGTCCCCGAGCCGGTGTCCAGACCTCCTGACATAGATCCGCGCAAACTCAGCAATGGCGGGGATTTCAGGT
>CAZOYV010000339.1:0-8575 GCA_964584075.1 uncultured Rickettsiales bacterium | reverse complement strand
CGACCTCGACCCCGGCGCCCCGCAGCAGGTGGTCCAGGTCGCGGCCGGCGCGGCCCCGGCCGAGGATCGCCACCGGCGGGAACAGGTCCTCGGTTTGAGTCACCACGTGGGATCTCCTACGATGCAGGCTCGTCGCCGATCCGAGCCTGGTCAGGCTAGCAGCGCCCCCGCCGGGCGCCAAGGAGTCGCCCCCGTGCAGGTCGACCGGTACCTCACCGCCGCGGCCCGCCAGCAGATCCGCGACGCGGTCCGCGAGGCAGGCGGCAACGAGGTGTTCTTCGTCGGCCGGCTCGACGACGCCGGCCTCGTCGCCGAGGTCGAGGTCCACTGCCGCGGCAACGCCGACGCCGTCCCCGCGCTGCTGCACGTGCCGCGCGCGGGCGAGGCGGTGATCCACAACCACCCCGACGGCCCGCTGACCCCCAGCGCGGCGGACCTGTCGCTGGCCAGCCGCTACGGCCAGGACGGCATCGCGTTCTACATCGTCGACAACGAGGCCGCGGGGATCTACGTCGTGGTCGAGCCCCAGCGCACCCACCGCCAGCGGCTGGACGCCGACGCGGTGGCCGCCGTGCTGGGGCCGGACGGCGCGCTCCCCGAGGTCCTCGCGGGCTACGAGCCGCGCCCCGCCCAGGGCCTGATGGCCCGCGCCGTGGTGCAGGCGATCGACGGCGACGGCGTGGCGCTGATCGAGGCCGGGACCGGGACCGGCAAGTCGCTGGCGTACCTCGTCCCGCTGGTCGAGCACGCCCGCGCCAACCGGGTCCGCGTGGCGGTCAGCACCCGCTCGATCAACCTGCAGCAGCAGCTGGTGACCAAGGACATCCCGCTGGTGCGCCGGCTGATCGGCGACGTCCGCGCCGTGCTGGTCAAGGGCCGCGGAAACTACCTGTGCCGGCGCAAGCTCGCCGACCGGCTGCAGCACCTCGACGAGCACGACGACGGGGAGCGGGCGTTCCTCGAGCAGATCGCCCGGTGGGCCGAGGCCAGCGCGGACGGGAGCCTGTCCGACCTGCCCGGCGTGCCCCCCACCGAGCACTGGGAGCTGGTGCGCAGCGACGCCGACCAGACGCTCCGCTCGCGCTGTCCCCACTTCCAGGACTGCTTCTTCTACCGCGCTCGCCGCGAGGCGGCCGCCGCGGACCTGCTGGTGGTCAACCACCACCTGCTGCTCGCCGACCTGCAGATCAAGGAGCAGGTCGGGGCGTCGGCCGGCCCGCTGCCGCGCTACGAGGTGCTGGCCATCGACGAGGGGCACCACCTCGAGGAGGTGGCGACCAGCATGCTCGCGACCCGCGTCACCACGCGGGGCGTGGAGCAGCTGATCGGCCGGCTGTGGCCCCGCTCGACCCGGCGCCGGGGCATGCTCGGCCGGCTGCTCGATCGGCTCCCGGGGGGCGACCCGACCGCGGCCGAGGTGCGCACGCTGTGCGCCGATCGGCTCCAGCCGGCGATCGCGCGGCTGCGCACCGATCTGCCCGTCATCGCCGCCGCGATCTGCGATCGCCTCGAGCGTCGGCTGGACGAGGCGGCGCCCGAGCGCCGGGGGCGCGGCGAGCGGGGCGCGCTGCACTACCGCCTGCCGCCCCGGCTCGACGCCGTCGAGCCCGCGCTGCGGCCGCTGGTGGATCACGTCGAGACGCTGGTGGCTCGCCTCGGCGAGGTCTCCCGCGAGGTCGGCCGCCTGCGGGACCGCCTCGACGAGCTGCCCGAGGCGTGGCGGGAGCAGCAGGTCCAGCTGCGCTTCGACCTGCGCAGCGTGCACGACCGGCTCAGCGCGGCGATGCGCAACCTCGGCGCGGTGATCGAGGACGACGAGCAGCGCTGCCGCTGGATCGAGCGCAACCGGGGCAAGGACGGCAGCGTGTGGCCCCGGTTCTGCACCTCGCCGATCGAGGTCGGACCGCGGATCCGGGAGGTGCTGTTCGACCCGCTCGCCAGCGTGATCGTGACCTCGGCGACGCTGACGGTCGACCGCCGCTTCGAGCACCTGGCCCGCCGGGTCGGCCTGGTGGAGGGGACGCTCGCCGCCGAGCGCTGCACGCGCGACCGCTTCGACAGCCCGTTCGACCACCGCGAGCAGGTGTGGTTCGGCGTGCCCGACGATCTGCCGCCCCCCGGCGCCGCGGACCACGCCGCCGCGATCGAGGACGCCGTGTGTCGCGTGGTCGCCGCGGCGGGGGGCCGGACCTTCGTGCTGTTCACCAGCTACGCCCTGCTGCGGCAGGTCCACCGCGCCGCACAGCAGCGGCTGCCCGAGCTGCGCTTCCTGGCCCAGGGCACGCTGGAGCGCGGGCGGCTGCTCGAGGAGTTCCGCGCCGGCCGGCGCGCGGTGCTGCTGGGCACCGACAGCTTCTGGGAGGGCGTCGACGTGCCCGGCGAGGCGCTGTCCTGCGTGGTGCTGACGCGCCTGCCGTTCCGGGTCCCCACCGAGCCGGTGCAGCGTGCCCGCGCCGAGCGCATCGAGGCGCGCGGGGGCGATCCGTTCCGCGAGTACGCCGTGCCCCAGGCCGTGATCCGCTTCCGCCAGGGGTTCGGCCGGCTGATCCGCAGCCGGCGGGACCGCGGCGCGGTGGTGGTGCTCGACCCGCGGGTCGTGACGCGTCGCTACGGTCAGATCTTCGTGCGCAGCCTGCCGCCGGTGGAGGTCCGACGGATGGGGCTCGAGGACCTCGCGGCGGGGATCAGGGCGTTCCTGGCGGGGTAGCCTCGCTCGGCTCCACCGCCGGCGCGGCGGGCGGCGTCGCGCCGGTGGGGTGCACGCCGGCCAGCCGCTCCTGCAGCTCCCAGCCCGCGTCGCGGAGCTTCGTGTGACACGTGCGACAGGTCGGCTCGACCACGCACTCGGCGGCGTGGCCGCGGCGCAGCCCGGTGATCGGCCCGTCGCCCTCGCCCCCCGCGAGGTGGGCCGCGCCGGCGCCGTGGCAAGCCTCGCAGGAGACGCCCGGCTCGGTCGCCCCGGGGCCCTCGCCGCCGCACGGCTCCAGCGCGCGGTGGCAGACCACGCAGGCGGGGTCCTGGTCGGAGCCGGCCTCGCGCAGGGTCTCCATCGCGGTCCCGTGGGGGCCGGCGGCCCAGGCGCGGTGCTCGTCCTCGTGGCAGTCGCGGCACGCGTCGGAGCCGACGCACTCGCCGCGGGGGATCTGCAGCGCCACCCGCGGCGCCAGCCCCTCCTCGAGCTCGAGGCGGCGCGCGCCCCACCGGTCGCGGGGCAGCGTCGCGGCGAGCTGGTGGTCGATCGTCGCCACCATCGCCGGCAGGTCGGCGGCGATGCTGTGGTCCGCGTCGTGGCACCGCAGGCAGGTCGCGGTGGGGTCCCCGGGGGCCACGCTGCCGTCGCGCCGGTGCCCCCCGCCGGGGCCGTGGCAGGCTTCGCAGCCCACGTCGCGCAGGTGGCGCGTCTGGACCAGGTCGACGAACCCGCCGGGCTCCCCCGTGGCGGTGGCGTGGCAGCGCAGGCAGGCCGGGTCGAGGTAGGTCTCGCCGGGCATCCGCATGATCGCCACCGAGTGGGGCGAGAGCAGCCACGAGTTGTACGCCACCTCGTGGCACGGCGCGCAGGCGCGGGCGCCGACGTACTCGCCGGGGCGCCACGCCCGAGCGGGGTCCCGGCCCTGCATCGTCGCGGCCGCCATCTCCAGCGCCAGCGAGGCGCCGCCGTAGAACGGATCGGCGACGAAGGCGGCGCGGCCGTCGTCGTCGAACAGCACCGCCGTGGGGGTCGCGGTCATGCCGTGGGCGTCCCGGTAGCGGCCGGCGTAGTCGGAGACCAGCGGGACCTGCAGCCCGGTGTGGGCCGCGAAGTCGCGGGCGTCCCCCAGCCGCGACGAGGAGCTGACCACCCCGAGGCAGGACACGCCCTCGGGCTCGAGGCGCTCGCAGGCCTGCTGGAACTCGGGCGCGACGTTCCAGCAGTGCGGGCAGCTCGTGGAGAAGTACAGCACCACGGCGGGCAGCGGCAGGATCTCGCCCAGATCCGACTCGGTGAGGTCCATCGCCAGCACCGAGACGTCCGCGGCCAGCACGAGCTCGCCCTCGCCCGGCGCTGCGGCTCGGGGCGGGGAAGCCTGCGCGCGCTCGCCGCCGGCCAGAGGGGGCGCCCCGGTCCCGGAGGCCGCCGGCGGGGGGGACCCGGTGGCCTGCCGCGTCCGGCAGCCCCACGCCAGCAGCACCGCGAGCGTCAACGTGCCGGCCGTCGCGGCGAGGAGGAGCCGTCGACCCGCTGGCCTCATCGCGCGGTGTCCGCGCCGCCGGGGGGGGAGGGCGGGGGCGTCTCGGGCTCCTCGAGCGGCTGGACCGACTCCCCGAACCGGAGCCGGGTCGCGATCTGCTCCACGGCCGACGGGACCGGGGGCAGGACCTCCTGGTCCGGCATCGCCACGCCCTCGCGGCGGCGCGCGACCTCGAGGGCGCGGTGGAGGCCGACCACGGCGTGCTGGTTGTTGTCGATCCGGCAGTGGTTGTCGACGATGCCCATCCGGATCGCGCCGCGGGCCTTCGCGGGGCGCGGCAGGTAGTAGCTGTTCTCCGGACGCCACTGGTTCTCGAGCAGGTGGTCGGCGGCGAACAGCAGGGCGTCCTCGTAGGTCGTGGCGTCGACGTCCTTCTTCCAGGCGATGTGGACGACGCCCCCCATCGCCTCGCTGCGGGAGCAGGCCCGGGTCGTGCGCGGCGTGTCGTTGTAGCGCCGGTAGCAGCCGTGGTAGTCGGGGAACGGGGCCCAGTTGGGCGGGAACTGCTCCGAGGCGTGGCGGTCCCCCATCGCCAGCCCGGTCCGGGCGTAGCGCTCGTCCCCGGTCACGTCGTACAGCTCCCACAGCGCCTGCATCACCCAGTGGTCCGGGTTGGGGCGCTGGTCCCAGTAGCGCTCGATCTGCCACCCGGCGATGCGCTCGGAGCCCTCCAGCCAGCGCTCGTCCTCGGTGGCCTGGTACAGGCGAACCAGGGCCAGCATCGTCTCGCCGGGGAAGTACAGCGGCTCCTTCTCCACCGCGTCGCTGGCCAGCCGGTCCCGGTAGGAGTGGTAGACCTTGCCCCGCGCGTCGATCATCTCGAGCAGGAACAGGCCCAGGCCCTCGATGATCTGCTCGTCCTCGGGGCGGCCGAGGCGCTCGCGCAGCACCGGGTGGGAGACCTGCTCGGGGGCGGGGCGCTCCAGGAAGCTCATCAGCGTCAGCGCCGCGGCCCCGCTGCTGGCCCGCTGGCGGCGGTCGACCAGGGCCACCAGCGCCTCGTCCTCGGCGCCGCTCGGGGCGTCGAGGTTGTCGTAGACCCAGTCCATCGCACGGATCGCGGCCTCGAGGTAGTCGTTGGCGTCGTCGCGCAGCTGGGGCTCGAGGAGGGCCAGCTCGTACATGTGGAACAGGCCGTACACGCAGCCGGCGTGGCGCACGATGTTGTAGCCCTTGGAGCCGGAGTCGGTGTTCGGGTAGTACTCGTAGTCGAACTTGCCGTCGGGCTGCACCGTGCGCAGCAGCCAGCCGCCGGCCTCCTCGACACCGTCGAGGATCCGCGCGCTGTCGACCTCCCCGGTCTCGAGCAGCACGTTGCCGCGGTACAGCGGCAGCACCTCGCCGCCGGGGACCGGCCGCCCGAAGCACACCGTGTGGAACTTGCCCAGCTCGGTGCCCTCCTGGGACCACAGGTCGCGGGGGCCGTCGGCCTCGCGGCTGAGGTTGATCAGGATCTTCTCGGTCTTGCCCGAGCGCCGGCGCACGCGCGGCGTCAGCCAGCCGCGGGTCACGGGATCGCCGGGCAGGATCGTGGCCTCGTGGTGGTCCGTGCGCAGCGTCATCCCCACCACGCCCGGCTCGACCTCGTAGATCAGCTGGTACAGCAGCCCCGGGTCGGTGAGGTTCTCCTTGTTGATCGGCGTGAACACGCTGAGCACCGCGAGCACCAGCTGGTGCAGCGGGCGCTTGCGGATCGGCACCTCCTCGTCGGCCACGTCGATCTGGATCCGGACCCGCTCGGCGCCGTCGAGCCAGTCCCGCCAGCGGCGGGTCCCGTCCAGCGCCTGATCGGTGGCCCGGCTGAGGTCCTCGGCCAGCGTGCCGCCCACCGCGTGGCCGCGCAGGAAGGCCTTGCGGTCGATCCACAGCGTGACCCACACGTCGTGCTCGTTGGGCGCCGTCAGCCGCGCGGGCAGCGAGCCCTCGAGGTCGCGCACCGCCGCCGGGACCCCGTCCCCGGTGTCCCGCTGGTATCCGGCCAGCGCCGCGTCGACGACCGCCACGGCGGCCTCCTGCTCCTCGTGGGACAGGGTCAGCGAGCGGGGCGCGGCGTACAGCTCGAACAGCACGTCGTCGGTGAACGGGGGCAGCGGGGTGCTGCGCATCGCCCCGTAGAGCAGCCCCGCGGTGGCGACGGTGTACAGCAGGGTGCCGAACACCGGCTGGCGGCCCCACCAGCGGCCCAGCCGCCCGCCGGTCGCCGCGTGGAGGCCCCACAGCAGCAGCGCCGGGATCGCCACCAGGGGCAGCAACCACAGCTTGCCGTAGGCGGTCGTGTAGATGCTCGGCACCAGCAGCAGCAGGGCCAGCAGCCAGCCCATCGGGAACCGCGCCACGCGGCCGCGGTACACCCGCTCGTGGGCCAGGAACACCGCGGCGCACAGCAGCACGGCGGGGAGCAACAGTGCCCACGAGACCGAGACCGCGAGGTACAGCACCACCGCATACGGCGCGGCCCAGGCGGCCACCTTCCACGCGGGCATCGGGGTCGTCGGGGTCGCCTCGGCGCGGCTCGCTTCCACCATGCTCCCTCCAGAGCGTCGAGCCCTGGCGTTTAGCAGAGGGTGTGCCCGACCGCAAGGGGCCGTGCACGAGCGCGCGCCACGCGCGGGCGGTGTAGAATCGCGGCATGTTGATCACGCTGGATGTCCGAACCTCGCAGCGTCAGCAGCTCGTCGAGATCGACGGTCCGGTCCGGGCGGCGCTGGCCGACCTCGCGCTGGCCGACGGCGCGCTGCTGGTCGCATCGCCCCACACCACCTGCGGCGTCACGATCAACGAGGGCGCCGATCCCGACGTGCGCAGGGACATCGCCCGCTTCCTGGGGCGGCTGGTGCCCCACGACTGGGGCTTCGACCACGCCGAGGGCAACAGCGACGCCCACGTGCTGGTGACGCTGGTGGGCCCCTCGGTGCTCGTCCCCGTGCAGGGCGGTCAGCTGCGCCTCGGCCGCTGGCAGAGCCTGTTCCTGTGCGAGTTCGACGGCCCGCGGAACCGCCAGCTGTGGCTCACCCCGCTGCGCTCGCCGTGAGCCGCAGCGCTCAGGGGGAGATGATCAGCAGCGTCTGGCGCGTGGCGGCGGCGCCGATCGGCTGGCACGGATCGTCCGAGGTCGTGGGCGGCGGGGCCGTCCCGAGCGGCTCGCGGCACACCGAGAGGTGCTGCTCCGCGTCCACCTCGGCGAGCGCCGCGCGCAGGTAGTCCAGCCGCCTGGCGTCCCACTCGGCGGGGGTGCTCCCCCGCGGGGCTTCGGTGGTCGGGTACAAGCACAGCTCGAGGCGCGGCGTGCCCGCCTCGCCGACCAGCCCGTCGAGGGCGTCGAGCTCCCGGCGGAACGCCGATGACAGCCGGCTCCCGTCTCGACCGTCATAGGCCACCAGCGGGTCGCTCGGCAGGCGCACCGCCAGCGGCTGCAGGTCCTCCGTCGCGATCTCGAGGCTCTCGCGCAGCAGGTCGCCGTAGGGCAGCGAGCTGGACGACAGCCCCAGCTCGATCGCGGCGGCGATCCGGTCGCGGTACAGCGGCAGCAGCGGATCGTGCTTGTCCCCGAGCTCGAGCTCACGCACCAGCTGGAGCCAGTGCCGGCCGCCCTGACGCACGGCCTCGGCCATCTCGCGGGCCAGGGACGACGCCCGGAACGAGCCGTTGGCGATCGTCTCGCCCAGCGGGATCAGCTCCCGCGCGCTGCCGTCCATCCCGACCACCCACGGGCGCCCGTCGGGGAACGAGTGGGAGCACGCCGTGGCCGGCTGGTCGGTGGTCGCCGGCTGCCAGTAGCGCACCGCGCCGCCCACCTGCTGCAGGAACCGGGCGGCGTCGGTGTAGTCGTCGAACGCCCGCCGCAGCGAGCCCTCGGTGGAGCGGTCCTCGAGCTGGCCCAGCACCGCGGCCTCGGCGCCGGCGAGGCCCAGGTCCGCCAGACACGCAGCCCCCGCGGGGCAGACGCCGTCGTAGCCGACCTCGAACCGCGGCTTGCGCGAGTCGATCCAGGTGGGCGTGCGGGTGGGTGGAGCGGTCGCGTCCGCCGCGGGCGAGCCGCTGCCTCCCGACTCGGTGGAGACGGGGTGCTCCACGGCGGTGAAGGCCCCACCGCCGTCCCGGGC
This sequence comes from uncultured Rickettsiales bacterium, assembly GCA_964584075.1. Classification (GTDB taxonomy): domain Bacteria; phylum Myxococcota_A; class UBA796; order UBA9615; family CAYRNR01; genus CAZOYV01. The sequence continues at coordinate 240 of CAZOYV010000339.1, read as the reverse complement.
GCGCTTCCGGCCCGCGCCGAGGAGCAGCACGATCCCGAGGATCGCCACGACGAGGACGGCGAGCCCGACGCCGCCGAGGATCAGCGGGAGCGCCGAGCGTCCCCCGCCCCCGTCGGCACGCGCGCTGCTCGGCTGGAGCGGGGCCGCCCTCGCCGGCTTGGGGTCGGGGATCGCGTCCTTGCGCGCCCCGCGGGTCTGCCCGGCGGCGATCATCGGGGCCGAGGTCTCGACCGAGCGGGG
>CAZOYV010000338.1:0-8596 GCA_964584075.1 uncultured Rickettsiales bacterium | reverse complement strand
GCCACGCTGGGACCCCTCGGTGTTGTTCACCCCGGCGGGCATGAACCAGTTCAAGGACCATTTTCTGGGGCGCACGAAGCTCGAGTTCACCCGGGCGACGACCTGCCAGAAGTGCCTGCGGACCGGCGACATCGACAACGTGGGGCGCACGGCCTATCACCACACGTTCTTCGAGATGCTCGGCAACTTCAGCTTCGGCGACTACTTCAAGCGCGAGGCGATCCAGTTCGGCTGGCAGTTCCTCACCGAGGAGCTGGGGCTGGACCCCGAGCGGCTGTGGGCCACGGTCTACCGCGAGGACGACGAGGCCTTCGAGCTGTGGCGCGAGATCGGGCTGCCGGAGCACAGGATCGGGCGCTGCGGCAAGGCCGACAACTACTGGTCGATGGGGGACGTGGGGCCCAACGGGCCGTGCGCCGAGATCCACTGGGACCTGGGCGAGGACCACCCCGTCGAGGGCGAGCCCGACTGCTGGGGCCAGGGCCACGACGCCGGCCGCTACATGGAGATCTGGAACCTGGTGTTCATGCAGTTCTTCACCGACGCCGCGGGGGTGACCACGCCCCTGCCCGCGCCGTGTGTCGACACCGGGATGGGGCTGGAGCGGCTGGCGGTGGTGCTCCAGGGCGTGCGCAGCAACTACGACACCGACGAGCTCTCGGGTATCCGCGCGCGGGCCTCGGCGATCGCCGGGGTCGAGGTGGGCGCTGCCGACGACACCGACGTCAGCCTGCGGGTGCTGGCCGACCACGCGCGGGCCACCGCGTTCCTGCTCGCCGACGGGGTGCTGCCCTCCAACGTCGACCGCGGCTACGTGCTGCGGCGCGTGATGCGGCGGGCGATCCGACACGGCTTCAAGCTCGGCATCGAGCAGCCGTTCCTCCACGAGCTGGCCGACGAGACGGCCCGGATCATGGCGCCGGCCTACCCCGAGCTGCGGCAGTGGCGGGACAAGATCGTTCGCTTCGCCCGTGCCGAGGAGGAGACCTTCCGGCGGACGCTCGACCGCGGCCTGCGCCGCCTCGACGAGGCGATCGCGCCGCTGCCCCGGCAGGGCGGGGGCACGATCCCCGGCGAGGTGGTGTTCGAGCTGTACGCCACCGACGGGTTCCCGCCCGACCTGACCCGGATCATCGCCACCGAGCTGGGCCACGACATCGACGAGGCCGGCTACGAGGCGCTGATGGAGCAGCACCGGGACCGGAGCGGCGGCAAGGGCACCGACGGCGCCGACGCCGCGGCCCCCGGCACCGGCGGCGGGTTCGGCGGGCTGCCGGTGCGGTTCACCGGCTACGGCGGCACCGAGCACGCCGGGACGGTGCAGGCGCTGCGCCGCGACGGCGTGGCGGTGGAGCGGGCCGCCGAGGGCGACGCGGTCGACGTCGTGCTCGACGCCACGCCGTTCTACGCCGAGAGCGGAGGGCAGGTCGGCGACACCGGCGCGCTGACCGCCGGCGGCGTGCGCGTGGCGATCCTGGACACGGTCAAGGAGGGCGTCACCACGGTCCACCGCGGCCGCGTCGAGCAGGGGGCCGTGGCGGTCGGCGACGAGCTGCTGGCCACCGTCGACGCCGCCCGGCGCGACGACATCCGCCGCAACCACACCGCGACCCACCTGCTCCACGCGGCGCTGCGCGCGACGCTGGGGACCCACGTCGCCCAGCAGGGCTCGGTGGTCGATCCCGAGCGGCTGCGCTTCGACTTCAGCCACTTCGAGGCGCTGACCGGCGAGCAGATCCGGACCCTCGAGGAGCTCGTCAACGCCCAGGTGCGGCGCAACCAGGCCGTGGCCGTCGAGGAGATGGCCTACGACGACGCGGTGGGCCGCGGGGCGATGGCGCTGTTCGGCGAGAAGTACGGCGACCGCGTGCGGGTCGTGCAGGTCCCCGGCTACTCCATCGAGCTGTGCGGGGGGACCCACTGCGCGCGGACCGGCGACATCGGGCTGTTCAAGATCGCCAGCGAGGGCAGCGTCGGCACCGGGGTACGCCGCGTCGAGGCGCTCACCGGGCGCGGCGCCGAGGCCCACGTGCGGGAGCTGGAGGCCCAGCTGGACCAGGTGGCCGGCGTGATCCGCGCCCAGCGCGCGGAGATCGTCACCCGGGTGGAGAAGCTGGTGGCCGAGCGCAGGGCGCTGCACCGGGAGATCGACGAGCTCAAGGAGCGGCTGGCCAGCGGCGGCGGGGGCGGCGCGTCGCTGGCGCCGGTGGACCTGGACGGCGTGCCGCTGATCGCCGCCGAGATCGAGGCCGACGCCAGGGCGCTGCGCGAGCGCGCCGACCGCCTGCTGGAGCAGATCCGCAGCGGCATCGTGGTGCTCGGCTCCCGCGAGGGCGGCGCCGCGCGGCTGGTGGTCAAGGTCAGCCAGGACCTCACCGACCGCCACCACGCCGGCAAGATCGTCTCGGCCCTGGCCACGCGCGTCGGCGGCAAGGGCGGCGGCCGCCCCGACATGGCCCAGGCCGGCGGCAAGGACGCCGACGCGCTGCCCGACGCCATCGCGGGGGCGGCCGATCTGATACGGTCGCTCTGAGCGGCCCCCTCCCCCACCCCACCGGAACGGACCCCCGGGGAGGGGTGTCTGCCCCAGTGGAGGTTCCCCATGCGCTCGACGGTCATCGCCCTCGCTGTCCCGCTGCTGCTCGCGACGCTGCCCGCCGCCGGGCAGCCGGCGCTGGACCCCTCGCTGCACCCCGAGCTGGAGGGCGCGGTGCCGACCTCGAGCCCGGTGACGCTGACCGACGCCCACGGCCACCTGTGGGACATCCAGTACGACGGCACGGTCGGGGACGGCACCTCGGACACCTTCGACGGCGCGATGACGCTGGAGGTCGACGGCAGCTACGGCGGCTACGGCGGGATGCAGTACCTGCTGCCCGACGGGCGCACCGTGGCGATCCCGACGGTGCCGATCGGCCGGATGACGGTCACCCGGCTGGTCCACGTCGCCCCCGACGACGGCTACGCCCGCTGGGTCGACATCCTCGACAATCCGTCGCCGCAGCCCACCACCGCGCAGGTGACGTACACGCTGGCGATGGGCAGCGACGACGGCACCACGCTGGTCCACACCACCAGCGGCGACGCGGTCGTGGACGCCGGCGACCGCGGGTGGGTCAGCGACGACGTCAGCGAGGTCGGCGACGACCCCGCGTTCGCCCTGTTCTACGGGGACGAGGGTGCCCCTGCGGTGCCGGTCGCGACCTTCCTGCAGAGCAACGACATGCCCACCGTGCGGTTCACCGTCGAGATCCCCGGCGGGGCCTCGGTCGCGCTGGTGATGATCCTGGCCCAGCGCCACGCCCGCGCCGACGCGGTGCAGTGGCTCGACGCGACCGACCCGCGCGCGCTGCTGGGCGACGTCTCGGTGCCGGTGGCCAACTTCTCCGGGGCCGGCGGGGGGCCTACGTTCCGCGTCGCGGGCCTGCTGCGCGGCGACGATCGCGACGTGGTCGAGCTGCGCAACGGCGACCGGCTGGAGGGCACGGTCACCGACAGGGCCTGGACGATCACGACGGCCCACGGCGAGATCCCGGTGAAGCTCGAGGACGTCGCCGGGGTGATCGCCGGCGAGCCCGGCTGGGCCAACGACGCCGTGGTGCTGCTGCGCGGCGAGGTGCTGGTCGGCCAGCTCAGCGCCGAGGTGGTCCAGCTGCAGCTGCCGCTGGGCCGCAAGCTGACCCTGCCCCGCGACCAGATCGCCCGGATCGGGATGCGCCGCCACGGCGAGGCCGAGGAGACCTTCACCCCGTCGGACGACACCGCGTTGCTGGTCCGCGGCGACCGGCTGCACGGCAAGATCGTGACGAACCAGTTCGGCGTCGCCACCCCCTACGGCGCGGTGGCCGTCGACCGCGCCAGGGTCGCCGGGATCGACTTCCGCGCCGAGGACGACCGGCTGCACCGCGTGCGCCTGGCCGACGGCTCGACGCTGTCGGGGATCGTCACCGAGCCGGGCGTGGTGTTCCGCCACCACGGCGGCCAGGAGCTCGAGCTGGCGCTGACCGATCTGTCCGCGCTGGAGGTGCCGGGGCTGCTGATCGAGCCGTCGATCGACCCCGACGCCCCGGTGATCACGCTGGCCAACGGCGACCGCTGGTACGCCCACCCGGTGGGCGACACGTTGCCGGTGACGTCGACGGTGGGCGGCGTCGACCTGCGCACCGAGGAGATCCGCTCGCTGCGGGTGCTCGACCCGTCCACCGGCCGGGTGACCTTCGAGCTGGCCGACGGCGGGACGCTCAGCGGGCGGCTGGCGACCCCGGCGCTGACCCTGCGGCTGGTCTGCGGGCTGGAGATCACGGTCCCCATCGACCAGCTGCGCCGGGTCGAGGTACCGCGCGAGCCCACCGCCGAGACCTCGAGCGGCAACCTCGGCGCACTGCCGCTGCGCCTCGGAGGCTGACCCCGAGCCGGAGAGCGCGGCAGCGCGCCCGCGACAGCCCCGCGCCGCATGGCGTATCCTGACGGGCGAGTCCCCGGTCCGAGGAGTCCGTCGATGCGCCTCGCCTGCAGTCTGACGCTGTTGCTGACCCTGACCGTCGCGCCCGCCCCCGCCAGCGCCTCGGAGATCCCGCCCCCGCTGACGGCCCGCGAGGAGGTCGACCTGCCGCTGGTGGCCAGCTTCGGCGCGCTGTGGCTGGTGACCGAGCTGGGGCTCAAGGACCAGTTCGCGGCCCCCGACTTCGACCCGCTGACCTACCAGGAGATCGGGGAGGGCGACCGCTCCGCGATCGGGCTGTGGGACCCGGACCTGTCCACCGCCAGCGACGTGCTGCTGTACTCCTCGTTCGCGATCCCGTTCGCGATCCAGGGGATCGACGACCTGGTGTGGGGTGCGCAGCGGCAGGACGCGCCGCGCTGGTTCTGGACCGACACCGTGATCCTGCTCGAGGCGGTGTTCTTCGCCGGCGCGCTGACCAACATGGCCAAGTGGGCGTTCAACCGCTACCGCCCGTACATGTACGTCCCCACGGCCTCACCGGAGGAGTACGCCGGGATCCTCCAGGGCGAGGACGACAGCCGTGCCGAGTTCGAGGACGCCTTCGAGGACCGCGACGCGGCGCTGTCGTTCTGGTCGGGCCACTCGGCGCTGGTGTTCAGCGCGATGACCACCTCGGCGACGCTGATGACCTACAAGCACCTGGGCGACCACCCCGCCCCGCTGATCGCGATGTGGGCCGGGACGATCGCCTACGGGCTGACGGTGGCGGTGCTGCGGGTGCGCTCGGGCAAGCACTTCCCCTCGGACGTGATCGTCGGCGGCCTGGTCGGCGCCACGTGCGGCCTGGTGATCCCGGCGCTGCACCGCAACCGCGCCGTGCTGCCCGTGGCGGTGGCCCCGATCGCCGACCGCGAGGGGGGCGGCGTCGCGATCTCCGCGATCTGGTAGCCCGAATACCCGCGACGTCGGCACGCTCCTTGCCGTAGCCTGTCCTCGACACGCCGCGGAGGACCCATGCGCACCCGCTCCTGGCCCTGGCTCGGCCTCGTCGCGCTGCCCCTGCTCGCCGGTTGCCCCCCCGGGCAGGACGACGACGACGACACCGGCAACTGGCCCCCCACCGCCGCGCAGGTGGAGATCGAGCCCGCCGCCCCCGAGGCCGGCGAGGCGCTGACCGCGTTCCTCGTCGGCGAGTCGTGGGACCCGGACGGCGACGAGGTCAGCTACCGCATCGCGTGGCTGCGCGACGGGCAGCTGCAGGAGGCCTGGACCGGCCCCTCCGTCGACCCGGGCGTGACCGGAGCGGGCGAGACGTGGCGCGTGGTGATCACCCCCACCGACGGCCGCCACGACGGCCCGGCCAGCGGCGACGTGGTGACCGTCGGCGGCGGTGGCGACGACGACGCCGGGGACGACGACGCCGGCGACGACGACGCCGGCGACGACGACGCGGGCGACGACGACACCTCGTGGCCCGAGGACCCGTGGGCGTTCTACCAGGAGGCCACGATCGGCGCCGTGGGCGGGCCCCAGGGCGGTTCCGCCGAGGTGGTCGTGACGTGGCCGATCCTCGACGACCTGCAGAACGAGATCTGCGCCATCGAGTGGCAGTTCGAGGCCGACGTGGTCTACGGCCCCGGCCAGGGCCCCGACTTCTGGCCGTTCATCGACGAGACCGTGACCTGGACCACCGGGGGCGAGGCCGCCAACAGCTGCCCCCAGCCCTTCGAGCAGCTGTTCGGCGCCGACCCGTGGACGATGTTCGCCTGGGTCTACCACCCGATGGCGTTCGTCAGCTGCGAGCAGGTCGCGTCCAACGCCGCGCTGGGCGACACCTTCCTCGGCGACGACCCGATGCAGCTCGCCCCCGCCGAGGGCACCTTCGAGGCGTGGTGCCAGGACGGTGGACCGCTGTACGCGAGCGCGCTGGGCACCGGCCCGCTGGAGGGCATCTGGCTGATGGGCGGCTACGAGGGCACCCTCGACGGCGTCGGCCAGTTCGGCTACTTCCACCCCGACGACCAGACGAACGTCGACAGCTGGATGTACCTCGGCCTGTTGATGGCCGACGCCGCCAACCCCTACGAGCCCGGCCCGGGACTGGACGGACTGTACCTCACCGTGCCGGTGTGGCTCTGGCTCTTCTGACCGATCGACCCGGGCAGCCCGCGACCCGGGTGGCGATCGACCCGTGCTCCCGCGGGACGCCGTGCGATAGCCTCGAGGTGGGGACCTGATTCTCCCCCGGGGGCACCATGATCCGACACCACGCCTGGCTCTGGCTGGCCGCGCTGCTGCTCCTCGGCTGTCCGTCCGGGGACGACGACGACGCGATGGGGGATGACGACGCCGGCGACGACGACGCGGCGAACCAGCCGCCGACGGCCCCCAGCGTGACCATCGAGCCGGAGGAGCCGGACCAGTACGACGACCTGCACTGTGTCGTGGTCGAGGAGTCCACCGATCCCGACGGCGACACCCTCGCGTACCAGTACGAGTGGCTCCGCGATGGCGACCCGGCCGGCATCACCGAGGAGCTGGTCCCCGCCGAGGAGACCGCGTGGCTGGAGGTCTGGACCTGCCAGGTGCGGGCCTTCGACGGGACCGACGAGGGGCCCACCGCGGTGGCCGCGGTGGCGATCCAGCCGACTCAGGCCGACGGGTACCACATCGACTGGACGCTGGACGTGTCCGGGGGCCCGCTCGACGGCGACGCGCTGATGACGGCGACCGTCACCTTCCTCAACAGCGACCAGAACCCGCTGTGCACCGTCGTCTACGAGTTCGAGAGCGACTACACCTACGGCCCCTCCCAGGGCGAGGACTTCTGGACCGCGATGGACGAGATCGTCACCTGGACCTCGTTCCAGCAGGCCGCCTCCGATTGCCCGCCGTCGTGGACCGTGTTCTCCGGCAACCCCGTCGACGACCTGCGCTGGTCGACGCACCCGTTCGCGTTCGTCGGCTGCGAGCAGATCGCGGCCGACCCCGGCCTCTCCGCGACCTTCGTCGGCGACGACCCGTTCGACCAGGGGGACGGAACCCTCGGCGGCTACTGTGCGGACACGGGCCCGTGGGCCGAGGACCTGCTCGGCACCGGCCCGGTGGAGGGCGTGTGGCTCTCCCCGGGAACGGAAGGGTTTCTAGACGGCCTCGGCGACTACGCCTACTTCCCCCCCGCGAACCAGAGTCACGTCGAGGTGTGGGCACTCCACGGGCTGTTGCTGGCCGACGCCGGCAACACCGCCGAGCCCACCCCCGGGCTCCTCGGCCGCTACGTGCCGTTCCAGCTCTGGAACTGGATCTACGAGGACAATCGCTGAGGTCCCGGACGGGGAGCGGGCCTGGCCACGCACCTCTCGACCACCTGCGTCTCTCCATGGCGGAGACGTGTCGGTCTCGAACCCGCGCGGGGTGGGGGGAGTAGAGCCCGTCGCCTGTTGAGGCTGCCACGCCGGTCCGGGGCGCCTGCCGAGTAGGGGCCCCGGATTGCTCCGGGGCCCCTCTCACAGAACCGGACTCGTGGGCCTCACATCCGGCTCTTCAGGTTGGGTTCTCGAGGCCAGGCAGGGACATCTGGCCGGAGACCGTCGCGGGACGGTTGGCCTGGTTCCAGCGTTCCCACAGGCCGGTCATTCGCGCGTGAAACCACGCGTTCCCGTAGGCCCCGGTCATGCCGGGAAGATTGCTCTTCTTCCAGGGTCCGCAGCTGCGCCACGCCGTGCGCGCGGCGGCCTTCCGCGACACGCCACGGGAGACGAGGTGGCGATAGAGGTACCGGGGGCGCTTCCGCTGCCGGACGATGATGGCGCGCAGCCGTCTTCGGATGTGCGCGTCGTACCGCCGGAAGAGCTGCGCCCCTTCCTCGGTGCACAGGCGAAAGTGCCCGCTCCAGCCCTCCAGGTAGCGGTCCACCCCATCGATGCAGTCCTCGAGCGAGCGACCCCAGTTCCCGGGCGTCAGCGCCCGGAGCCGGGCGTCGAGCCGCTCGCGGCTGCGTGTCGAGAGGTGGACCTGTACCGGGGCGCCGTCTCCCGGCTGCAGGCTGAATCCGAGGAAGTGGACCTCCCGAGGAGGAGCCGCGGCGCTCTTGTCGAGGTTCACCCGGTCGAAGAACTTCGACAGATCGATGCCCACGACCCAGGTGTGGCC
>CAZOYV010000337.1:0-8599 GCA_964584075.1 uncultured Rickettsiales bacterium | reverse complement strand
CATACTGAGGACTTAGTGTGTGATATCAATTATATATTTCCGGCGGACCTCTCAGTCCTCGTCGGCGGGGCCGGCCTTTCGCAGTCTCAGGATCGCGACGATCCCGGTCACGGGGATCATCAGCACCCCCGCCAGCGCGGAGACCAGCGAGATCCCCAGGCCGACGTTCATCATCATCGAGAGCCGCGCCGCGAGCCGGTACGAGTCCTCGGCCGTCGTGGACGACAGGGAGTCGCCTGCCAGCTGCATCAGCTGGGCGTACAGCGCCACGGCGAGGCCGAGCGCGACCAGCCACAGCAGCAGCAGCAGCACCGACAGCACCGTCAGCGCCCAGCCGGCCTTGTCCCGCGGCGGTGCCTTGGGGTTGTGGATCGGCAGCACCCGCGCCACCGCCCAGATCAGGCCGATCAGCAGCGTGCCCCCGACCGCCACGGTGGTCGTCGAGACGGCGATGTTGGTGCCGCTGGCGATCAGGCTGGCCTTCATCTCCGGCGACGCGTACGCCACCGCCGCGAACAGCTGGATCATGCCGGCGAACGTCCCGGTCGTGCCCAGCGAGAGCAGGAACACGCCGCTGAACAGCGGCGCCCCGTACATCCGCAGCCGGGGCACGGCCAGCCGCAGCGCGAGGGCCACGAGCAACACCATCGGGATCAGCAGGATCAGGGCCCAGCCGGTCGGGCCCATGTTGGCGACGTACTGCACGGGGCTCCTCCTCTCCTAGCGACGGCGGCGCCGGGCCAGCAGCAGCCCGGCCACCGCCAGCAGCGCCGCGGCGCGCGCGGCGTCACGGCCCGCGGCGCTCTGCCGGCAGCTGCACCCGCACGGGTCGGCGTCCCCGTCGCAGTCCTCGTCCACGTCGTTGCCGCAGATCTCCTCGGCGTCGGGGTGGATCGCGCCGTCGGCGTCGTCGCACTCGGCGCAGGCGAGGAACCCGTCGCCGTCGGCGTCGACCTCCACGGGGTGGTCCTCGTCGCAGTCCACGTCGACGCCGTCGCAGGCGTCGTCCTGGCCCGGGAAGATCGACGGGTCGTGGTCCTCGCAGTCGGTGTCGCAGTCGACCCCGTCGCCGTCCCAGTCCTGGACCGGGTAGCAGCCCTGGTGGTCGGGGTCCAGCTGGTAGTCCCAGATGCCGCGGCCGTAGGTCCCGAACCGGATGGTGTTCTCCGCGGTCAGCGCCTCGGCCGACCAGTAGATCGTGATCGGGGCGTCGGCGCCGGTGATGTCGACCCAGCCGCCGCCGTCGACGCGGCGCTCGTAGGCCGCCTGCTCGGTGCCGGCGAAGATCCGCCCGCTGCCGTCGGGGGCCTCTTCGAGGCAGTACACCAGCGTCTCGGGCAGGCCGTCGTCCCACGGCTCGTAGCTCAGCCCGCCGTCGGTGCTGCGCCAGAGCGCGGTCCGGCCGCCGTAGCCGCTGCCCCCGACGTAGACCGTGTCGGGGTCGAACCGCGAGGGCAGCACCGCGGTGCCGTAGAAGTAGTGCGGCTCCGGGCCGGTGGTGGACGACGCCGTCCAGCTGACGCCGTGGTCGTCGCTGCGGAACAGCCGGCCGTGGTTGGTCGCGGCGTACACCCGGTCCGGGTCCAGCGGCGAGAACCGGATCGCGCTGAGGTACTCGCCGCCGCCCTCACCGAACACCTCGCTGGACCACGGCTCGGGCTGCCAGTGGCCGCCGCTGCGGACGTAGCGGTACAGCCGCGTGGCGGGGAAGTAGAACTCGTCGTGGTCCACCGGGTCGGCGACGATCGGCGGCAGCCACGCGTAGGTCTCGCCCGGGGGGAACTCGATGTAGTCGAGCCAGGGCTGCTCGGCGCCGATCTGGACCAGCACGAACCCCGGGTACACGGAGAACACCATCTCGTGGGTCCCGTCCCCGCTGGTCAGGTGGCCGTAGTCGCCGCTGATCACCTGCTCGAAGGTGACCAGTGGATCGTCGCCGGTCGAGGTGATCGCGATCTGGTAGCCCTGGTCCTGCGAGCCGCCCGCGACGTGGTCGGGGTCGGCCACCGACGTCAGCGTCGAGTAGTACTGGCTGACGCGCAGGCCGGACATCGACAGGTTGCGCACGGTGTGCAGCCCGTCCAGCGAGTGGTACAGGCCGCCGTCGGTGGCGATGTACCAGATCTCCCGGCCGCGCTCGTCGAGCACCACGTCGAGGCCGGGGATGTCGGCGTGCAGCAGGCGCAGCGGGTCGCCGTAGTACTGGTCCCAGGTGTTGACCACGTCGAAGGCGTGGCCGCCGTCGCGGGTGACGTGGACCTCGACGCCGCCCCAGGCGAACAGGTCGGGGTTGCGCACCGAGGCGTTCAGCGAGCGCCAGTAGTCCTCCACCGGGTGCAGGTACTGCCAGTGCCGTCCCGCGTCGTCGGAGCGCCACAGCTCGGCCTCGTCGAGCACGGCGTACAGCCGCGGGCCGCCCGCCTCCGAGCCGGTCAGCTCGGCGGTCGACGAGCCGGTGGGCAGCGGCCCGACGTGGCTCCAGCTGTCGCCCAGGTCGTCGCTGGTCCAGATCCCGTCGCCGGCCATCAGGTACAGCCGCCCGCCGCCGTCGCGCGGGGCCCACAGGTCGCCGGCGTAGGGGCCGAGGTCGAACGCCCAATTGAAGCTCTGCCCGCCGTCGGTGGAGCGCAGCAACCGGTACTCGCTGCCGTTGCCCTTGAGCACGAACACCGCCCCCGAGCCGTCGGTCGGCGTCAGCACCCGGCGCACGTCCCACACGTTGCCCAGCCCCGACGGCGCGCTCCAGGTCGCCCCGTCGTCGGCCGAGCGGTGGATCAGCCCGCCGTAGTCGCTGCTGGTCAGCACCACGTCGGGTCCGCCGGGCTGCTCGGGCGGCATCACGGCGAGCCAGTGGACGCCGCCGTACAGGTTGTCGCCGATCGGGACCCAGCCGGGGCGCCCGGGGACCTTCTTCCACAGCCCGCCGAGCGACGAGCCCGAGTACACCACGCGGCCGTCGGTGGAGTGCTGGGCGACGTGCATCCGCCCCGCGAGGTTGACGCTGCCGCGCTCGACCCACACCGGGATCGGCTCGTCGCCGGCGCCGGGCAGCACCGGCGGCGCGTCGGCCAGGGCGTTGCGCTTGGCGATCTGGGCCAGGCCGTTGGCCCGCTCGAGCTCGCGCCAGTCGACCCCCGGCGGCGCCCGGTGGCGCTCCCGGAACCAGGCCTTGCGGTTGGCCTTGTTGACCCGCTCGGCGTCCTCGTCGAGCCAGTGCTCGGTGGGGGGCGGCCGGAGGAACCCCTGCACCTCGGGCGGGCGGTGGGGCTCGACGGCCTCGGAGGCTGGGGATGACGCCGGACGGGGTGGGTCCTCGGAGAGCGCCGCCAGCGCCACCACGCCGGCGCCGGCCAGGGCCAGCAGCGGCACCTCGAACCACCAGTGCCGCGCCATGGGCTCCTCCCCTCCTACTCGATGCCCGCCACCGCCTTCATGAACTGGACCCGCTCGAACGCCAGCGGGTCATCGTGCCGGTCGCGGGACAGTGCGCCGCGGAACTCGTCGATCGTCGCATGGCCGTGCCGCTCCATCCAGGCCCGCAGCTCGTCGTTGATCGCGCCGATGTGCGCGACCCCGTTGCGGTACAGCGTCGAGACGACCTGCACCGCCGAGGCGCCGACGAGCAGCTGCTTGACCACCCCGGCGCCGTCGTCGATGCCGGTGCTGGCGCACAGGTCCGCGCCGGTGTGGCCCGCCAGGATCGCGATCCAGCGCAGCGGCAATGCGATCTCGTGGGGGTGGCTGAGGAAACTGGCCGGGACCAGCCGCTTGCGCTCGATGTCGATGTCGGGCTGGTAGAACCGGTTGAACAGCACCAGGCCGTCCACCGCCGTGTGGCTCAGCTGGGAGATCGTGCGGGCCATCGAGGTGAAGTAGTCGCCGAGCTTGAGCGCCACGGGGATCTCCACGTGGCGGGTGACCTCGGTGGCGATGTCGAAGTAGACCTGCTCCAGGTCGCGCGGCTCGCGGCCCAGGTCGGACGGCAGCACGAACGCGTTGAGCTCCAGGGCGTCGGCGCCGGCCCGCTCGATGCGCCCGGCGAACTCCAGCCAGCGCCCGGCGGAGACGCAGTGGATGCTGGCGATCACCGGGATCCGGACCTCGCGCTTGGCGTCGCGGATCAGGTCCAGGTAGCGCTCGACCGAGCTCTCGCTGCTGTACTGCTGGATGTAGTCGTAGGCCTCGGTGTGCCACGCGCCGTCGTCGGCGGCGGCCTGCTGCTGGGCCGCCTCGGCCTGGATCTGCTCCTCGAAGATCGACTTGAGCACCACCGCGCCGGCGCCGGCCGCGGCGCAGTCGCGGACCCCGTCGACGGAGTCGGTCAGCTTGCACGCCCCGGCGATCACCGGGCTGGGCAGGGTCAGGCCCATGTACTTCGTGGAGAGATCGGTCACGGTGCACCTCGCAGAGTCGCCAGTCTGGAAACCCGCACCGGGGAAGTCAATACGCGCTGCGCGCGCGAGGCGACCCGAGGACGCGAGGGGTGCTCAGCGGATCTCCTCGGTCCCGAGGTAGATCACGCGTTCGCGGGGGATCACGTACTGCTTGGGCTCTTCGGTGAACGAGACGTGGACCCACTCCTCGTAGACCTTGACCGAGAACTTGCCGCGCACGTGGTAGATCGTGTTCGGCGGCGCGGGCTGATCGACGAACTGCAGGTACAGGTGCTCGCCCGACATCGTCGTGATCAAGGTGTCGGCCCGCTCGCCGGCCTCGGCCGCCCCCGGCGACCACACCAGCATCCCGGCCCACAGCCCGACCGCCACGACGCAGGCCGCCGCGGCGGCGACCGTCTTGCTCCCCTTGCCCATGGTTCCCTCCGGTGATGCGATTCGCTCCTTGAGACCCGAAAATCCCGAGCGTATTCCAGGTAGAATCGACCCATCTGGTGAGGGAGGACTCCACGATGACGCTTCGCAACGGTCTGTTCAGCATCGTGATCGCCGGCTTCGCCCTGGTCCTGATGGCTCCGTCCGACTGCGGCCCCAGCGGGACGCCGGGGGTGGGCTCGATGTCGGCCGACATCGACGGCAGCGGCTGGTCCGCCGGCAACTGCAACATCAACGAGATCGGCGTCGAGGAGCTCGTCACCGTCACCGGCGCCGACGCCGCCGGCGCCACGATGGTGTGCAGCCTGCTGAGCATCGACGACACCGGCACCTGGGATCTGGCCAGCGACGACGTCCCCGGCGCCAACTGCTCGTGGACGCCGGAGGGGTCTGCCAGCGAGTCCTACGGCAGCATCAGCGGCACGCTGGAGATCACCACCTACGACGACGAGGTCGTGGCCGGCACCTTCGAGTTCACCGGCGAGGACACCGCGGCCAACACCGTCGAGGTGACCGACGGCGAGTTCCACTGCGAGTGGGGGATCAACCCGCTGGGGTAGGAGGGAAAGGGGACGCTACTCCCCCCAGCGGATGTGGTACTGCGTGTCGTCGGCGCCCCGCCACGAGCGGGTGCGGAAGTCGATGATCACGTCGTGCCCGCCGGACAGCTCCAGCGAGCGGGCGACCCAGCCGAGGATCAGCTGGTACAGCTCCTCGAACTCGGGGTCGAAGTCGCGGATCGCGAGCACCGCCTCGGTCGGCCCGAGCTCCTCGAGCTCCAGGGTCCCGAAGTCGTAGAACATCGAGAACATCGAGGAGTAGCGGCGCAGCGTCTGCATCGGCGTGGTGTCGGTCAGCATCCGCTTGTAGATCGAGAGCATGATCTCCTCGCAGAACTCTCGACCCCAGCGCTGGATCCGCACCGGATCGTCCCGGACCTCCTCCCTGGCGACCGCCTGGAAGAACCGCTTGTAGGTCTCGAACGGGTACCAGCTGCTGGGCAGGACCCGTCCCTCGAGGAGCCTGTGGTCCTCCTCGGTGAGGTACGCGTCGTACACACCCTGCTTGTTGGCCCGGACGGTCTTGACGAAGTGGACGAACAGGGAACCCTTGACTCGCGACACGACACCACCCCTCCCCCCCGAGCGGTGATCCCGCATTCTACCGCATCGCCCCGGCCGGGCGGGATCCGTCTTCGGTGTCAGCGCCGGTGGCACTCCCCACAGACCAGCCCGACCTCGCTGAAGTAGGTGTCGATCTCGGGCACCTCCCGGCCGCACCGCGCGCAGCGCGCCGTCCGCACCGGCGGCGTGTGCCCCAGCTGGATCGGCTCGCGGCAGTACAGGCAGCGGTCGCGGCGCGGGTTGACCGGCCGCCCGCAGACGTGGCACTTGGGCGCCGCGGCGACCCGGTCCGGGCCGATCCGACCGTCCTCGACCCCGTCGGCGAGGTCGATCTGCTGGACCATCACCGCCACCTCGTCGCGGGTCAGCGCCTTGCGCTCGCGCAGCACCTCGATCAGCGCCTCGACGGTCAGCTCCAGCCGGGACACCCGGCGGTGCTCCTCGCGCAGCGCCCGCCGCAGCTCCGCCGCCTGGTCCGCCGCGCTCTCGGCCTCGACCTGCAGCGCGTCGATGTCGTCCCGCTGTGCCCACTCGTTGTCGAACAGCTTGTCCCAGTAGCCCATCGCTGGCCCCTCCTACATCGCCCCGCCGTGCAGCAGGTACACCGCGCCGCAGCCCCAGCACCCGTCCGAGGCCTCCTCGGCGCCGATCAGCACGTCGTCGTAGCCGTCGCCGTCCTGATCGCCCGCCGGGGCGCAGTGGTGCAGCATGTCCTCGTCGCTCAGCCCCTCGATCCTCGCATCGTAGCGGTACTCGATGTCCCCGGACAGGTCCGCGGGGCCGTACACCACGTAGGCCAGCCCGTGGTCCCACACCGACACCGACTGCTTGGCCCCGAGCAGCACGTCGTCGAGGCCGTCGCCGTCCACGTCCCCGCCGCCGGCCACCGACGCCCCGAGGATGTCGTCGGTCCACTCGCCCTCCCAGCGCACGTCCGCCTGGTACGCCGGGTGGTCCCCCGCCGAGACGGGCCCGTAGTACAGGTACCCGAAGCCGGTGTCGGGCCAGTTGTTGCCGCCGTCGGCCAGCGGCGCGCCGAGCAGGATGTCGCCGAACCCGTCGCCGTCCACGTCCCCCGCCGCGGCGATCCCGTTCTCGGTCCCCAGCTGGTCCCCGGAGTCGGTGGCGAGGAACGCCGCGTGCGCGTCGGCCAGCCCCAGCGTCCCCGTCGCGGGCCCCAGGAACAGGTACACCCCGCCGCCGCTGGCCGCGCCGCGCGCGCCGATCAGGATGTCGTCGTGGCCGTCCCCGTCCACGTCCCCCGCCCCGGCCACGTTGGAGCCCACCCGGTCGTAGGTCCCGTCCCCGGCCACCACCAGGTCCGCGTCGGACAGGTCCTGCGTCCCGCTCACCGGCCCCAGCCAGAGGTACGCCTCCCCCGAGTCGCTCCCGGCGCCGTCCACGCCCTCGGCGCCCACCAGCACGTCGTCGTGGCCGTCCCCGTCGGTGTCCCCGGCGCCCGCCACCGCGCCGCCCGCGGAGCCGTAGAGCTCGCCGCCGAGCAGCTCGGCGTCCGCCGTGGACAGGTCGCCGCTGCCGGTCACCGGCCCCAGCACGACGTAGGCGGCGCCGGCGCCGTCGGCGCCGGTGTCCTCGCCCGGCGCGCCGATCACCAGGTCGGCGACCCCGTCGCCGTCGACGTCCCCGGCGAAGTCCAGCGCGTGGCCGGCCTGGTCCGAGTCCGCCACGCCGAACCGCGCCGCCGTCGCGGCCGTGGTGTCCATCGTGCCGCTCAGCGGGCCGGCGAACAGGTAGGCGGCCCCGCGGTACGACCCCCCGCCGTCGGCCAGCTTGGCCCCCACGAGCACGTCGGGGACGCCGTCGCCGGTGGCGTCCTGGCCCCCGGCGAGGCCCCGCTCGGCGGTGATCCCGCCGTCGCTCTGCTGCCCGGTGATCACCGCCGCCGCCGCCGTCGCCAGGTCCACGTCGTCCCAGATCCCGCAGTCCCCCGCGGTGCCGTCGCAGTCGTTGTCCAGACCGTCGCTGCAGATCTCCTGGGCCGCGGGGTGCACCGCGGCCTCGCCGTCGTCGCAGTCCCCGTCGCACGGCGAGTAGCCGTCGCCGTCCCCGTCGACCAGGTTCAGCGCCGCGTCACCGTCGTCGCAGTCCCCGCCGCACTCGCTGGCGCCGTCGCCGTCGTCGTCGGTCTCCTGTGCGTCGGCGAGCCCGTCGCAGTCGTTGTCCAGCGCGCCGTCGCAAACGTCGGGCGCGCCCGGGTAGACCGCCGCCGCCCCGTCGTCGCAGTCCCCATCACAGGTCATCACCGCGTCGCCGTCGCTGTCCTGCTCGTCCGCCGGCAGCGCCCCGTCGCAGTCGTTGTCGACCCCGTCGCACAGCTCGGTGGCGCCGGGGTAGGTGCCGGCGTCGCCGTCGTCGCAGTCCCCGTCGCACCCGGTGATCCCGTCGCCGTCGGCGTCCGCCGGGGAGACCGCCGGGTCGCTGTCGTCGCAGTCCCCGTCACAGGTGGAGTAGCCGTCCAGGTCCCAGTCCGCCGGGTTGAGCGCCGGGTCGCTGGGGTCGCAGTCGCCCTGGCACACCCCGTAGCCGTCGCCGTCGGCGTCGGTCTCGTCCAGCGGCAGCGCGCCGTCGCAGTCGTTGTCGTCGCCGTCGCAGACCTCGGGCGCGCCCGGGTAGGTCAGCGCCCAG
>CAZOYV010000336.1:0-8631 GCA_964584075.1 uncultured Rickettsiales bacterium | reverse complement strand
GCCCGCGGCGGGCGCGGCGCAGCGCGGCGAGCACCACCGCGAGCAGCCCGGCGGCCCCCGCGGCGCCGCCGGGCGCGGGCCGGGCGTCGACCCGGCAGCTGCAGTCGTCGCCGTCGTCGTCGTCCTTGCCGGGCCGCACCGAGATGATCCGGATCTGCGAGGAGCTGCCGCCGTCGTCGTCGGAGACCCGCAGCTCGACCTGGTGGTCGCCGACCTGGTCGTCGGTCGGGGTCCACTCCACCACGCCGAAGTCGTCGACCGTCATGCCCTCGGGGGCCACCGGCAGCTCGTAGGTGTGGTCGTCGAAGAACCCGGGGTCGAAGATCTCCACCTGGTACAGGTAGGCGACCCCGGCGGTGGCGTCCTCGGGCATCGTCGAGGTGATCCCGGGGGCGACGTTCTTGACCGTCAGCGAGCCGTCGGCCTCGGCGGTCTGGCCGAACGGGTCGGTGATCGTCACCGTCCAGGTGTAGTCGCCGTCGTCCTCGCCGTTGAGCGCGATGGTGGTGCCGTACGCGGTCCAGTCCCCGTTGCTCCCGCCGTGGATCGCCCACTCGGCGAGCACCGGGTAGCCCTCGGGGTCCAGCTCGTCGGGCAGGTGGATCGTGCGCGCGCTGCCCTCCTGGAGATCCTCCTCGGCGGGGAACGACAGCGTGGGCGGCTCGTCGGCGGGCCACTCGGGCTCGGCGGGGCCGCCGCTGGAGCCCATGTCGTTGCGGCTGCCGTCCTCGTCGTCCCAGGCGGCGTCGGGGTCGCCGGCGTCGATCGCCGGGCTGCCGACCCCGAGGCCGAAGTCGCCGCCCGCGGGGTCGTTCAGCAGCGGGTCCGCGAACACCAGCCCGTCGCCGCCGGGACAGATCTCGAAGTCCACCGTGTTGGCCCAGCCCAGCGTGTAGCTCAGGTCGCACGGATCGTAGTCGGTGGCGATCCCCACGGCGTCGTGCTCGACCACGACGTTGTTGACCAGCGTCGGCCAGAAGCTCGGGGTGTCCGACGACGTCTCGTGGTAGATGCCGTAGTCGCCGTTGCCCCAGATCGTGTTGTTCGCCACCAGCGCGTCGCTGTCCTGGATCTGGATCCCGTTGGTGGTGTTGCCGGCGATCACGTTGCGCCGGATCGTCACGTCCGAGGTCTGCAGGAAGCCCTCGGCGGCCAGCCCGACCGAGATCCCGAGCACGGCGTTGTCCACGATCTCGTTGTCGTGCACCACCGCGGTCATGTCCGGGTCCTGCAGCCAGATCCCGCGGCTGCCGCCGTCGGCGATCCGGCAGTGGCCGACGTACAGGTCGCCGATGTCGGACAGCGCCACCACGCCGGCCTGATCGCTGGAGAGGATGTCGTTGTGCAGCAGCCGGGCGATCCCGATGTCCCCGGCGAAGGGGTAGAACTCCACGCCGAACTCGCAGTACTCGAACGTGTTGTCCAGCACGGTGACGTCCGTGCCGTCGATCACCGCGATCCCCGAGCCGTTGGCGTAGCGGACCTCGTTGCGGGCGACCAGCAGGTGGTCGGCCGAGGCCTCGACGGCGTCCCCGGTGGCCCCGTCGATGCTGCTGTCGAGGATCGCGGCGGCGGCGCCGCGGACCTTGAAGCCGTCCGCCGAGCTGTTGGTCACCGACACGTCCCACACCAGCGCGTCGCCGGCGACGTACATCCCGAGCACGCCGATCTTCTCGCCCACCGCCTCGTGGTCCGCGAACTCGACCCCGTAGACCGTGGCGTCCCCGGTGCCGTTGAACGAGACCACGTCCTCCAGCGCGATCTGGGGCACGCAGTCCTCGATCCGCGCGTCCACCACCGCCCCCGGCGTCTCGCTGGCGAGCACCGCCGAGCGGCAGTTGCGGATCGTGAAGCCGATCACCTGCAGCATCTCCACGTGGTCGGCGCGGATCGCGTCGGCGTTGCTACTGCTGGCGTCGATCACGGCCTGGTAGGGCTCCTCGCTGATCAGGTACACCGAGCGCGGCACGGTCAGCGCCTCGTGGTAGGTGCCGGGGGAGACGAGCACGATGTCGCCCTCGCGGCTGTCGTCGAGGGCCAGCTGGATCGTCTCGTACTGCAGCGGCACCTTGCGGATCACCGCTCGCGCGGCCGCGGCGGGGATCAGACAACCGATCACCGCCAGGACCAGAAGGACGCGGGGCTGCATGGGTTCCCTCCCGGGGTCGGTTCCGGCAGCCTGGACCAGGCTGCTGGGCCGAGATCCTACACATGCCCGTGGCGGCCGGGAAACGCTGTGTTAAAGAAAAGGACGACGAGGAGTGCCGATGCGCCGTGTCCCGCTGCCGTGGTTCGTTCCCGCCCTGGCGTCGCTGCTGCTGCCCGCCTGTCTGCCCGACGACGATCCCGTCGACGACGACGACAGCCTGCCGTGGGACGACGACGACACCGACGACCCGGACCCCGAGGAGTGCCCCAGCTGGGCGCCGGAGTACAAGGTCGGCCTGCACCGCGTGTTCGACTTCGACTACGAGGAGCACGACCGCGACGCGACCTACACCGGCCTGCGGGAGTGGGAGGGCGGGGTGTACTGGTCCGACGAGGTCTACGACACCGCGGCCGGCGAGCTCGAGTACACCGTCTACGATCACTGCGTGGACGGCAACCTGTACCGCATCGGGATGGAGAAGGTCGACGGCACCACGATGCTGTTCAACCCCCCGGCGCTGCAGTTCGAGGCCGGCGCCGAGGAGGGCTCGGTGTGGCAGACCGAGTACAACCTGTACCTGCGCCACTTCAACGAGCGCTACGAGGTGCTGGGGCTGGAGACGATCGAGGTCCCGGCCGGGACCTTCGAGGCGCTACACGTCTCGATGCGGCTGTACTACATGGAGAACGACCAGCCCGTCGAGGTGTTCTGGGACAGCTGGTACGTCGACGGTCTGGGCATGATCAAGCAGGAGTCCACCACCCCGACCCGCTTCGAGCTGGTCTCGTACGAGATGCCCGAGGAGTGGCGCTAGCCGCCGCCGCTACCCGTTGCTGAGCTCGATCACGTAGTCGTCGCAGACCGCCAGCCCCGTGGCGCGGTAGACCCGCAGGATCACCGTCATCGACTGATCGCTGCACGAGATCTCGCCGCTGCCCGGGGTGGTCGTGCGGCACGGGCACTCCCCGCCGGACCAGTCGAACTCGGTCACGGCGGTGGCGCCGCCGCTGCCGCAGAACCCGTCGCCGGCGAGGCAGCCGGGGGCCAGCACGTCGAAGACGACGTCCTGGTTCGGGTTGGTGCTGAAGTAGATCTGGGCGTGGAACGGGTCGCACGAGCCGTCGGCGTCGGCCGCGTCATCGAACTCCACGACGTACCAGTCCTCGTCGCCGTCGGGGGCCAGGTTGCCCGTGATCGTCAGCGAGGCGGCGAGGCTGTCGGTCAGCGTGCCGAGATCGATCGCCGCGCCGCAGCTGTCGCCCCCGCTGCTCTCGGACAGGTCGTCGGGGCACTCGCAGCCGTTCCAGTCGTCGTGGTCGACGTTGTTCCAGCCCGGCGCGCAGCTGGTGACCTCGCAGTCCCCGCCGGTGCAGCCGCCGGTGGCGTTGGCCGGGTAGCACGGGGTGTTGCAGTCCCCGCAGTGATCGTCATCGACCAGCAGGTCGAAGTCCTCGTCGATCTGCCCGTCGCAGTCGTTGTCCAGGTGGTCGCACAGCTCGGCGGCGCCGGGGTAGACGGTGGCCTCGTTGTCGTCGCAGTCCCCCTCGCCGACGCTGACGCCGTCGCCGTCGGCGTCGACGCAGCCCTCGTCGTACACGCCGTCGCAGTCGTTGTCGAGGCCGTCGCAGATCTCGACGCCGCCGTTGGTCTGGGTGCAGTTGCAGCCCGTCGCGGGGTCGCCGTCGGAGTTGAACGTGTCCGGCGGGCAGCCGTCGATCAGCCCGTGGATCGGCACCGGCGTGACCAGCCCGCCCGCGGCGGTGACCTCGAGGCGGTCGCCGTCGAAGACCAGGAACCCGTCGGTGATCGCGGTGAAGGTCAGCTTGGCGCGCAGCGAGATCGGCTCGCCACCGCCGTCGCCGGTGGACAGGTAGACCGGCATCGACACCGGCGCCTGGGTGGTCTCGTCGAGCAGCTCGAGCTGGTACAGCGTCTGGCGGTAGGCCTCGGCGGCGACCACCGAGACCTGGTCGATGCGGATCACCCGGTTGCCCGAGCCCGCGTTGCGGATCACCACGTCGACGAACGCGTCGGCGCCGTACGGCACCGTCCCGAGATCGATGTCCCAGGGGTCCGCGCAGTCGTCCGGCGCCGGCAGGTTGGTCCGCACGCAGATGTCGAGGATCGGCGAGCCGCTCTCGGCGCTGTTCAGCGGTACGTGCAGCGTCGGCTCGTCGGCGTCGTCGCTGGTGATCGTCAGCGTCCCGGTGTCGACCTCGTCGTCGACCGGGTGCAGGCCGACCTCGATCACGCCCTCGCCGTCGGGGTCGAGGACCATCGGCAGCGCGGCGGACAGCAGGCTGTACTCGGGCTCGGCGTCGTCCTCGAAGACCTCGAGATCGGTGACGGTCAGCGTGCCCACACCCTCGTTGCGCACGGTCAGCGCCTGGCTCTGGTTGGACAGCAGCGCGGGGGTCCCGAAGTCCAGCTGGGCCGGATCGACCTCGATCTCGCCGTTGCCGCCGGCGTCGTCGTCCGCCGCGTCGTCGTCGGGCTCCCAGCCCACGGCGCAGCCCCCGCCGACCAGCAGCAGCGCGGCGAGCCCGAGCCCCACGGGGAAGCAGCGGTCCATCGGTGCCTCTCGTGCTGGGGACCGCGCGGGCCTCGGCGCGGGCACACGGGTCCCCTCGCATAGACAGTATAGCGGAACGGGAGCACCTCCCCGCAGGCGCGGGGGGGGGCGCGCAGCGAGCCGTGCGCGCTACTCCTCGCCGGCCAGCTTCAGCTCGCCGACCTCGAGGCGGATGTGGGCGGCGTCGCCGGCCCAGCCCTCCCCGGCCTCCTTCTTGCTGAAGTCGTACGAGAACGTCTTGGTCTTGCCGGGTGCGAGCGGCTCGGTCAGCTCCTTGGGGGCGTCGATGCCCTCCTGCTCCTCGACCACCAGCAGCCACTTGCGGGTCTTGACGATCGCGCCCTCGGCGTCGAAGAAGCTGACCCGGAAGTTGCAGTGCACGATGTCGACGTCGCCGACGTTCTCGGCCTCGGCGGTGACCACGTACGGCTTGCCCTGCTCCTGCTCGGCGAGCACCGGCTCGCCGACCTCGATGTGCTTGGGCAGCTTCTCCAGCAGGGCCTTGCGCTCCTGGGCCTTCTTGCCGTAGGCGGTGTCGCCGTACTTCTCGATGAACGCGGTCACCGCGGCGAGGTCGCCGGCGGCCTCGACGTTCTGCCACGCCAGCTTGGGGGCCTCGAGCCGCGCCTGGGTCACGTGATCGCCGTCGGGGTGCTTCTCCAGGTACTGCTCGTAGGCCTCGGCGGTGTCGGCCTCCGTCGCGGCGTTCCAGTCCAGGGTCTCGAGCCGGACCTTGGCGTCGGACACGTTGACCCCGTCGGGGTATTGCTCGATGAAGGCCTCGTAGGCCTCGGCGGTGTTGGCCGCCTTGGCCTCGTCGTAGGCGGTGTACTCGTTCTCGCAGCCGGCGAGGGCCAGCCCCAGAACGGCCAGCGAGGCGATGGTGATCACGACACGAGACATGCAGTCCTCCCCTGTTTCGGCGACCCACGATTCGACCCTGTGAAACCCTCGGCTTCCCCGACGCGGGCAAGCATAGCGCGCCCCCCCGGCGAGGTCATCCCTTTCGTGCGCGGGCTTGTCTGACAACTCCCTGACTTGCAACCACCCCGCATTCATTGTGGAATCAGGCGGCTCCGGTCCATGTGGGGAGAGTCCGAATGAAGTATTCGCTGTGGGTCATCTTCACCGTCGTCGGGATCGTCGTCGCGCTGTTCTTCCTCGACATGCTCAACGTCGCGGTCGGCGAGCGCCGGATCAAGCAAGCGCGGTTCTTCCTGGAGAGCCCCAACCACGACGAGGCGAGCCAGGTCGCGGTCAAGGCGATCAAGGGGCTGCGCAAGTTCCCGACGGTGCACGGCAAGAAGCGCGACGCGGCGCTGGTCGAGGCCCGCGACGTGCTCGAGACCGGGCTGCGCGGGATGTTCGCCGAGCAGTACCAGCGCGACATGCGGTTCCACCCCGGGCCGCAGTGGGACATCTGCGAGGCCCGCGCGCGGGTCGAGGACCTGGAGATCTGCAAGAGCGCGGCGGCGATGGCGACCAAGGACGTCGCGCACCGCCACTTCGCCGAGGACCAGGGCGACAAGGGGGTCGCGCTGATCAAGGAGTGCGTCGACTACGAGACCCGCGAGGGCATCGGCACGATCTGCCGCGAGCAGGCCGGCCAGTGGCTCGCCGAGGAGGCCGAGGCGCTGCGCACCTCGGGCAACGCGCCGCCCGCCGCCGAGGCGCTGCGCGCCTGCATCCACAACCCCGACCACTGGGCGCCGGCCCAGCAGTGCCTCGACGACTGGTACATCACCGTCAGCCGCGCGCGCAACGCGCTGGTGCCCGATCACTGGGCGTGCCGGGCGATCCTGTTCTACGCCGACATGCCCGACGGGATCCCCGCCGGGGATCGCGAGAAGGCCCAGGCCGAGCTGGACGAGCTGCGCTCCACCACCGCGCTGATCGAGACGCCGTTCTTCTACGACACCGTGGAGTTCGCCCCGGTCAACAAGTACTGGGGCCGCGGCGAGGAGAGCACCAAGTACCACCTGGCCCAGAACCTGACCAAGCGCGGCTACACGATCCAGTGGCTCGAGGAGGAGCACCCCGAGGGCGCCTGGGACCGGTGCGAGCCCGCCTACGCCGGCAAGATCGAGGTCCACGAGGCGCGGGGCCGGCTGGTCAACAAGTTCCACAAGGAGTGCATGACGGTGCGGCTCCAGGCCGAGCTGACGCTGAAGGACACGCGCACCGGGCAGACGTGGATCGAGGAGGACGTCGAGGGCAAGGTGCCCAAGGGGTTCTTCGAGGACGAGGAGACCTTCATCGAGGAGTGTGGCCGCTCCCGCGAGAGCTCGTGGCAGAACGCCCACGACCTGATCCGCGAGCTCGAGTTCGAGTACCCCCGCGGGCACGAGCCCGAGGAGAGCGAGCAGGAGGCGTCATGATCCACCCCCGAGTCCCGATCCTCGCCGCCGCGCTGCTGGCCGCGCTGCTCGCGCTGCCGGCGCTGGCGGAAGACCCGCCCCCGCCCCCACCGCCGCCCGATCCGCCGCCGGCTCCGGCGGCGACCTCGCCGGCGCCGCCGCCGGCCGAGCCGTTCCGCATCGCGCGGATCGACAAGGGCAGCGTCGACGAGGCCAACCAGCTGCTGCGCGGCCGCTGCTTCGGCCCCGAGTACGCGATGCGCTTCACGCTCGTGCTCGAGGACGACGACGAGGACGACGTCGAGCTGGAGGCCCACGGCCCGCTGTCGGCGGGCCGCGTCGAGCTGTGGGAGCTGAGCTTCGAGGCCGACAGCGGCGAGGTGGAGCTGGAGTTCGCCGACGAGGAGGACACGGACGAGGTCGACCTCGACGAGGACGAGCCGCTGGTGGTCACCGTGATGTGGAAGAAGGGCGAGCTGACGGTCCGCGCCGACGGCGACGACGTGGTGGACATCGAGCCCGACGCCGACGACGTCGAGGCCGAGTGCCACGTGCTGTCGTGGACGGTGCGCGAGGAGTTCTACGTCAAGGACCTGGAGATCCAGCCCATCGGGGGGCGCTGATCGTCGCCTCCAGGGCGGCGAGCTCGCCCTCGCCGAGCTCCTCCACCGCGACCACGATCCCGCAGGCCCCGGCCGCCAGCGCGGCGCCCGCCAGCGCCCGGCGGTCCCCCGCGTCCCGCACGCCCCCGAGGTGGACCAGCACCGGCAGCACCGAGCTGGCGCGGGCCAGCGCGACCGCGGAGAGGTCCAGCACCGGGCGGGCCTCGCCGCCGAACGACAGGCTGCCGCGCTCGCACAGCGCGATCGCCCCGTTGCCCCCGGCGGCCACGTACTCGGCGGCGTGCAGCCACTCGGCGACCGTGGCCCCGGCGTTGCGCTCCAGGATCACGGGGACCGATCCGGCGCCGGCCGCGGCGAGCAGCCGGTAGTCGTACATCCGCGGGCCGGGGATCCGGATCGCGTCGGCGGCGTCGGCGGCGTCGGCGGCGCCGCGGGCGCCGGCGGCGTCCCGGACCCGGGCGGTGGGCCCGCCGCCGGGGGTGCCGAGGGACAGCCCGTCCGGCCCGTCCCGGCCGAGGACCGGCGGCCCGTCGCCGAGCGCCAGCGCCGCGATCGCCACCACCCGGTCGGCGTCGTGGTCGCCACGGCCGATCGACAGCCGCGACTTGCCGCCCTCGTCCATGTGCAGCACCGACAGCCGCAGCACGTGGTTGAACAGCTCGGTCAGCGCCGCGGCGGTCAGCGGCCCGCGGTTGCGCAGCAGCACGCGGGTCCGCATCTCCGCCTCGCGCGCCAGGTCCTGGTGGGGCATCCCGAGGCGGTCCTTGACCTCGCCGATCGACTCGGCGATCGCGTAGAACTCGCACAGCGCGTCGACCAGCCGCTCGTTGACCTCGTCCATCCGCGCGCGCAGCGCCTGCAGCTCCAGCTTCGGATCGCTCATATCTCCACCTCCCCCGTCAAGGGGTGGGGGTATGGGGATTCAGAATT
>CAZOYV010000335.1:0-8695 GCA_964584075.1 uncultured Rickettsiales bacterium | reverse complement strand
CACGTCTGGGGACGCTACCCGAAGAAACGGGCGTCCTGGCGAATCAGGACAGGAGTTTCTTCGCATTCAGGAGGCAAATACCACCTTCCACCAGAGCCCACCCGCTCCCGGCCGGCCCCCTCCGTCGCCCACCCCCCGAACGGCACGCTCACCAGGCGACGGGCTCCCCCCCCAATCCCGGAATCGAGACCGACGCGCGTCCGCCATGGCCAGCGCGGCGTGTTCCCGTTGCCAGGTCTGGACTCGGTTCGAGGGTCGCGCCGCAGGCGGATCACCTGGCCTCGAGGGCTGCCCGCAGCGACTCGCAACGCGCCGCGGCCTCCTCGCCGGCGGGGTGTCCGGGGAACTTCCACGCCAGGTGGCGGTAGACCATCAGGGCGACCCAATCGCCCTCGAGGGAGGTGCCGAAGTCCGGTAGCACGGTGGTACGGCAGTCCTCGCGGCCGTCCTCGAGGCACGCCTTGATCGCCAGGTCGTACTCGTCTCGCTCCCGCTCGCGGTGGAACCGGGCCCAGTCCTCGTAGGCCTGCCCCAGGCGCAGCCACCGCTCCCCTTCGGGATCGGGGATCGAGGGAAACCTCGGGGCACGCACGATCGTCCAGGCCCGGGCGATCTCCGCGAGGTAGGACAGCTCCTCCATGCGGCGGTGGCCCTCGGGGTCCTGCTCCGGGGTGGGCGCCCGAAAGGCCCGGTACTCCCAGCGGCCGTCCGGAGACACGGGCACCGCGAGGAGGACCCAGGGGCCCTGGGGCGGCTCCTCCCGGGGCGGCAGCTCCCCCAGGGCCTCGCCGGTGATCTCCGTGGTGGGTCGCGCCGGCACCTCGTCCGGGTCGCTCGCGGCCAGGGCCGGGCAGGCCCAGCCCAGCGACAGCGAGATGGCGACGACGAACCGGGCGACCATGTCCCCCTCCCCGAGGAGATGTCCGCTACTCCCCGTCCTCGAACAGCTTGCCGAGCCCCTCGAAGGCCTTGAACGTGCTCCTCGGCGCGTCGTCACGCTCGGCGCCTGCCGCGCTGCCCTGCTCGTGGTCCAGGTCGCGCTGGTGCTCGTTGTCGTGGCAGTACACGCACAGCAGCTCCCAGTTGCTGCCGTCCGGAGGGTTGTTGTCGTGGTCGTGGTCCTTGTGGTGCACCGTCAGCTGCCGCAGGTTCTTGCCGCTGTGCTCGCGGCCGCAGCGGGCGCAGACGTGGGGGAACAGCTTCAGCGCCCGCTCGCGGTAGCCCTTCTCGCGCTCGGCGCGGTCGCGCAGCGCCTGGGCGACGATGCCCTCGTCGTCGTCTCGCGTCATGGTCCCGTCCCTCGCAGACGGGGTCATTGTAGCCCGGCTCCGCCGCTCAGAGCGTCTCGAGCAGCACCGGGACGCGCTCGGCGGCGTACGCCGCGGCCGGCTCGCCGAAGGTCGTGGAGAGCCACAGCTCGAAGACCTTGTCGCCCTCGGGGGTGACCTCGAACAGCCGGCTCTGGCTGTCCTCGATCAGCAGCGACGCGGCGGTGATCAGGGTGTTGCCGTCGTCCAGCCGGTCGGCGTCGCCGAGCGAGAACTCGAACCACGGGTCGTCGGCCAGGTCGTGGGGGTACTGCCACACCAGCTCGGCGGTCATCGCGTCGTGGTCGACGGCGTACTCCACGACCCGCGAGTAGCCGCGGGTCTCGTTGCCGTTGTCGTAGAACAGCACGTTGCCGTCGGGCAGCACCTCCGGCGCGTGGGCCTGGATGAACCAGTCCGCGGGGTCGCCTCCGACGATCTCGAAGGCGCCATCGAAGCCCAGCGCCCACGCGATCTCGGCGCTGCCGCGGTCGATCGCGTACAGCCGGTTGTGGTTGCGGGCGTTGTACAGCAGCAGGTCGTCCTGCAGGTCGACGCCGACGTGGTTGCCCCACGGGTAGTCGAACGCCTCGCCGGCCAGCGGGCCCTCGCCGCGCCACGACCACCGCACCGTGCCGTCGGGCGCGACCTCCTCGGCGATGTCGTAGGCCAGGCCGTCCTCCTCGAGGCCGAAGCGCATCACCAGGTAGTTGCCGTTGGGCAGCCGCTCGAAGGTGTGGTGCTGCTCGCCGGGGGTCATCAGCTGGGTCACGTCGGGCTGGGGCGGCCCGGACCACACCACCTCGCCCTGGAGCGTGATCTCCACCGGGCTGTCGAACGAGCCGAGCCCGCCGCCGATGCAGACGTGGCCGTCGCCGCACAACCGCACGTCGATGTCGGCGCGGGCCGGCTCGTCGCTGAGCCGGTGGTACCAGATCGGCTCGCCCTCCTCGTCGTAGAGGATCGCGGTGGCGGGGGTCAGGTCGACGCCCAGCGAGATGTTGGACAGGGTCCAGCCGGGGTGCGCGCGGTCGGGGTCGTAGACCGTCCGCTCGAGGACCAGATCCGCCAGCGGGCCGGCGCCGGACTGGAACGACCGCGGATCGGCGCGGTGCTCGGTGCCGTCGGCGTCGGTGCACACCGCGACCAGCTCGTGGCCGGTCTCGCGGCGCATCCCCCACGCCAGCAGCGCGTGGTCGGTGGCCGGCGCGTCCTCGCGCACGACGAACGCGGGGCCTTCGCGGCCGTACTCCACCGAGCCGCTGCACGGGTCCTCGGAGGTCCAGCGGACCCAGGCGCTGAGCTCGTTGTCGGGGTTGTGCTCTACCGTCAGATCGGTCAGCGCCGGGTCCTGGGTCGGGCAGCCGAGGAGCGTCAGGGCGGCGAGCGCCGCGAGCGAGGCGAGGAGGGAGGGCATGGCCTACACCATAACCTCCGTGGAGATTCGCCGCAGGCCGCCGTGGTGAAACCCCCGCCCCGCGGTGGATAATGGGCCCGTGCCGCGCCCCCTCCCCCACCCCGCCGCGCCCCTGCTGGCGGCCGCGCTCGCCCTGGCGCTGGCGGCGGCCGGCGGCTGCGACGGGGACGACGACGATGCGACCCCCGGCGACGACGACGTCGCGCTGCCCTGGGCGGCGGGCGACGCCGCGGTGCTCGCCCCGCCCGAGGGCAACAGCATGGGGCTGTACGCGATGGCGCTGTGCCCCGGCGGCGACGAGCTGTACTACACCAACCTGCACCACCCGCACCTCGGCGTGGTCGACGTCACCAGCGGGACCCTGGCCGCGACGATCGACCTGCGCAGCGTCACCGGCGGGATGGCGCCGGTGTTCGCGTTCGTGGCGTGCCACGGCGACAGCGACACGCTGCTGGTCAACGACCGCGAGGGCGGCACGGTGATCCGCGTCGACCCCGTGGCCGGGACGGTGCTGCAGGTCGAGCCGGTGTGCAGCGACCCGGGCTGGATCGAGGTCGACGGCGTCTCCGGCGACGCGTGGGTCGCGTGCCCCGACGACGGGACGCTGGTGCGGCTCGACGGCGTGTCGCTGGCGGTGACCGGCACGGTGGAGCTCGGCGGGCTGATCCCGGTCCGGGCCCAGCTGGCCGGCGGGCGGCTGTACGTCACCGACGAGGCGAGCCAGAAGCTGGCGGTGGTCGACCCCGACAGCGGCGACCTGCTCGGGGTCACGGCGGTGGACGGGCGGCCCAACATGGTCGCCCGCTGGGGCGACGGCCGGCTGTTCCTCTCCGAGCGGCTGGGCGGCCGGGTGGTCGTGCTCGACGACGGCGATCCGCCCGCGATCACCGGCCAGGTCCCCGCCGGCAGCGACCCGTTCGGCGTGCTGGCGATGGCGGACCGCAACCGGGTCTACGTGGTGGCCCGGCAGGGCGCCGACGTGCCCCCCGGCGAGGCCTACACCGGCCAGCCGGGGCTGCTGATCGCGCTGGACCCCGACGGCGGCCCGGTGGAGCAGGTCGAGGTCGGCGAGACGCCCCACTTCGTGCTGCACCACCCCGGCGAGGACCTGCTGCTGGTGGGCAACGAGGACTCGCTGGACGTCACCGCCGTGGGGTCGGACCACGAGGTGGCGTGGACCACCCCGCCGCTGGGCCTGACGCTGGACGACGTGGCCGCCGACGCCGCCACCGGGCGGCTGTGGTTCCCCAGCCACCTGTCCGACGAGCTGTGGGTCCACGACCGCGCCACGGGCGAGGCCACCGCGCTGGACGTGCCGTGGTGGCCGTTCGCCGTCGAGCTCGACGCCGCCGGGCGGCGGGTCTACGTGGCGACGCAGCAGCACGACACCCTGCGGGCCTACGACGCGGACAGCCTCGAGCTTGTCGACGAGTGGGCGCTGGGCGTGGAGACCCACGCGCTGCCCTGCTCGCCGCTGTGCACCGGCCACCCGACGGCCACCGACCTGGCCCTCGATCCCGAGCGCGGGTGGGCCTACGTCGCCCACCCCGCCGGCCCGTCGGCGCTGCGCCTGGCGCCGGACGGCGGCGCCGTCACCGAGATCCCGCTGGGTGACGCGGTGCCCCCCGGCGACGACGACAAGTTCCAGCACATGCAGCTGGCGGTGGACCCCGCCGACGGGCGGCTGTACGCGTACTACAACCTGGACGACCGGCTGGTCGCGGTGGACGGCGACGCGGTGGTCCACGAGGCCACCGTGGACAGCCGCGACGCCCGCCCGCTGGTGCTCGACCACGCCCGCGGGCGCGTGCTGTGCGGCCGCCACGTGCTGGACCGCGACCTGCAGGCGCTGGACGCCACCCCCGAGGGCCTGGACGTGATCGCGGTGCTGGCCGACCCCGACGCCTACCTCGTGCGCGGCCACGAGGGGCTGGCGCTGCTGGACCCGGCCTCCCTGGAGGTCACCGCCGAGTTCGCGCTGGCCGACCTGCAGGTCCCGCCGTTCGGCGTGCCCGACCCCGCCGACGAGGACGAGACGATGACCAGCCCGGTGATCGCCGCCCCGCTGGGCGGCGGCCCGCTGCTGGTGGTGGTCAACGTGTTCGAGGGCAGCTTCGAGGTGCTCGACGTCCGCGACTGGTGATCACTCGTCGCGCTCGACGAACCACGGCGAGATCCAGACGCGGTGCTCGGCGCCGTCGGCGTGGGCCCGCACGCGCAGGTACAGCGCCGGCGAGCCCGGGTCCTCGATCTCGTGGTCGAAGGTCGCGCCCGCGGCGAACCCCAGCACCGTGCCGCCGTCGGGCTCGACGAGCTCGAACCGGTCGACGTCCCAGCCCCCGTCGAGGTCGAGGCGGGCCACCACCTGCAGCGGGAAGGCGGCCTCGGGCACCCCCTCGCCGGGCAGGTACGGCGTGCCGTCGGCGCCGATCGCCAGCGCCGCGACGGCGCCGCGCGGCCCGGTGGAGGCCAGCGTGCGCCGCGCCCGCAGCGCCTCGAAGAGTGACGAGCGCGACCATGCGCCGTCGATCCACACCCCGGTGATCGCCCCGTCGTACTCCTGCTCCAGCGGGCCCTCGGTGACGCCGTCGCCGTCCAGGTCCTGGTACAGCGCCAGCCACGACGGCCCGTCGTCCAGCGAGCCGGGGCGGGCGTCGTGGGAGTCGGTCCCGCCGACGAAGCCCAGCCGGTAGCCCTGGGACAGCGCCTCCTGCACCGAGCCCCAGTCCACCTGGAAGTTGTTGAGCCCGCCGGCGGGGGCGAAGTCGCAGCCCTCGTCGAGCAGATCGCGGCACTCCGAGCTGCCGTGCTCGCTGGCGATCTCCACCAGCGCCTCGTAGTGCCCGTCGGGGGCGTTGGGCGGGAGCGACCAGTTGACCGGGTTGGGCAGCAGCATCGCGGTGTGGTGGAAGAACGTCACCGCGGACTGGGTGCCGCACTCCGCGCCGGCCTGGTCCAGCCGCTCGAACAGCAGCGGCGCCTTGTCCGCCTCGGGGTGGACCCCCAGGTTCACGTACTCCATCCCGGTGTCCCCCTTGACGTAGCTCTCGTGGGCCCGCGGGGCGGCGACGCGGTAGGCGTCGCAGGCGCTGGTCCCGTCGAGCAGCACCGTCTTGTGCCCGGCGGTGAACTCGGCGGCGTACGGATCGGGGTCCTCGCCGGGCTCGACCACCGCGAACACCGGCGTGAAGTGGGTCCACTCGAAGCCCAGCAGCGGGATGAAGTCGGGGCCATGGGCCGCCTCGGCGTCGGCCACGTGCTGCTGGGTGGTGGCCCAGATCGGCACGACGTCGCCGCCGTCGTACTCGATGGCGTCCCACTCGGCGTGGTCGGTGATCGCGGCGAAGTCCAGCCCGGCGGCGACGGCGTTGGCGAAGTGATCCGCGCCGGGCAGCGCGCCGCGATCGGCGCAGCCGGCGGCGATGTCCTCGCAGCCGTCGTGGGACAGGTTGGTGTGGGCGTGGGGGTCGCCCCAGCGCAGCGCGGACGAGGCGACGGGGACGCGCGCCGGCGCCCCGGCCAGCACCTCGCGGCCGGTCACGGGGTCGACGATGCGCAGCAGGACCCCCAGCTCGGCCGTCGCCGGGAGCGGCAGCCCGGCCTCGACCCCGTACACCGAGAAGGCCTGCTCGACCAGCGAGCTGGCGCGGACCTCCTCGGCCAGCGCGGTGGGCGGGTCGACCCAGCCCGGGGACCCGTCCCCGGCGTCGTAGGCCCAGTAGCTCGCCGCCCCGTCGGGCAGCGCGCGGCGGCGCACGATCACGTCGCCCTCGGTGAGGTTCGCCTCGCCCGGCTCGAACCCCAGCTCGACCGAGGCGCTGCCGGCGGCGTGGAGGACCGGCCAGCCCAGGTAGGAGGTCCACTGCTCGAGGCCGACGGCCTCCACCGGGTCGTGGGGGTAGCCGGGGTGGTCCAGGCCGTAGCGCGAGCCGGGGCCACCGTCGGGGTCGACGACCAGGCCCCCGCCCGTCAGCTCGACCTCCCG
Organism: uncultured Rickettsiales bacterium; assembly: GCA_964584075.1. Classification (GTDB taxonomy): domain Bacteria; phylum Myxococcota_A; class UBA796; order UBA9615; family CAYRNR01; genus CAZOYV01. The sequence goes on along the minus strand of CAZOYV010000335.1, from coordinate 1,986 downwards.
CAGCGTGCCGTCCGCGTCCTCGGCCTGGATCCGGCCGACCCCTTCCGGCAGCGGCGCGGGGAAGGTCACGGCGACCCCGCCCTCGCCGTACACCGCCTCCATCGGCAGCCGAGTGGACTCTTCTTCCTCGGGGCAGCCCGGCTGGGACGCGCACACCAGCACGATCACCGCGATCCCGGCCGCGCGTCGTGGCATGACGTCCTCCGTGACTCCTCCGCCGCCCCATGATAGCGGACGGGTCGCACACGCCCGCGGGTTCTGTGCGTCGTTGGAGTGGAGCCGATGACCCGCCGCCGCCTGCCGCGACCGTGGCCCCTGCTCGCCCTGCTGGGGCTGTGGGCCGTGCTGTACCTGCTGCTGTCGGGCGCGGTGGAGGCCGTCGCGGTGGGCGGGTGGCTGCCGCTGCTGCCCGGGCTGCGCCGGGTCGCCGACCTGCTGTGCCTGCCGCTGACCTTCGTCGCCGCGCCGCTGATCCCGCCCCACGGCCACCACTTCTCCGCGGCCCACTACGCCCTCCGCACCGGCCTCGCAGCGCTGCTGTACACCGGGATCGGCTGGGTCGCCTGGGGCCTGTGGCACCGCTGGCGGACCCGCACCACCGCGGCCTCGGGTGGCCGCGACCCCGGCTGGACCCGCCGCCAGACACTGACCCTCGGTGCCACCGCCGCCGCCGGGACCGCCGGCGCCGCGGCCGTCGGCTGGCCGGTGCTGATCACCCCGGCGCGGCTTCGAGTCGCCCGCCACGAGATCGCGATCCCCGGCCTGCCCGCCGCCCTCGACGGGCTGCGCATCGGCCAGCTCAGCGACACCCACTACGGGCCCTATGTCGGGGCGGCCCACATCCGCCGCGCGGTCGAGCTCGTGCACGCCGAGGAGCCCGACCTGATCGCGCTCACCGGCGACTACGTCCACCGCCACCGGACCACCGTCGCGCCCGGCATCGCTCTGCTCGGCGATCTCCATGCCCCCCACGGGGTCGTCGCCGTGCTGGGCAACCACGATCACTGGGAGGGCGCCGACGCCTGCCGCGCCGCCTTCGACGCCATCGGCGTCCCGCTGCTGGACAACGACCGCCGGTTCCTCACCCCCCACGGGCTGCAGGCCTTCGCGCTCCCCGGCCGCAGCCTGGCGATCTGCGGCGTCGGCGACCTGTGGGAGGACGCCGTCGACCCCGTCCGCGCCCTCGCCGGCGTCCCCGCCGACTGCCCGCGGCTGCTGCTGGCCCACAACCCCGACACCGCCGAGACGCTGGCCGGCGACCCCGCCGCCCGCTTCGACCTGCAGCTGTCGGGCCACACCCACGGCGGCCAGGTGCGCATCCCCGGGCTGGGCACGCCGGTGGTCCCCAGCCGCCACGGCGACCGCTACGCCGGCGGCCTGTGCCCGGGCCCGCGCTGGCCGGTGGTGGTCTCCCGCGGCGTGGGGATGGCGGTGGCGCCGGTGCGCGCCGGGGTCCGCCCCGAGGTGGGGCTGATCACGCTGCGGCGGGGGTAGAGCCCCGAACGGGTAGCGGGCTTCTCGTCGGCATGGATATCTGGTTGGCTCAGCCTCGAGAAAATATGGCTACGTTCGTCCGGCGCCGACTCCCGCCCGACTTCCACTTTCTGTCGCGATCAGAGCCATTTTCTGGAAGTCGGATGTCCGAGTTCCAGGTTCTGGCGCTCATTGCGCCAAAAACTGGAAGTCGGGTGGATAACGTCGCATGGGGTCGTGTCGTTGCTGAGGCAACCGGACAACCACGCTCGTCGGAATCCTCGGAAGGCGGAGACGTGCGGGAATCGAACCCGGCGGGGGGGGGGACCCGACGCGGCGTACGGTAGGTGGGCGACGGTGGGGGCCGGCCGGGTACGGATGGGCTCTGGAGGAAGGAGGCGTTGGGGAAAGGACCGAACTCGAGGATGAGGGTTCATCCCGGCGTTCGTCCCGACAACCGGGAACAACTCGGAGGATGAGGGCTCATCCCGGCCGTTCGTCCCGATAATCGGG
>CAZOYV010000334.1:0-8699 GCA_964584075.1 uncultured Rickettsiales bacterium | reverse complement strand
CGACGGGGCCCCCGAGCTGTGCGACGGCCTCGACAACGACTGCGACGGCTCACCGCAGGGCGACGAGGTCGACAACGACGGCGACGGCAGCATGGTCTGCGAGGGCGACTGCGACGACGGCGACCCGGCGCTCAACGCCAACGACGCCGACGGCGACACCTACGACACCTGCGAGGGCGACTGCGACGACGACGACGCCACGATCTATCCCGGCGCCACCGAGGTGGACGGCAACTGGATCGACGAGGACTGCGACGGCTACGCGTCCGCGCCCCCGTGGGTCTCGATCCTCGAGACGCTCGATCCCCAGGGGGACGACGGCGGCGCCGTGGTCGACATCGAGGACTACCAGTACCGCTACGACGGCGCCACGCTGGAGCTGCGCGTCACGGCGCACGGCAACTACAACGAGAACAACGGCAACCTCGCGATCCACATGTACGTCGCGAACGACGACGTGACCTACCTGCTGGCCTACGACAACGCCAACCCCAACCCCGGCTCGCTGCAGCTGTGGTCGAGCCTCAACGACTTCGCCAACCCGCTGACCAACCCGCCGTCGCTGTTCATGGACCCCGACACCGGCAACAGCACCGTGCTGGGCGTCGACCTGGTCGACCTCGGCCTCGACGGCGAGGTCGTGCTCGCCGGCCTGGCGGGCACCGGGTACGACGGCAGCACCTACGGCGACCTGGCCCCCGACTCGGTCACGTTCGCGGAGTTCTGCATCGCGCCGACGCCGTGGATGAGCCCGTGGCAGCGCGTCGTCGACGACAGCAACACCGGCGACGGCGACGGCATCTGGGAGGCCGGCGAGACCCTCGAGGCCACCGTCGACCTGTGGAACGCCTGCATCCTGCCCAGCGGGACCAACGTCACCGGCGTGCTGTCCCCCAGCGCGGCCAGCACCGCGGCGGTCACGATGGTCGACGACACCACCGGCTACGCGGCCGGCGCCGCGGTGAACCCCGGCGAGGTGGCGCTGGCCGACGCCGCGTTCTCCTTCACGATCGACGCCGCGGCCCAGCCCGGCGAGATGCTGTACGGCGACCTGCAGGTCACCGACGACGACGGCAACGTCTGGGACCACACGATCGGGATGCTGATCGTCGACTACCCGGCGCAGGTCGCGTCGAGCCAGGTGTTCGACGATCCCGACGACTTCACCGCCCCGTTCGACATCGCCAGCCTGTGGTACACCACCAGCGGCCAGGACCTGGTCCTCGATCTGCAGAGCTGGAGCAACCACAGTGCCGACCAGGAGGTCGACCTGTTCCTCGACCTCGACCTCGACGGCGGCGCCGACGTCCTGCTGTCGTCCTACAACGCCAACGGCGGCAACTTCACCGGCGGCATCTACCAGTCGGACGGCACGAACTGGGTCCAGACCGGCAACCCGGCGGCCTTCGCGTTCACCTCGGGCACCGACATCGCCCAGTGGACCGTGGACCTCTCGGCGCTCGGCTCCCCGTCCTACGCCTACGTCTACGCCGTGGCGTGGAACTCGGCCGGGACCGACCTCGACGTGGCGCCCGAGCCGCTCGACGACGTCTACGACATGGGCCTGCTGAGCTTCGTGATCGGTCCGTACATCCGTCCCGACGGCGAGGCCTTCGCCGAGGTCTCCGGCGACGGCGACGCGTTCATCGACCCCGGCGAGGAGTGGAGCATCGACTTCGACGTCCGCAACGACGGGCTCGGCGACTCCTCGATCACCGTCGGCACGCTGATGTCGTTCGACAGCGACGTGACCGTGACCCAGGACACCGTCGACTTCGGCGCCGTGGCCTCCGGCGGCAGCGCCAGCGGGGGCTCGGTGGCGACCTTCACGGTCGACGCGGCCGCCGCGGCCAGCGGGTTCTACTACCTGGACCTGGTGGTCGACGCCGACGGCTTCGCCTTCGACCTGTGGGTGCTGGTCCCGATCGGGATCCAGCCCGGCGACACCACCGCAGACGCGCCGACGATCGATCTGACGACCCCGGGCGGGCTGCTGGAGCTGTACGGCGACACCACGCCGCTGTTCGACGACTACGCCGACCCGTCCAGCTGCACCGGGTACGGGGCGGGCAGCGACGACGCCGTGTACGCGCTGGAGCTGCTGTCCGGGCAGATGGTCACCGCCGACCTGTACTACGAGAGCGGCGGGCCCGACGCCGTGATCTACATCAGCGACGACGCCGGTGCGCCCGACACCAACTGCCTCGACGGCGCGGACGACAACGTCGACGAGACCGAGTCGCTGACGTTCACGGCCCCGGCGGCGGGGACCTACTACCTGGTGGTGGACGGGTACTACAGCATGGACAGCGGGCTGTACCTGCTGGAGCTCTCCTACTGATCGACGGGGTTCAGGCGGCGGAGGAGGACGACTCCTCCGGCCGCCTGTCCCGGTTGTACCGCGCGATCGCCCGCTGCGTGCGACCCCGGTACGCCCAGTACGCCGGGCGCCCGCACATCCCCATCCCGTTCTTGGGCTTGCACAGCCCGTAGCACCACTTGGTCGCGCCACGGGTCATGTGGCAGTGCACCGCGCGGAACGGCGGGGTCTTGGTCTTGGACACCAGCTTGGGCTTCGACATCGGCTTCCTTCCCTCATAATCCACTTGAACCGTGGACTATAAATCTAGCCACGAATCCCCGGGCTGCAAGGGCCGACTTGGCATTTTCCCCGGGGCGTGGGACAACCCGGGCGGGAGGATCGGCGATGGTGCGGCGCTTCCGGGGCCTCAACCCCGCCCGCTCGGCCGCGGTGCGGGCCTGGCTCGACCGCGAGCCCGGCCACGCGGTGGTGGCGATCGAGGACGCGCCGCGGGTCCTGCAGGTCAAGACCCCCCGGGGCAACGCCTACGTCGTGATCGGCGACGAGATCGCGGTGATCGACCCCAACCTGCCCGGCGAGCACGCGCTGATCGCGGCGGCGCTGCGCCGCGAGGGGCGGCGCCTCGACGAGGTCCGCCACGTGGGCTGCACCCACCTGCACTTCGACCACGCCAGCGGCCTGGACGACCTGGCCGCCGCGGCGGGGGCCCGGCTGCTGCTGCCGCGGTCGGCGCGCCCCTACGTCGAGGGCGGGCTGCGCTACCCGTTCCCCGGGCTGCGGTTCGCCTGGCCGTTCGTCGACGTGTGGGCCCGGGTCGGCCTGCCCGGGGGCAGCTGGGCCCAGTTCCAGGCCGGGCGCCACATCGGCTACCCGGGCAGCTCCTACCGGCTGCGCACGCCGGTGACGCGCTGGCTCGCCGACGGCGAGGAGCTCCCCGAGCTCGGCGGGCTGGTGGCGCTGCACACCCCGGGCCACTGCCCCGACCACTGCTGCTACCTGCACCCCGCCAGCGGGGCCCTGCTGGCCGGCGACATGTACATCACCGTGCGCGGCCGCACCGAGACCAACCGGATCGTGATCGACCGCCCGGCCCAGCGGGCCTCGGACCGCCGCCTGCGCGAGCTCGGGATCTCGCTGGTGTGGCCCGGCCACGGTCCGGCGATGCGCCTCGACCGAGCGCGCCCCGCGGGACCGCGACGCAACCCGCCGCCGCCCCTACCGATCCGCCCCCGAGTGCGATAGGGTCCGCTTCCGCGCCGCCGCTGCCGGCCGGCGCCACCAGAGAGGACGCCGCGATGGCCGACGTGCACAACCCCCACATCTCCGACGACGACCTGCGCACCTGGGCGGGCCACCTGCTGAACCACGCGCTGGGCGGGATCGAGCCCGACGAGCGGGTGATGATCAAGGGCGAGCCGATCACCTGGCCGCTGGTCACGATCCTCTCCGAGGAGGTGGTCAAGGCCGGCGGGCTGCCCGACGTGTTCCTGGTGCCGCCCGACAACAACCGCGGCGCGGCGTGGGGCGCCGACATGGCCCGCCACGGCACGCTGGACCAGATCCGGCAGGTCCCGGACTGGATGGTCGAGCGCTACAAGGTGATGGACAAGTACGTCGAGGTGCTGGGCACCGCGCGCCCCGACCTGCTCTCCGGGCTGCCCGTCGAGATGGCCCACGCGATCGCCGCGGCGAGCAGCCCGCTGCTCGAGGAGCGGCTGCGCAAGGCGTGGGTCATCACGCTGTACCCCACCGCCGCCGACGCCGAGAACGAGGGCATGACGATGGAGGAGTACACCCGCCTGATCGTCGGCGCCTCGACCACCGACCACGGCGCGATGGGCGAGCTGCTCGAGGGCGTGCGCGCGGCGATGGACGGGGCCAGCCAGGTCAAGATCGTCACCGAGCACCCCGACGGGCGCGAGCTGACCCTGCGGATGAGCATCGAGGGCCAGCAGATCGTGCCGTGCGACGGCCGCCGCAACTTCCCCGACGGCGAGGTGTTCACCAGCCCCGACGCGCGCACCGTGGCCGGCGAGATCTACGTCGACCTGCCGGTGGTCAACGCCGGCACCAGGATCCAGGGCATCCACCTGCGCTTCGAGGGCGGCAAGATCGTCGAGTACGACGCCGAGGTCGGCGCCGAGCAGCTCGCGACGCTGATCGAGACCGACGAGGGCAGCCGCCGCCTGGGCGAGGTGGCGTTCGGGATGAACCGCGGGCTGGACAGGGTCCTGACCCACCCGCTGTACGTCGAGAAGGTCGCCGGCACGCTGCACATCGCGATCGGCTCGTCCTACGAGGAGAGCTACGGGCCCGAGGGCAGCGAGGCGCTGGAGGCGGCCCAGCAGAGCGGGGCGTTCAACCGCTCGGCGATCCACGTCGACATCGTCGCCGACGCGCGGCCCGGCGGCCACGTCCGCGGGGTGTGGCTCGACGAGCGGCAGCTGGTGCTCGACGACCGCGGGCTGTGGGTCCCGGCCGGCGAATAATCCCCTCCCCCGCTGCGTAGGTCCCCCCAGGAACGACGATGGACACCGCCTCCCCGATCGTGCTCGGCGTCGTCGCCCTCGCCGCCGGCCTGCTGCTCCTCGGCTGGGGCTACAAGCTGGTGCGCCTGGTGCTCGGCGTCGCCGGGCTGCTGATCGGCGGCGCGCTGGGCTGGGAGCTGGGCGCGGCGCTGGGCTGGACCGGCTGGGGGATCTACGCCGCCGCCGGCGTCGGCGCGGTGCTGCTCGCGGCGCTGATGCCGCTGGTCCGCAAGCTCGGCGTGTTCCTGCTCGGCTTCGGCGCGGGCAGCTCGCTGGGCACGCTGCTGCTCGGCGCGCCGGCGAGCTGGCCCGAGGGCGCGGTGGTGATCGGCGCCGGGATCGCCGGCGGGCTGATCGGGCTGTTCCTGGAGCGCTTCCTGCTGGTCGTCGCCACGTCGTTCCTCGGCGCGCTGGCCGCGGTGACGGGCTTCGGCTCGCTGACCGGGATCGGGCTGTCGGTGTCGCAGTTCCTGGCCCACGACCCGGGCAGCGGCGCGGAGATCCCGCTGCTGGTCTACGGCGCCATCGCGGGGCTGTGGGTCCTGGGCTTCGCCTCGCAGATGGGGCGCTCGCGCAAGAAGCGCAGGGACGGGTAGCGGGTCGCTACGGCTTGGTGCCGATCGCGTTGAGGGTGATCATCCCGGCGACCGTGACCCACCGCCCGCCGGCCGCCACCTGGGTCCAGTTCGACTGCATCAGCGACAGCGTGGCGCTGCCGTCGGGCAGCTGCTGGATCAGCGCCGCGGGGACGGTGAACGCCCCGTCGTTGCTGGCCTCGCAGGCGATGTAGCCGTAGTCCAGCTGCGGGCTGGCGACCGACACGTAGATCATCACCGTGCCGGGGTCGCCGCCGCTCCAGGCCACGTCCAGCGGGCCTCCCAGCGAGAACGCCGGGCCGGTCTGCGACGGCGACAGCAGCTGGATCGCGGCCGGCATCTCCAGGCTGCCGGGGGCATCGAAGGCGGGGAACTCGTCGCCGCTGGCGGCCACGCCGTAGGTCGCGCCGAACTGCAGCTGCGAGCCGGGCTGCAGGCTCATCTGGTACGCCCAGTACCCGTTGCCCAGGTCCGCGAACGGCGGCGTGAACGGGCCCCCGGGGCCGCTGACGGTGAGCACCCCGGCGTCCAGGTAGTCGTAGACCGCGGCCTGCCCGCCGGTCAGGTCGTCGTAGTCGTACAGCGTCAGCGCGCAGTCGTCGACGGCCGCCGGCATCCCGTAGCTCACCCCGCCGGAGGCCTCGCTGATCACGTCGTAGAACGACCCCGACAGGGTCGCCCCGGTGAGGGTCCCGCCCATCCCGTCGGGGGACTCGTAGAAGCTGATCGAGACGTAGCCGTCGACCGCGTCCGGAGCGGAGTCGTCGTCCCCGGCGTCGTCGTCCCCGGCGTCGTCGTCCGCGCCGTCGTCGTCGGCCGCGTCGTCGTCGGCCCCGTCGTCGTCGGCCCCGTCGTCGTCCGCGCCGTCGTCGTCGGTGTAGGGTGGCTGCACCGGGCAGCCGAGCAGCAGCGCGAGCAGAGCGCAGGGAACGAGCAGGCGTAGCGCGACCATCACGACCTCCCGCACCCGGACTTAGCCCACGTGGGGACGCCGTGGCAAGGGCCGGTTCAGGACGCCGGCCGGTTCTCGGGGACGGACTCTTCTGGGTCGTCGTCCCTGCGGGGTTCGGGCGTCGGCACGCGACAGCCGCCCGACATTCACGTCGAGACCCCGAACTTGGGCAGCAGGTAGGCCTGGAGGAAGACCCAGACCAGGAAGAACAGGATCAGCCAGATCGCATCCATGCCCGCTAAGAGCGATCGGCGGCGCCGATCGGTGCAAACAAGATCAGCCCATCCCGCGCACGAACTCGAGCACCCTCTCGGTGTGGTCCTCGACCTTCACCTTGCGCCAGATCTGGCGGATCACGCCCTCGCCGTCGATCACGAACGTGGAGCGCTCCAGGCCCATCACGGTCTTGCCGTACATCTTCTTCTCCCGCCACACCCCGTAGGCCTCGATGATCTCCCGATCGGGGTCCGATATCAGCGGGAAGTTCAGCTCGTGCTTGGCGGTCATGTTGGCGTGGCTGTTGAGGCCGTCCTTGCTCACGCCGAGCACCACCGCGCCGAGGTCCTGCAGGTCGTCGTTGGCGTCGCGGAACCCGCACGCCTCCTTGATTCACCCGCTGGTGTTGTCCTTCGGATAGAAGTACAGGACCACCGTCTTGCCGCGGAAGTCGGCCAGCGACACGGGGCCGTCGTTGGTCTCGCCGGTGAACGCCGGGGCGACGTCGCCCACGGTCAGCTCGACAGGGCTCATCTCTGGCTCCTCTCCTTGCACTCGGTCGTGAGGTGGATCAGGGTAGCAGGATGCGCGCTCCCCGCTCCAGCCTGCCCCCGGTCGTGTGGCTGCCGCTGTGCCTGCTGTCGGGCGCGCTGCTGGGGCTCGCGGGGCCGCCGCTGTTCGCGCCGTGGCTGACCCTGGTGGGGCTGATCCCGTTCCTCGTGGTGCTGCTCCATCCGGGCACGGGGTGGGTCCGCGGGGCGCTGGCGGCGGGGTGTGTGGGGGTCGCCCAGGACGTGGTGCTGGCCACGATCCTCGAGTTCCCGGTGCCGATGGCGCTCGCGATGGGGCTCGGCTTCGCGCTGCTGTGGGCCGTCGCCGGCGGCGCCGCGGCCGCGGTGCTACGACGCCTGCCACCCGGCGCCGGGCCGTTCGTCGCCGCCGCCGCGTTCACCGGCTCGGAGTACCTCGCGACGCTGATCCCGGGGTTCGGTGCGACCCAGTGCTTCGCCCGCGCGCTGGTGGCGTGGCCGTGGACGGTGCAGGTCGCCTCGCTGGCGGGCATCGTCGGGGTGGTGTTCGTCGTCGTGCTGGCCCAGGGGCTGGTCGCGCTGCCGATCGCCCGGCTCGGCGAGCTGCGCCGCGGCGAGCTGCGCCGCTGCTGGCCGGCGTTGACCGCCGCCGCCGCGGTGGTGCTCGTCGCGGTGGTGTTCTCGGTGTCGCGGATGTCTCCGCCCACCACCGCCACGGTGCGCGTCGGCGCGGTGGGCTGGACCTACGACGAGGTCGGCGCCACCTGGGAGGAGCCCGGCGGAACGCCGGAGTACCTGCGCCGCGTGCTGGCCCCGATGGTCCGCGAGGCCGCCGGCGGCGGGGCCGACCTGGTGGTGGCCCCCGAGGTCGCGCTGCGCCTCGACGCCGGCGAGGTCGAGCCGACCCTCGACGCGCTGGGCGCCCTGGCCCGCGAGACCCGCGCCACGCTGGTGGTCGGCTACTTCGACCGCGCCGGGAACGACAACCACGCCGTGGTGATCGGCCCCGACGGCGCCGTCCACGGCGACTACGTCAAGACCCACCTGATCCCGGGGTTCGAGGACTACACCGCCGGCGACGGCGACCTCGTCACCGTCGACAGCCCCGCCGCCCGCCTCGGCGTGATGATCTGCCAGGACGACAACTTCCCCGACCTGGCCCGCGGCTACGGCCGCGAGCGGGTCGCGCTGCTGGCGGTGCCGACCAACGACTGGGAGCAGGTCCAGGAGTTCCACCTCCAGGGCACCCGGGTCCGCGCCGTCGACTCCGGCTTCGCGGTGGTCCGCGGCGCGACCCACGGGATCAGCGCGATCGTCGACGCCCGCGGCCGGGTGCTGGCCCGCCGCGACCACCACGCCGAGGGCGCCGGCCCGCTGGTCGCCGACCTGCCGCTGGTCCGCCCCGGCACGCCGTACGCCCACGCCGGGGCGTGGCTGCCGGTGGTGTGCGTGCTGTTCCTGGCCGGCGGCGCGATCCTCGGCCGCCGCGAGGGGCGTCGGGGCTAGGAGCCTGTCGGGCATAGCCACTTCGGCTGCAAATCCGCCACGCACGAC
>CAZOYV010000333.1:0-8709 GCA_964584075.1 uncultured Rickettsiales bacterium | reverse complement strand
GTCGATGTCGACGAACACCGGCGTGGCGCCCACCCGCGACACGCACCCCGCCGTGGCGAAGAACGTGTACGGCGTCGTGATCACCTCGTCCCCGGGCCCGATCCGCTCGGCCATCAGCGCGATCAGCAGCGCGTCGGTGCCCGACGAGACACCCACCGCGTGCGGGCAGCCCGAGTACGCCGCGATGCGCTCCTCGCACTCGGCGACCTTGGGCCCGAGGATGAACCACTGGGACTCGAACACGTCGGCCACGGCCGCGTCGATCTCGTCCTTGATGGTCGCGTACTGCGCCTTGAGATCCAGCAGGGGAACACCCATCGTCATGGCTCCTTGTGGCCGCCGCGCGGCCGGAACAGGGGAGGGGCCGGGGTCAGCTCGGATCGGCCTTGAAGCTGTCGTAGTCGCGGGTGCCGGTGGCCAGGTGGTCCGGCAGCGGCGCGTCCTCGTCCAGGTCGAGGCACACCAGCCGCCCCGGGGACTCCTCGCGGTAGCGGAAGCCGCTCTCGGGGCAGACCATCACGCCGCCGTCGTCCGGGCCCTGCAGCCGGTGCCCGTGCCGGCTCATCCACCCCTCCTGGCGCGCCGGGGTGCCCACCATCAGCGCGTAGTCCGGCGTGTCCCGGGTCACCACCGCCCCCGCCGCGACGAACGTGTAGCGCCCGAGCTCGACGCCGCACACGATCGTCGCGTTGGCCCCCACCGTCACCCCCCGCCGCAGCACCGTCCGCTCGTAGATGCCGTGCCGCACCACCTGCGAGCGCGGGTTGGTCACGTTGGTCAGCACGCACGACGGCCCGAGGAACACGTCGTCCTCGATCTCCGTGCCCGTGTAGATCGACACGTTGTTCTGGACCTTGACGTTGTCCCCGACGGTCACCCCCGAGGCCACCAGGCAGTTCTGCCCGAAGTTGCAGCCGGCGCCGATCCTCGCGCCCTTCATCACGTGCGTGAAGTGCCACACCCTGGTCCCCGCCCCGATCTCGCACCCGTCGTCGATCACCGCCGTCTCGTGGGCGAAGTAGCCCCGCGCCGGCGCGGCCTCCGGCGCCTCGCGGAGGTCCAGCCACTGCCCGCTCTCCAGCGACTCCTGGCAGGCGTGCAGCAGCCCCAGCACCCGCAGCCCCTCCTCGCCGTCCGTCGGCGGCGCCTCCCGCGACGCGATGCTGTCCAGGAACTGCTGGCACTCCGCCCGCAGCGGCTCGCTCATCTCCAGCGGCACCACCTCGCCCTCGCCCTTGACCGCCTCGGGCACCCGGTTGCGCCACTCCACCCGGTGCGGGTACAGCACCAGCTTGTCCTCGGCCGTGTCGTCGAACACCGCCATCTTCCTCGACCCGACCACCACCAGCCGCTGCTCCTTGAACGGGTGCAGCCACGACACGAAGATGTGCGCCCGCACCCCGCTGCGGAACAGGAACTGGCTCATCGTCACGTCCGGGATCGCCTCGCTGAGGTACGTCCCCGCCTGGCACCCCAGCTCCACCGGCTCCTCGCCCAGCAGCGCCAGCATCACCGAGATGTCGTGCGGCGCGAAGCTCCACAGGATGTTCTCCTCCGTCCGGATCTTCCCCATGTTCAGGCGGTTGGAGTACAGGTAGCGCAGCTGCCCCAGCTCGCCCCCGTCGATCAGCTCCTTCAGCCGCAGCACCGCCGCGTGGTACCGCAGGATGTGCCCGACCATCAGGATCCGCCCCTCGCGCCGGGCCAGCTCCACCAGCTCCCGCCCCTCGGGCACGTTCAGCGCCAGCGGCTTCTCGACGTAGACGTCCTTGCCCGCCTCCAGCGCCCGCCTGGCCATCGGGTGGTGGCGGATCGCGGGGGTGGACAGTACCACGCCCTGGATCGACTCGTCCGCCAGCACGTCGTCGTAGTCCGCGACGAAGGGGACCTCGGGGTACTGCTCGGCCGCCATCTCGCGGCTCTCCTGGGCGGGGTCGCAGATCACCCCCAGCGCGCCCAGCGCGTGGAAGTTGCGCACGAGGTTCTTGCCCCAGTAGCCCATCCCGACGACGGCGATGTTCTTGGTCATGGTGTCCTCGTCCTGTGTCTCAACTGTAGACGTTCCGTCGGCTCCTTGGGAGATGGGAGATCCTCGGCAACGAATACCAGTTCATGGCCCGGGAAGGGAGCACGATGACGATCCCATGGTCCTCCCGGCATGAAGAGGGATCGTGCCTCGCAAGACGGAGACAAAGGGTGTATCCGCCCGGAAGCGGGGTGACGAGTGCCCGTCGGCGGAACTGTCACGATCGGGGAGCTCTTCCCGATGGAGCATCGGCCTGGTGGTGGAACGAGCGCAGAACGCCCCTGATCTGCATGCTTGGTGAAGGGTGAAATCCCCTGCTATTCTCAGCCAGACAGGAGGGATCGGGGATCGGTGGCATCGGCGGGACGCTCTCTCACCAGCAGTGCCCACGGCTCGAACCGGTCCGCGGCTTCCAGCCTGGAACGGGTGCGCACAGCGACGTAGGATGGTATCGAGATGTGAGGGAGATCGTATGAGGAGACACTTGCCCCTTCGAACGCTGGGGCTATCGCTTGCGGTGCTGCTGGCAGGCGGCCTCGGGCTGTTTCTCGCCGCGTGCCAGGCGCACCTGGTGCAGGAGCCGGTCGGCGCGGCGGGAGACGACGACGACACGACCACGGGAGACGACGACACGACCTCCGAGGATGACCTGGACGGCGACGGTTTCAGTGGCGCGGAGGGGGACTGCGACGACAACGATGACCAGGTCCATCCCGGGGCCGAGGAGCTGTGCGACGGGATCGACAACGACTGCGACGACGACATCGACGGGCCTGTCCTGGGTTCGGGGGAAGCCTGCCCCGGTGCCACCTGCCTCGCGATCCTGGATGCCAGGCCCGGCGCCCCGGATGGGGACTACTGGATCGATCCGCCCGGCGGCGGCTCCGTGTTCGAGGTCCCGTGCGACATGACCACCGATGGGGGGGGCTGGACCCTGATCGAGTTCAGCGAGGACCTGCCGTTCGAGCAGCACTTCACCGGCGAGGATCAGTTCCAGTACCTTCCCGACGACTTCGCCACGACGCTCGACACGGACCAGATCGAGCGCGTCCAGGCTGCTTCCAGCGAGGGATTCCAGGAGTACGTCGGGCTCTGTGATGACGTGGTCCACTACGAGAGGGCGGAGTTCCAATCGTTCACGAACGCGTTCGGCTTCCGGTTCCTCGATGGCACCGAGACCCCCCACGGTGTGGAGGACTACACTCCGTTCGACATCACCGTGACGCAGGATGGATGTTCCGCGAACGGTGGCGAGGGTGGTCTTCTCGAGAACGCGACGATCTTCGAGATCGACAGCGTCCAGGTCCCCGTGGTCAACGTGGAATCCAGGGACAACGCATCCGACGGCGACGAGTTCGGCTCGCCACTGACCTCCTACCCCGCGCGGCTTCGGTGAATCCCGGTCCATGGTGTCCGTCAGGAGAGAGACGATCACGCAGACCGTCCCGACAGCCTGCCGCTGGTCGCCAGGTTCGACGGGGTCGAGCGGAGTCCATCGCATGAGCCGGGGAGCGGCCCGCAGCGGATTCCAGCCTGCTCGAGACCCGATTCTCGCCGGAGGGACCGCGGCGGTATGAGCAGAGGAAGTCGAGAGGGGCTCTACAGACGACGCGGGAAGCGCTGGCTCGACCTCGCGATCACGATCCCCGCGGTGGTCGTCATCGCCCCGACGATGGGGATCATCGGTGTCCTGGTCTGGAGGCGCATGGGCAGGCCCGTCCTGTTCCGACAACAGCGCCCGGGCTACCGGGGTCGAGCCTTCCGCATGGTCAAGTTCCGGACGATGACCGAGGAGCGGAACGCCGACGGGGCGCTCCTGCCTCCGGCCCAGCGGGTCACCAGGCTGGGCCGCTTCCTGCGAAAGACGAGCCTGGACGAGCTACCAGAGCTGTTCAACGTGCTCAAGGGAGAGATGAGCCTGGTCGGCCCGAGACCCCTGCGCATGGAGTACCTGCCGCTCTACGATCGCGAGCAGGCCCGGCGGCACGATGTGATGCCCGGGATCACGGGGCTGGCACAGGTCACCGGCAGAAACAACCTGACCTGGGACGAGAAGCTCGCGATGGACGTCCGCTACGTCGACGAGCTGAGCCTGTCCAAGGACCTCGAGATCCTCGTGCGGACGCTGTTCACCGTGGTGCGGCGCGAGGGCATCGACCAGAGCGCGCAGCAGACCATGGAGCCGTTCAAGGGGGCGCAGCTGGATGGGTAAGGCCGTGATCATCGGCGCGGGGACCTACGGCCAGGTCTATGCCGAGTACCTGGACGAGGCGTCGAGGTACGAGGTCTCCGGGTTTCTCGACGATGACCCTGCGAAGGCCGGAGCGAGCATCCGTGGTGTTCCCGTTCTCGGTCCGACCGAGGCCCTGGACCGGCTCGGGGACCAGGGGATCCACAACGTCTTCGCGCCGATCGGGAACAACCACAGGCGCGTCGAACTCCTCGAGGAGGCCCGGTCGCTGGGGCTGGAGACCCCCTGCTTCATCCATCCCAGCAACGATCTCCACCGCTCCATCCAGGTCGGCGACGGGGTCTACATCCTGGAGGGATGTCACGTCATGCCGCTGACCGTCTTCGAGGACTTCGCGATGGTCAGCGCCGGCGTCAACGTCGCCCACCACGTGACCGTCGGGAGGGGCGCGTTCCTCTCGCAGGGGTCGAACGTGGGCGCCTCGCTGGAGATCGGAGCATTCGCCTTCGTCGGGATCGCGTCCGTGATCATGACCGGCGTGAAGAGGGTCGGGAGGGACTCCGTCGTGGGGGCCGGCGCCGTGGTCATCCGAGACGTGCCCGACGACACCGTCGTGGTCGGGAACCCGGCCAGGCCCCTGCAAGAGAGCAGGAGGGGGTAGCCCCCCGATGGTGAATCCATGGCAAAGGGCAAGGCCCAGCCCCGGCACGAGGTGAAACGATGACCCGAATCTACCTGTCCCCACCCCACGTGGGCCCAGCCGAACGACAGCTGCTGCTGGACGCGTTCGACTCCAACTGGATCGCGCCCCTCGGGCCCCACGTGGACGCGTTCGAGCGAGAGCTCGGCAGGGTCGTCGACTGCTCCCACGTCGCGGCCCTCTCCAGCGGGACGGCGGGGCTCCACCTGGCGCTGGTGCTGCTCGGAGTCGGGCCGGGCGACGAGGTGTTCACCTCCACGTTCACGTTCTCCGCGACCGCGAACGCCATCACGTATGTCGGGGCCCGTCCGGTCTTCATCGACTCGGACCCCGCGACGTGGAACATGGATCCGGCGCTCCTGAGCGAGGCCCTGGAGGCGGCCGCGCGAAGTGGCAGACTGCCCAAGGCCGTGATCGTGGTGGACCTCTACGGCCAGTGCGCCGACTGGGATCCGATCCTCGAGGCATGCGCTCGTTTCGAGGTCCCCGCCATCGAGGATGCTGCCGAAGCGCTCGGGGCCACCTATCGGGGGCGACACGCCGGGACCCTGGCCCCCATTGGCGTTTTCTCGTTCAACGGAAACAAGATCATCACCACCAGCGGTGGCGGCGCCCTGGTCTCCGAAGACGTGGAGATGGTGGAGAAGGCACGGTTCCTGGCGACCCAGGCGCGGGACCCGGCGCCCCACTATCAGCACTCGCACATCGGGTACAACTACCGGATGAGCAACCTGCTCGCGGCCGTCGGTCGAGGTCAGCTCCAGGTCCTGGACGACCGCGTGTCGAGGCGACGCTCCAACAACCAGTTCTATCGCTCCGCACTGGAGGGTGTGCCCGGAGTGGCGTTCATGCCCGAGGCAGACTTCGGCAGATCGAACCAATGGCTGACCTGCATCACCGTCGAGCCGCGTGAGTTCGGCGCGACGCGAGAGCAGATCCGCGTGCATCTGGAGAGCTTGGACATCGAGTCTCGCCCCGTCTGGAAGCCCATGCACTTGCAGCCGGTCTTCGAGGGCTGCCGCATCGTCGGAGGATCCGTCTCCGAAGCCATCTTCGAGAGGGGGCTGTGCCTGCCCAGTGGAAGCTCTCTCGGCGGTGGACAGCTGACGAGCATTGCCGATGCCATCAAGCAGGTCCGAGATTCGGAAGGAAGATAGCGGGAGAGCCAGTTCCGTGTTTCGTTCGATATCGGTGTGACAGCCTGTACCAGGCCTCCTCTCGCAATGGAGAGTAGTTCGTGTATCGAATCGTGTTGCATCTGGGGTTGCCGAAGACTGCGACCACGTCTCTGCAACTCAATGTGCTGATGCCGCTCCATCGGGAAGGGGAGATCAACTACCTTGGACGGTACAAGACGGCCCTCGACGACGACTATTTCAATCCGTTCGGCAATATCCTCAGGCTCCTGAACGGCGCCGAGACCTCGGGGGACTACTCGGTAGTCCGAGAACGCCTGGAGTCCCGCCTGGTCGAGGACAGGGTCAATGTGATCAGTGAGGAGTCACTGACCTACAGCAGGAAGTACAAGGAGACCATTCCCGATCTGAGCAGATTGCTTCGTCCGTATCACACACAGGCGCTGATCTCTCTTCGCGAACCCACCAGCTTTCTCTATTCGTACTACGTCGAGCTATTTCGATGGAAGTATCATTCCGACGAGAGAATGAACACTCTCGAGAAGTTCGTGGAGAGAGTCGAGAGCGAACCCGACTCGGACGAGTTCGATGTCTTCTTCTACCATCGTCTCCTCGCCAACATAGAGCGGAGCTTTCCAGAGCTGCAGATCCTGTTGTTCGAGGACCTACGGCATGATCCGGAATCCTATTTCGGCACGCTATCCGAAATCATCGATGTGGATTCGGCCAGAATCAGAGGGCTATTCTTCTCCTCGATCCAGAATGCCAGAATCGCGACCAAGACAGGCAAGCGCAGTGAAAGAGTGACTCTCGATCAGAAAATCGCGGCCTATGCGAATCGTGTGCCGAGTTTCGGTCGCAGGACGCTACGATCGCTGGTACCGGTTCGGGCCGCCTATTACAAGTTGCTGAAGATGACGCGTGTCATACCCTGGGCGCAGGAACATCTACATCATCACCTGTCGCAGCAACAGACCAGGGCACTGCGAGCGCTCCTGTGTGCGGACAACCACGACCTGTGTGATCTCATCTCGGAAGTGAAGATGAAGGAGTATGGGTATCTGTAGATGCGGGGGGGGATCGACGTTTGGCACCGAGGTGTGACGGTCCAGGGCTTCGCCGAGTCGAATCGTGTGATGTGCGGGGAGCGCGAATGGGGAGACTACTCGTATGAGTAGGTCAGGTAGGTCGTAGTGCAGAGGTGGTCAAAGCCGGTCTTGGGATCGTAGCCGACTCCGAATTCGAGTGTCACACGCGAGATACCCTCGTCGCTGTGGACCTCCCACAGGTAGTTCCCCGGCGATCCCGGTGGGGCACTGCAGGCATCACCTGTACCGCCGTCCTGACTGTCGACCGGGCAAGTCATGTCGCCATGCAGGTCGCTACTTCGAGGATTCTGCTGCGGAGGAGAGGTGTAGGAGAGGACCTCGGTGTCGACCTCGACGAGGCCGTTGTACGCCTTCATCTCGACCAGGTGATCCGTTGCGAGGGTCGGGTTGAAATCGCCGAAGTCGAGCATCCGCAAGGAGAACTCGTGTACGGCATGGTCGAATGCGAACGTATAGAAATGTGCGCTGACGGCGTTCTGGGTCTCGTCGTCGGAGAAACCGCCGTTGGGGTCGAGGCATCCGTTGGTCGGGTAGTCGTACGGGGAAACGTCGCACGACCCGTTGTTGGGTGCGCCATAGACATCGGGAACCTGACCTTCGGAGATCTTCACCGCCGTACCCACGGCGTCGATGGTCAACCCTGGCATGACCGCGCCCTCGCCCTCGATGGAATCCCCGGGTGCGAAATCGCCATAATCGGCGCAATCGCGCAGTGCGCAGGCGACCACGTTCTCGAGCGCGGCGTGGATACCGTAGAAGTCGGCCACTGGCAGGACCGCCATCGCCGTGCCGCCGAACCCGGAGATCTCGTGGCTCTTGTAGTCGAACTGGCCGGGCGAGGGGTTCTGCTGGGGCACGCCGCCGCTCTCCAGATCGTAGTGCTGGATGTGGAGGTTCTCCTCGTCACCCTCGGCGAATCGCCAGTTGGCGTTCAAGGCGAGGGTGATGGTCAGCGTGTCATCCCCGTTGTCGACGAACGTGACGAGACCAGCATCCATGTTCCTGCCGGCGAAGAGAACCACCGGGTCACTCGGCGGATAGGGCGTGTAGGTTGCCCAGTTCCCGCGCTTGACATACCGGTCCCCGTCGGCCCACGCCGTCTCGGAGCCGACCTCCAGCTCGTCGCAGAGATCGAAGTCGGTGTCCGTGGTGTGCATCTCGTCGCCCGCCAGCGGCGGTTCGTTCGCCAGGAGATTCGATGGCGCGAGACCTGCTTGCGCAGCGGTCGTGGCCGGCGTCACCGGAATCAAGGGAGCCTGCGTCTTCTGCCCCGCCGCGATACCGACCGCGGAGAGCGTGAAGACGAACACCACCACGAGCCATGACCTTCTCATCAAGACCTCCTTCTCGCTCTCGCGCAGGGTTCCACGCGTGAGCAGACGCCACCGCCGCTAGAACTCTCGCACGCCCTGGACCGGACGTCGAGCCAATAGACCGATCCATCGGTGCATACCCTCGACCGATGGACGCCGCTGTCAGGGACTGGCTCCGCGCTGGTGTTGCGTTTCACGCCCAGCCGCATGAGTCGTTGCATGTCGCCTGACATC
>CAZOYV010000332.1:0-8775 GCA_964584075.1 uncultured Rickettsiales bacterium | reverse complement strand
CTTACGTCAAACCTGGCGCGATTTTACCAGCGCCCCCTTTCGGCCGATGCGCCCGTTGGGAGAGCACAAGCCATGTCCATCCGTGATCGAGCCATCGGCTACCTCGCCCGGCGACTCGTGTTCGACGAGAACCTGCAGAAGCGGTTGGGCTTCGGACCGGCCTCCATCGGAACGCGTTCCGCGGCTCGGAACGTGATCACGTCGAAGGTGCACCAGCCCCAGCGTTCTTGGACGGGACGCTGGTCCTGGTGGCACCAGCTCACGCCGGACAAGATCGAGGGCGACGGCGTGCTGGTGCTGGTGTGCGAGGAGCGCGACGACGATGGGTTCCACGTCCTCGCCGTCCCCAAGAGCTGGCTCCGCGAGAACGTCGCGTCGCTCTCCTTTTCCGAGGCGCAGGGCAAGTTCAACGTGTTCCTCTCGGCCGAGCGGGGCGATCGGTTCCTCGACAGGCGGGGTTCAGGGCTCGACTTCACGCGTTGGCTGGTCGATGGGTTGATGGGTGAATGAGCCCGGGACCAGGATGTTCCCCTACCTCCCTGAACCAGGCACCGATTCAGTGCCTGGCATCACCAAGACCTGGGCTTCGATTAGGTCCCGAACGACGAGTTCGACGGGATCGACCCGCCGACCAGCAAGGATGACAACATCGACCCGCCCGGTGACGACGGCGAACCCGTCTTCTTCCTATCATGAAGCCGTCCCGCCGCGCATGACACCAATGGGGCCGGAAACGCACCCGGCGGAACGACGGTTCTGCGTGCTTGGTGACGGCCGAAAACCCCTGCTATGCTCGTCCTGACAGGAGGGCTCGTGGATGGGCGGCGTCAGCGGCGGCGGAGCATTTTCCTACCGCCTCCTACCGCCTTGACAGGTCTCCGCGGGAGGCGATAACGTCCCCGGTCGTGGGGCGGGACGTGGGCCCGCGGGGCACCCCGAGATCAACGCCATCCATCGCCAGGAGGAACATCGTGTCCGGATCCAGAAGTGCGTTCGTGCGACGTGGTCTGCTGGGATCGTCCTCGGTGGTGATCGCGGTCCTCTTCTTCAACGCCTCGGCCCTCAGCGGACTGTTCCCCTCCGGGACGGTCGAGGAGCCGGACTCCGAGGTCCGGATCTCGGCCAAGGCGCTGGATCTCCAGCACCGGGTGCTGGTCTGCCAGAGCTCGTCGCAGCCAGAGCTGTGCCTGGACAACGTGGCCCTGCGCTACCCCCCGTTCGAGCCTGACTCGGGCCTCGTGGCGGTCCGGTTCCGGTCTCCACAGTATCTCGGCGACGGCGCGATCCAGGAATGGCAGGCAGGCCTCCCGGAGGAGCTGTTCGCCGTGGAGGTGATCCTCCACCCCAAACGCACGACCCTCGTCGCGGGCTGGGCCGACGCGGCACGCCTGACGATCCTGACGAAGTTCTTCGACCACCTGTTCGACGCGGGGCTGCTCGACCTCGACGGCGTGACCCCCGAGATGTTCAACCAGACCGAGCTGGTCGCGACCGAGACCTGGATCCTGCCCAACCACCCGGATCTGACGGCCACCGACTGCGTGGATCCCGAGATTCACCACGGCTACCTGTCCCGCGGGCGTCTCTACGATCCCGCCTTGCTGCAGGTACTCTCCAGCGCCTCATCCCTACCGGGACAGGACGACCTCCCCAACGACGAGCTCGACGACGTGTTCCTCCACGTGGAGCACGAGTGCGCGTCGGGTCCCCCGGGTGCGTCCGACCTGTGCGACGTGCTCCACGACAACATCCCCTCGACCCTCGACCCGCTGCGGTGGGGGCTGGTCCACCTCTGGGAGGGAGACGACTTCGACTTCCAGGTGTCCCTGCACGAGGAGGACTTCGAGGAGCTCCTCCACGGCGACGACGAGATCTTCTGGGTCACGGTGTGGAGCCAGCTATCCCAGTTCGGGGAGGTCACCGAGATCAAGGTCTCGGGGTCCTTGCCGGTCATCGGTGCCCGTGAATCGGCGCGGACCGACCTGTTCGAGGTGCAGCACGACTACCTGCGCGCGTCGCTGCTGGCCCACGCACTCGTGGTCCCCGACGAACCGCTGGTGATCACGGTGTACCTCGAGGACAGCGACATTCCGGCGTATCGCTTCGAACTCTCGTACCAGCCGACGATCTGGAACCTCAGCCAGTCTTACGAACTCCTGCCGCAGGAGGATGTCGAGACGCTGTGGAGTGCCAATCTCGGCGGCAACCTGTACGCGATGCCGCTCGACGACTCCATCGAGATCACCCCTCCGACCAGCACCACGGTGTCTCTGCAGGACGCCTGGGTCGATCCGGGCCAGCCTGCCACGGCGAGCGGTTTCGCGGCGCTGGACCCCGGCATCCCGTCCGATGGCAACGGGCTGGAGGACGCGATCAACACCATCCTGCTCGGTGGCTGGCACGAGGTGCTCACGCCGTTCCTCGACCCCTGGCTCGAGCAGCTCGTGGATGCGAAGGGCGGCGAATGGTCGGTCCATGCCGGGGCCCTGCTCGGCGCGTTCGCGTTCGAGGTCAACAACCGCGTCGGCGGGGAGCCCCAGAGTGGCTACGAGGGGATCCTCGGCATCGGTGCCGCCCGCGCCGCGCGGGACTGGAACAGCAGCGGCGGCTGCGCGAGCGCGGATCCGATGGGGGACTTCAACGAGGTCGGCATGTCCGTGGTCCTCGTCGGGGACGACTCGTACTTCCCCAACCCGTTCGGGGACGAGGGGATCTCGAGCTTCGAGGGGGAGAACGTCGGATGGGCCAGCTGGGTTGCGATGTCCGCGGACAACGTCGCCGAGCTCGACACCGTGAAGGTGCTCCAGGCGCGGGACCTGGACGATCCCGGTCTCGTCGGCTGGTACTACCAGCCCAACCCGGTCCTGGAGCGGCCGAACCTGGCCAGCTTCCTCCGGGTGTTCGTCGAGAATGCGATCGACACGGGTGTCCCCAACCTCTTCAAGGGACTCTGCGATGACCAATTCGCAGGATGGTCGCAGGGCGCCATCAGTGCGTGTCAGACCGACATCTGCGGAGAGTTGGCGGGCCCCGCGGACCGCGCGAACTGCGAGCTCGGCTGCCTGGAGTACTTCGACCAGGTCGGCACGGCGTGGTCGACCTACGACCAGGACTCGGGCTTCGCGTCCGGGATCTGTGCCCAGCCGGACTACCTGTACACGGACAAGGCCCAGGGAACCGTCTTCTGCATGGCGCTCGACCCGGATCAGGTAACGCCCATCGACATTCCGCACGCCGATCTGCTCTCCGGCCCGCGCCCGATCCGGATGGAGCCCCTGCCGCCGAGCTCGACCGACGTGACCACGAACTGCAACTGCCACGACTACAACCTCGAGCAGACGCCAGGACCGGGGTACCTGCTGAGCCACTACTTCCCGCCCCCATACCTGGAGGCGGACTACCGGGGTGACATCCTCGTGCACATCCCCCTCGGGGTGAACGTCGATCTCCAGGGTGTCGAGGTCAGCGTGGTGATGCAGGCGACCGAGAACGGGTGCCCGGTGGTCCCGGTCCGCGAGGGCCTGGTGGACATCATGACGACTGCCTCCGAGAACTGTGACGATGACCCGGCGTGCACCGCCCAGAATTACTACGAGGCGTGGTTCCAGACGCACGCCTACTTCGAGGAGGGCGCGGCGGATGCCCTGCAGGACGCCCAGGACGACTTCATCGCCTACGACACCTTCTCCGCGACCCAGTTCATCACCGGCGATGTCACGGTCTACATGACCTTCGAATGGGTGTTCCCGCTCCGGTTCGACCGCCAGTGGCAGTGGGCTCCTCAGTTCTGGGCTGACAACGCGTACCCCGCCGATATCTTCGATCTCGAGCCCGCGCGCTCCAGCGTCGGTCTCCGGATGTACGGGATCGACGCGGCGTTCTTCCTGGATCAGGGGGGTTCGAACTACCAGGGCGTTGGACCTTTCACGGCCAACGACGTCGCGGGAATGGTGGGTGACCTGTTCGCCGATCCGTACGAGAACCTGTTGATCGATCAGCTCCAGGGTTCGCTGAACCTTGGGAGCGTGTCCGACAGCTTCTTCCCGTTCTACTCCCCGGACATGCTGGGCTGGCTGGCCTCGGAGTACGCGTCGAACCGCGACCAGTCTCGTCAGGCCGTGGCGATGGCTCTGCGCGACCTCCACACCGGGGAGATCGGCAACAGCTACGTCGGGGACTTCGCCCTCCCGCCTGCGGACTACACCGCGATGCGCAACGCCATCGATCCGATGGACCAATGGCTGATCGACGTCCTCAACGAGCTCGAACCCGGCCACACGATGATGCTCCCGCGATGGACGGTCCTGGATCAGTTCTGGCGGCAGGAGGTGACCGGGGCCACGCCCGACGTGCTCAACGCCAGCGAGGCGATGATCGCCACCCTCGGCGATACCCTGGAGCTGGTCGACAGCCCCGTCGTCGACGAGTGGGGCAGCGTGGTCGATCCGGACACGACGTGGACCACCAGTGAAGGCGTCGCAGCCTGGCTGCTGTTCGATCCCCGATGGGGCGCGTACGAGATGCTGTCGACCCCACCCTGCGAGTGGAGCGATCGCGGGCTGGTCCCACCCGCCTATACTTACACCGGCTTCCAGTCGTACAAGAGTACGGTGTTCAACCCATGGGGCCAGACCGTCGATCCCCACCTGGAGGAGCCGGCATGCCTCCCCGAGTGGAACCCGGGACGTCCCTGAGGTCGCTTCCTGCCGTCCTCGCCTTCGTCCTCGGCGTGACCGGTTGCGGCTGCCCGACCGAGCCTCCCGGGGTGACGGAGTCCTGCGCCGAGATTGCCGACGTGGACCAGGACGGGCTCTACGGGTGCGCCGACCCGGACTGCGTCGACCAGGCGCCGTGTGACCTACCGTGGGTGGCCGCCAGCGAGCTGATCCACAGCTCGGCACGGTTCCGGCCGCTGCACGCCGAACCGGAGGGCTGGGGGCGAATGTACCTCGGCCGATCGGGAGCGTGGCACGACGCGAATGGAGACCACGTCCCCGACGCCCTGGTCACCGTTCACTGCCGGTCGATGACCAAGCTCGGGATCTGTACCGGTGACAACCCGGAGCAGGTCGCGACGGTCCTCGTCGACGGTGCACGCCAGCGCACCGGGGGGGACGTGGAGATCGACATCGAGAGCGAGGCCGTCGACGCCATCGAGCTCCCACCGGAACAGGCGCAGGGGATCCGGGTCCGCGGCACGACCGCGGTGCTCGATCTTGACGGGGACGGAGCACAGGATCGAGTCCTGGCGCAGCCCTATCCGACGGAGATCCCCGCGATCCGGATCTGGTGGGGCCCCGACCCCGACCCGCTGCTCCCCGCGTCCGTCGCCAGCGGACCTTTCCAGTCCCATGCCAGCGTGACGGCGATCGGGGACGTCAACGGCGACGGCACCGAGGACCTGGCGGCCACCGGGGGGCCGCTCGAGTCCGGCGAGGTGGGGATCCTGCTGGGAGGCGATCGGCCCGGCGAGCTGGACCGTGCTGCGTTCGATGTGATCATCGAGACCGCGATCGGGCCCGAGGGACTCGATGTGGTCGAGCGAGCCGGCGATCTGACGGGGGACGGACACGTCGACCTGATGCTCCTGACCGTCGGGGGTGAGCTGTTCCAGGAGCAGACCGCCCTGGCGCTGTTCTCCGGCCGAGACCTCTGGCCGTCGCAGCTGACGCTCGAGGACGTCGCCGTCGCCGTGCCGGTCCCGATGCACCCGATCCTGCACGTCACCATGGAGGGGCTGGTCCAGGCCGGGGACCTCGACGGCGATGGCCGCACCGACGTCGTCGTGGTCGACGAGATGGTCCCGCAGGCGCAGGTCCTGGGGAACGACTCGGTGGCCGACGGTATCGCGTGGGTGTTCCCGGGCCTGGCCGAGGGGTGGAGCCCGGAGGCGCTTCCCCAGGCGCGGTACCTGAGCCAGACGACCCACGGAATCCCTGGTGGGATGGGGTCGACCCTGGCGATCTTCGATCTGGACGGTGACGGCGATGACGACGTCATCATCGCGGACGGCAAGAGCGAGGTACCGCGTACGGTCGCCCTGGCGTACGGCGTCGAGGACACCGCGGACAGCCCGCTGCGGTGCCTGTTCCACGTCTTCCTGGGCGGTCCCGAGGTCCACGGAGCCGCGGGCGAGCGGCGGTTCGCCGACCTCATCGTGGTCCACGGCGAGGTGAGCCTCGACGGTGCCACGGGCAGCTCACCGCTGATGACGCAGAACAACACCTCCCTGCGGGCCGTCGACGACATCGACGGCGACGGCGTGCCGGATCTCGTCGAGCACACCTCCGGCTCCTGGGACTTCACCCCGTCCGCGGCCGATCCGCGGGCGCTGCTGACGATCCTGTCCGGCGCAGCTCTCCGAGAGGCCGTCGAGGGATCATGAGGCCGCGAAGCGTCCGCCAGCTCGCCGGGAAGCGTCGCCGGCGTCCCCGGTCGATGGGGTGGCGGTCCGCCCTGGTCTGTGTCCTGCTGGCGTTCGCGATCGACGGTTGCCCCGAGGATGACGACTCTCCGGCCGACGACGACACGGCCGACGACGACACGGCCGACGACGACACGGCCGACGACGACAGCGGGGACGACGACACGACCCCAGCGGGACCCTGGCGCACCGTCTCCACGGGCCTGTTCCACTCCTGCGGCCTTCGCCACGACGGCACGATCCGCTGCTGGGGTCACCCCTGGACCGGCGAGGCCCGCCCCCCATCCGCGACCTACGCCGGCGTTGCTGCGGGGTCCTACGAGACCTGCGGCTGGACCTCGAAGGGGGAGATCCTCTGCTGGGGGACCGGCATGCTGGATCCCCACCCTCCGCCGGACTCGGCGGTGTCCCAGGTGGCAGCCGGGGACGAGTTCTTCTGCGGCCTGCAGACGGACGGGCGCGCGGTCTGCTGGGGCAACGACGTGGAGGGCGTGCTCGAGGAGCCCGCCGACGAGTTCGCGGCGATCAGCGCTGGCGCCGAGCACGCCTGCGGTCTCACGCCGAAGGGCACGATCGTCTGCTGGGGGGGGTGCGACGACGCACGGTGCGCCCCCCCCGACGTGCTGTTCAGCGAGGTCGCCTCGGGGCGGCACCACACCTGCGGGCTGGACACCGGAGGCAGTGTCCGCTGCTGGGGCTGCGACATGCCGTTCGAGGATCTCGGGCAGTGCGATCCCCCGTCGGGCCAGTACCTCCACGTGGCATCCGGGGAGGACACGGGCTGCGCCATCGGGCTCGACGGGACGCTGACCTGCTGGGGCGACGATCTCCACGACCTGCTCGATGCCCCCTCCGGGGAGTTCGTCCAGATCGAGGTGGGCGACTACCACGCGTGCGCGGTGTCCGGAGAGGGCGACGTGGTCTGCTGGGGCGAGGGAGCGGCCGCGGACGCCAGCCTGCTCGAGATTCCGCTGCGTTCGCTATCGGTGGGAGCCAACCACGTCTGCGGCGTCCTGGGCGCTGGCGGGATCGACTGCTGGGGGCACACCGCCGTGCACGCCCTGATCCCGGCCGTCCCCGACGCCGAGCAGGTCGCCGTCGGCCACGAGTTCGGCTGCGTCCGCGACACGGGAGGCATCGTCTCCTGCTGGGGCGAGGACGGATACGGACAAGCCACACCGCCGGAGGGTCCCTTCTCCACGATCGCGGTCGGGAGGGACCACGCGTGCGGGCTGACCCCGGCCGGTGCCATCGAGTGCTGGGGCAACGACGACGAGGGACAGGCGACCCCGCCGCCAGGGGCGTTTGTCGCCGTGGGTGCGGGGGACGGATACGGGTGTGGGATCGACGATGGCCAGGCCATCCAGTGCTGGGGCGTGGACGACCTCGGGCAGTGCGCGGCCCCCGACGGCACCTACCGCCAACTCGACACGGGCCGCTTCCACACCTGCGCAGTGCGTACGGACGACAGCGTGGTGTGCTGGGGAGCGGACGACGCCGACCAGCTCCAGCCCCCCCCTGGGACCTTCGTCGAGGTCCACGTGGGCGACCAGCACAGCTGCGGCCTGCGCGCGGACGGCGGCGTGCTCTGCTGGGGTTGCCAGGGGGACCAGCTCCCCGACGTGGGGCAGTGCACCCCGCCGTCGATGTCGTTCGGCGCGGTGGGGGCCTCGGCGTTCCAGACCTGTGGCCTCGAGGAAGAGGGCGCGCTCGTCTGCTGGGGTACCCTGGCCCACGATCTTCGGAGCGACGCACCCTGATCGGCCGGCCCCGCTACCACCAGTCGTGGATCTTGACTCTGATCACCGTGTCCCCGAGGTCGATCCGATCCCGGTCCTCGAGGGCGTGCTCCACCAGCGGCGAGTCGTTGAGCGTCGTGCCGTTGGTGCTCTGCAGGTCCCGGACACGGAAGCCGTCGGTGGTTTACCGGATCTCGACGTGCTCGGTGCTCACCGAGGCGTCCTTCAGCACCAGCTCGCAGTGCTCCCCGCGGCCGATCTTGGCGATGCTCTGCTTGATCGGATAGGTCTGGCCCCGGTCCGGACCGGCCTCGACCACGAGGGCGGCGTCCATCCCGTCGGGGACGACAATCTGGTGGATCCGTCTCTGGAATTGTCCATGCCTTCAGGCTCCGCACTCGTTCCGTCCCGAAACCTGGTGGTTTCGATACACGCACATTGCGCAGGTAGACTCCAATGCAGATACGAGTCCGGCGCCACGGCAAACAGGGAGATTCCAGCGCACGTCAGCGTCGTCCCTACCTGCCTGCCTGTCCGGCACTGGCCGACTTGACTCCTAAGGGGTATGCCCTTGACTCCAGTGACCACTACCCCTTGTGGTCCTCGCGCCTT
>CAZOYV010000331.1:0-8796 GCA_964584075.1 uncultured Rickettsiales bacterium | reverse complement strand
AGCTCGAGGGCGGCCGGCCTCTCCTCGACGTCGTCGGCGGCCCTCCGCTTGCGCCGTCCGCCGCGGCGGCCGCGGCGCCCCCGCGAGCGGCCCGGCGACGGGGGCCCCGGCTCGTCCGGCGACCCGCCGCCGGTCTCGTCGCCGTCGCTGCCGGGGGCCGCCTCCTCGTCGCCGTCGAGGGTGACCTCCTCGGCGGTGTCCTCGTCCGTGTCGGGATCGTCGCCCGCGGACGGCCCGGACCGCTCCTCGGGGCGGCGGGTGGGGCCGGCCTGCTGCGCGGCGCTGGCCTCCTCGCCGGCCGCGGGGCTCGCCTCGAGGCGCTCCCGCTCGCGCTTGCGCTTGCGACGCAGCCGGCGCTTCTGGCTCTTGGTCAGCTTGGCGCCGTCCGCCGGCTCCGAGAGGTCCTCGGCGGCCGGGGGCGCGCCCGGTCCGGCCGCGGCGGCCGGTGCGGCGGGGTCCGGCGGAGCCCCTCCGCGGTCCTCGGCGTCCCTCGGCGCGCGCCGGGCCGCCTCCTCCCCTCGGGGCTGCCGGGCCCGTCGATCCCGCTTCTCCCGTGGGGCCTGCTTGCCCTGCTGGGCCTGCTTGTCCTGCTGGGCCTGCTGGCCCTGGCGGGCCTGCTTGCCCTGTGGGGCCTGCTTGCCCTGCTGGGCCTGCTCGCCCCGTGGGGCCTGCTTGCCCTGCTGGGCCTGCTCGCCCCGTGGGGCCTGCTTGCCCTGCTGGGCCTGCTCGCCCTGTGGGGCCTGCTTGCCCGGCCTGTCCGGCCCGCCCGGCTCGTCCGGCCCGCCCTGCTTGCCCCGCGTGCTGGGCTCGTCCTGCTGGGCCTGCTGGCCCTGCGGGGCTTGCTTGCCCCGCTGGGCCCGCTTGCCCGGTCTGTCCGGCCCGCCCGGCTCGGCGTCCGGCTTGCCGCGCCCCCGCGCGCCGCGCCCGCCCCGCTTGCCACCCCCGGCGGTCTTCCACGAGAGGTTCATCTCGTTGCGGTGCAGGCCGGGCCGGGCCGCGATGAAGATCTGCAGCTCGTTGTCCGCCTCGAGCTCGACGAGCTCGGCGCGGAAGTGGTTCTGGAGCGCGTCGGCCAGCTCGGGGTGCAGGTCGACCTGCACCTCGGCCAGGTTGCCCTGGGAGGCCTTGGCGTCGATCCGCCGCAGGATCTGCATCGCGACGAAGTCGGGCGACGGGATCGTGCCCGCTCCCCCGCAGGTCGGGCACTCGCGGTGGGTCCGCAGCTGCAGCGCCTGCTTGATCCGCTGCCGGTTGATCTCCAGCAGCCCGTTGTCGCTGATCTTGCCGAGGTAGATCCGCGCCTTGTCCTGCTTGACGGCGGCCTTGAGCGCCTTCTCCACCTCGCGGTTGTGCTTGCGCGCCGCCATGTCGATGAAGTCGACCACCAGCAACCCGCCGAGGTCCCGCAGCCGCAGCTGCCGCGCCACCGCCTCGGCCGCCTCGAGGTTGGTCTTCAGCGCGGTCTCCTCCTGGCTCTTGCCGCGGGTCGACTTGCCGCTGTTGACGTCGATCGCGGTCAGCGCCTCGGTGGGGTCGATCACGATGCTGCCGCCCGAGGGCAGCTTCACCTTGCGGTCGTGGATCGAGTCGATCTGGTCCTCGATCTCGTAGTGGGTGAACAGCGGGGTCCGCTCCTTGTGATGCGTCAGCTTGTACTTGGTCCGCGGCATCACCGCGCGGAAGTAGGCGCGCACTCGCTTGGCGGCGTCCTCGGTGTCCACCACGATCTCGTCGATCTCGGTGCTGAAGTGATCGCGGATCAGCCGCACCACCAGGTCGCCCTCCTGGTGCAGCAGCTTGGGCCCCTTGACCTTCCCCGCGTCCTTGACGATCCGCTTCCACAGCTTCAGCAGGTCGTTCAGGTCGCGGTTCAGCGCGGTCTTGGACTGGTCCATCCCGGCGGTGCGCAGGATGAAGCCGAAGCCGTCGGGCACGTCGAGCTTGCCGATCAGGTCCTTGAGCTTCTTGCGCTGGGCCTCGTCCTCGATCTTGCGGCTGATCCCGCGCGCGTCGTCGTACGGCATCAGGACCAGGAACCGCCCCGCCAGCGACGCGTAGGTCGTCAGCGCCGGCCCCTTGGTCCCCATCGCGTCGCGCGTGACCTGCACGATCACGGGACGCCCGCGGCGCATCACCTCCTCGATGCGCGGCCGCTTCTTGGGGTCGCGGGGCTTGTCGTGCCAGCACTCCTTGGCGATGTCGTCGTGGGACAGGAAGCCCTGGCGGGGCTTGCCGATCTCCACGAAGCAGGCGTTGAGGCTGGCCTCCACGTTGCCGACGACGCCCTGGTAGACGTTGCCCTTGACGAGGTGGGACTGGGCGACCTCGATCTCGAGGTTCTCGAGCTCTCCGTCGCGCACGATGGCCGCGCGCACCTCTTCTGCGCGTGCGGCGTTGATCAGCATCAGGGTGGACATCGGTCCCGTCCCGAGTCGCGTTCGGGTTCACCTCTGGTCGGAGGATCGATGCACGGACCTGCGCCACCGGCGGCCGAGACCCCCGGCGCGGCAAGGGCCGGTCGAGCCTAGTATCCCGGGGTCTCGTCGATCGACGTGCCGCCCATCACCCCGATCCGGGGCCCCTTGCTGCGGCGACCGCGACCGCCGCCGCCGCGACCACCGCCGCGACCGCCGCCGCCCCGTCCCCGCTTGGCGAGCACGTCCACGAGCACTCCGTCCTCCCCGAAGCTGGCCGAGATGATCTCCCAGCCCTCGGCGCCGATGTCGTTCAGCTCTTCCTCGGGAAGCTCACGGAATACCTGGTACTCCCAGTGCATCGTTCCTCCACCGGCGCCGACCCGGCCCCTCAGTCCGTCACGAGCAGGAAGAACGCGTAGTTCCGCTCGTACTGCGGGCCATCGCAGGTCACGTCGCGCCAGTCATAGCTCCACACGTTGGTGAGCTCGTAGTCCCGCACGCTCTCCCCCTCGCCGAGCGTGAGCGTGTCGCTCTCGCCGGGCCACAGGGAGAGGGTCTGACCGTCCCAGGTGTGGAACTCGAGCTCCAGGTTGTACTGGTCGCCGCAGTCCAGGTAGTTCAGCGGGGAACAGTCCCGGTCCTGCGGGATCACGTCGGAGAACACCGGGTTCTCCGTCTCGTCCGGATAGATCGGATCGTTGCTGAAGGTCAGGCCGTTG
Source organism: uncultured Rickettsiales bacterium (assembly GCA_964584075.1). Lineage (GTDB taxonomy): Bacteria > Myxococcota_A > UBA796 > UBA9615 > CAYRNR01 > CAZOYV01. The sequence goes on along the minus strand of CAZOYV010000331.1, from coordinate 5,660 downwards.
CTGCCGGGCTCGCCGTAGAACAGCAGGACCCCGTCCGCGTCGGTGAAGATCGGCGCCGTCGCCGGGGCCGTGACCAGGTTGAACACGTACATCCACTGCACGTCCATCCCGGCGTCCACCGGGATCGTCTTGGCCTGGGGCAGGAAGTACCAGAAGTGGACCGTGATCAGCGCCACGCCGTCCTCGTCCTGGTACTCCATGTCGACGCGCCACTGGTTGCCGTCCGGCTCGTGGGCCACGACCGTCAGCGGCCACCCCAGCATCAGGACCTGGTAGCCGCTGCTGTCCGAGACCTCCTGGGCGACGCCGAGCCAGTACGCGTCGTCGGTCACCGGCTGGCCCGTGGCCAGCAGGTCGTCCGGGTCCTCGACCTCGAACGAGTACAGGATGTTCTGCAGGCTGAAGCTCTCGCACCCCGCCGGCTCCTCGGCGGTCGTGTCGTCGTCGTCGTCCGCCGCGGGACAGCCGATCAGCAGCAGTGGAGCCCAGGCGAGAACGCCGAGCCCGGCAAGGGCCTTCATCGTCGCTTCCCCAACTTCCTCGGTGGAGGGTCAGGATGGTGCATCACTCTACGTCAATCGCGGGATCGGTGCATTCGAAAATCGACGCGCGACGCGCCCACGCGGCGGTGGAGTTGAAAGGACCCTGTCCAGCGTGGCCGTCTGGGCAACCGCCCGATACCCCGTATTACGAGGTGGGCTAGGTTTGGCCGCATCAGGTACCCCTGGACAGAAGGGGCGCTCAACAACGGCCAGGGACGAATCCCTTTGTTGCCATCAGGGATCAGGCGCAACAAGCCCAATCACGCACCAGCCAGGCAGAGCCCTTTCGCTCGATATCTTACGGCCCGTCCCCCCCTCGGGCAACCGCGTTGCGCACCGGAACCGTTCCGGAGTGACGGGAACTTGCCCCATTCGTGCAACCATCGAATAGAATCGCGCTGACGACGGTCGAAAACCGCCGCGCGAGGTCAGGGTTGACACCCTCGTCGGGCTGTTGCTAGCGTATCGACGGTTGATGAGTGGAAAGTATTGAAATCTCGATGGTTTCTTGGCTTCTGATATGGATCGCGGGGGCTGCCATGCACCTGAAGAAGAACTTCCGAATCGCGATGATCCTGCTCGCCGCCCTGAGCCTGGTCGCGCTGACCGCGTGTCCCAAGCCCAAGCCGCCGCCGGAGGAGCCGGACGTCGACACCGGGCCGCACTACGACGGGCCCGAACCGATCATCCGTACCGTGTCGCCCACCAGCGCCAAGGAGGGCGAGCTGGTCGACCTGACGGTCGAGGGCCAGTACTTCCGGCAGGGGGTCGAGGTCTACGTCGGCCGCACGCGGGCGAGCAACACCTCGCTGGTCGACGGCGAGACGATCCGCTGCACGGCGCCCAAGCTCGGCGCCGGGTCGTACGACGTGCGGGTGGTCAACACCGACACCTCGGAGGCCACGCTGACGCGGGCCTTCCGCGTCGACGCGGCGTTCGACTGCAGCCTGGTGCGCGTCCACTTCGACTACGACAAGGCGGAGCTGGACTCCAAGGCCCGCAAGGCGCTGGAGGACAACGCCCGCTGCATCCAGGAGAAGGGCTTCACCAACATCCGTATCGAGGGCCACTGCGACGAGCGCGGCTCCACCGAGTACAACCTGGCCCTCGGCCAGCGTCGTGCGGACTCGGTCAAGAAGTACCTGACCAACCTCGGCGTCAGCGCCAGCGCCCTGCGGACCATCTCCTACGGCGAGGAGCGGCCGATCGAGAACGGCGCCGGCGAGGCGGTGTGGTCCAAGAACCGCCGCGCCGAGCTGGTCAACGAGTGACGGCGTGACCGCGCGGCCCTCGCGGCTCCTCCCCCTCGCGCTCCTGCTCGCGGCCGCGGCCGCGCCGCCGGGGTGTGTCATCGACCGCACCGGCCGCAGCGGCACCTCGATGATGTACCGCGACATCGAGGCCAACACCGCCGCGGTGGAGTTCACCCGCGAGGAGATCGACGCCGAGCGCAAGCGCCTCGACGCCATCGAGAACCGCGCCGCGCTGGCCCGCCGGAGCCTCGCCGAGTCCACCGCCACCGCCGAGAACCTGCTCGAGTCGGTGCAGGAGGTCGCCGGCCAGGTCCAGGCGCTGCGCCACACCCTCGACAAGGGCGCTCGCTTCGACAACGACGTGGATGCCCGCATCGCCGACCTCGAGTTCCGGCTGATGGCCATCGAGGATCACCTCGGGATCGAGGTGGACTACGGCGACGACGAGGACGGCGAGCGGTCCGGCGAGAACGCCAGCGAGAACGAGAGCGAGAACGAGAGCGAGACCGAGAACGAGAACGAGAGCGAGACCGAGGACGAGCGGTCCGGCGATCCGGGCGAGAACGAGGACGGTCTCCCGACCGCCGCCGCCCCCGCGCCGACCCCCGCGGCCCCCGGCGACGACGCCTCTGCCGCTGCGACCGCCGAGGACGGGGACGACCCCGCGCTGGACCTGCTCGGCCGCGCGCTGCAGGCCGCCCAGGAGGAGAAGTACCGTCAGGCCGGCAGCACGCTCAACGAGTTCCTGCGGACCTACCCCGACCACCCCCGCGTGGGCGACGCGCGCAACCTGCTCGGGGACTGCCTGTACGCGATGGGCCGCTACAAGGAGGCGATCTCCGAGTACGAGGAGTTCATCCGCGTGGCGCCCGACCACCCCTCGGTCCCGCGGGCGATGTACCGCCAGGGCATGGCGTTCGTCGAGCTCGGCACCGACTCGGACCTCGACGCCGCGCGGGTCTTCCTGGACGACCTGATCGAGAAGTACCCGGACTCCCCGGAGGCCGAGCGCGCCCGCCGCAAGATCGAGATTCTCGAGTAGTTCGCGCGCGTCCGCCTTGCGGTTCCCCGCCGCATCGTCTATCCATTCCGCCATGCGTACCCACACCACGAGCATGTACGGGATCGCCGCGGTGGCCGTCCTCGGGCTCGCCCTCACGGGCTGCCCCAAGGCCAGCAGCGGCGGGGATGGCGGCGGCGCCGGCGTGGCCGCCGGGACCCAGCTGACGATGATCTACGCCAGCAACAACGACGGCGAGATCGAACCCTGCGGGTGAAAGGCCAACCAGCAGGGCGGTCTCGCCCGGCGAGCGACGGTGATCGACGAGGAGCGTGCCAAGGGGACGCCGGTGCTGGTCTTCGACTCCGGCGACCTGGTGGCCCGCGACGGCCGGATGCACGACGGCGCCCGGCCGGCCAAGGAGGCCAAGGGTGACCTGATCCTGCGGGCCGTGGCGAAGACCGGGATCGACGCCATGACGATCGGGGACGGGGACCTGGCGCTGGGGCTCGAGTGGTACCAGTCCCTGGCCCAGGAGCTGGAGCTCCCGGTGGTGGTCGCCAACCTGACCGACCCCGCGGGCACGGCGCCGTTCCCGGCGACGCGGGTGATCGAGCTCGAGGGGATGAAGGTCGGGGTGTTCGGGATCACCGGCAACCTGTCCGAGAGCGACGAGTACGTGGTGACCGACGCCGTCGAGGCCGCCACCGCGGCCGTGGCCGAGCTCCAGGAGGAGGGCTGCCACCTGATCGTCGCCCTGAGCCACCAGGGCGTCGACGACGACGTGGCGCTGGCCGAGGCGGTGCCGGGCATCGACTTCGTGTTCACGGCGCACACCCGGCGACGGATGGAGTTCCCGCGGGTGGCGGGTCCCGCCCCGACCTACGTGATGCAGGCCGGCTCGCGGGGCCGCAACGTCGGGCGCGTGGCGATCACGTTCGTCGAGGGCGGCCGCGGGTTCCACGACCCGGCGCTGGCCGACCAGGCGCACAAGCGCAAGGAGTCGGTCGACACGCGGCTGGCCGATCTCGAGCAGCAGCTGCTCGAGGCCGAGAACGAGCGCGACAAGCAGCGCGTCGAGCGCTCCCTGGAGCGGACCCGGGCCAACGCCGCGGAGATGGCCGTCGCCGACGTCGGCGCCGAGGGCAAGCACACGATGGCGGTCGACACCGTCGCCCTGGGCAAGAACGTCGCCGACCAGGCCGAGATCGCGCAGATGGTCGCCGAGGCCAAGTCGACGATGCCCGAGGAGCCGCGCCACAAGGGCCGCGCCGGCGGGCCCGGCCGGGCCAAGATGGGCGAGCTGGCGGGCAGCAGCGCGTGCCGCCGCTGCCACCCCCAGGCCTACCAGCAGTGGCGCCAGAGCGGCCACTCCAACGCCTACACCACCCTGGTGCGGGAGCAGAAGCACGACTCCGAGGAGTGCTTCGGCTGCCACATCACCGGGTTCTTCGCCGAGGGCGGCCCGCGCAAGCCCTCCGAGGTGTCGTACCTGCGCAACGTCCAGTGCGAGTCGTGCCACGGCCCGTCGGCCAAGCACGTCGCCGACGTCGAGGTCGCGACCCCCAACAAGGGCAAGGAGAAGGACACCTGCGCCAACTGCCACAACGACAAGGCCCACGCGGGCCAGGCGCCGGCGTTCGATCTCACCGCGGCCCTGGCCAAGGTCCAGTGCGAGGACACCCCCGTCGACCCGGCCGCGGCCGGGCGGGCCGGGCGGCCCCCGCGGGCCGGCGCCCCGCAGCTCGCCGCGCCGCTCGACACCCGGGCGGTCAAGCCCGCGCAGGACTGACCCCCGGCCGACCCCGTGTCCGCACTCCAGGTCCTCGGCATCGAGTCGAGCTGCGACGAGACCGCCGCCGCGGTGATCGGCCGCGACGGGGCGCTGCGCTCCGACGTGCTGTACAGCCAGATCGCGATCCACGCGCCCTACGGCGGGATCGTCCCCGAGCTGGCCTCGCGCGCCCACCTGCAGAAGATCCAGCCGATCGTCGACGCCGCGCTGGCCGGCGCCGGGGTGCCGCTGCAGGACCTGGACGGGATCGCCGTGACCCGCGGCCCGGGGCTGGTCGGCTCGCTGCTCGTCGGGGTCTGCTTCGCCCGGGCGCTGGGCTTCGTGCTGGAGCGCCCGGTGGTCGGCGTGCACCACCTCGAGGGACACCTGCTGGCCCCGTTCCTCGAGGAGGCGCGGCCCGCGTTCCCGTTCGTCGCGCTGGTCGTCTCCGGCGGCCACACCTCGCTGTTCCACGCGCGCGGCCTCGGCGACTACGAGCTGCTCGGGCGGACCCGCGACGACGCGGCCGGCGAGGCGTTCGACAAGGCCGCCAAGCTCCTGGGCCTGGGCTACCCCGGCGGACCGGCGGTGGCGCAGCTGGCCGAGCGGGGGGACCCCGCCGCCGTCGCCCTGCCGCGCGGGATGTGGGCCAAGGGCGGGCTCGACACCAGCTTCAGCGGGCTCAAGACCGCCGTGTTCAACCACGTCCGGCAGCACGGCGTGCCCGAGGGCGACGCGCTGGCCGACCTGTGTGCCTCGCTGCAGGAGGCGGTGGTCGACGCGCTGCTGCACAAGCTGGAGCGGGCGGTGCAGCAGGTCGGCGCGCGGCGGGTGGTGCTCAGCGGTGGGGTGGCGGCCAACGCGCGGCTTCGGGAGCGCGTCCGCGAGCTGGGCCGCCGCCGGGACCTCGAGGTGCGGATCCCATCGCCCCGGCACTGCACCGACAACGGCGCGATGATCGCGCTGGCGGGCCGGCTGCGGCTGGCCGCCGGCGAGCCCGGCCCCGCCGAGTTCACCGCCGACGCCGGCTGGGAGCTGGGGTCGTGAGAAACCTGTGTCCAGCTGGCGAGTGCAAGGGGTACTCCCCGCTC
>CAZOYV010000330.1:0-8807 GCA_964584075.1 uncultured Rickettsiales bacterium | reverse complement strand
TGAGGCGCGCGTTGCCCTGGGGGATGGTCGTCTACGCCGGCACGGTGGTGGGGTGGGCGCTGTGCATGGTGGGGGCGCTGTACGGCCAGGGGCGGTTCGTCACCGAGGCGGGCTGGACGGTGGGGGTGACGGCGGCGTGCACGGCGCTGCTGGGCGGGCTGGTCGCCGGGCTGCGGTGGCGGGTCGCGCGACGGGGGGACGTGGCGCCGGCCGCGGTGGCACTGCCGCTGGCGCCGCTGGTGCTGGCCGGGGCGATCCCGCTGGCGCCGCTGCTGGGGCGGGCGTGGGGCTACGACGGGACCTGGGCGTGGTTCACCTGGGACTACTACGCGGTGTCCGGGATCGCGGTGGCGGCCGGTGTGCCGGCGCTGGGGGCCGGGATCGCGGTGGCGCTGGGGTGGCGCGCGGGGGCGCGGCGCGCGGGGGTGACGCTGGCGGCGACGCTGGGGGTCGTCCACCTCGCGGCGCTGGCGGCGGCGTGGTGGCTGCCGGGGCACGGGGGGCCGCCGGCGGGGCACCGCGACGCCGAGGTGGTCGACCCGGGGCCGGCGGCGCCGTGGATCGAGGCGGACCCGGGCGTGACGCGGGTGTGGGCCGAGGTGCCGTCGGAGGTCACGGGGCGGACCTACGGGACGGCGGCGTACCGCTTCGCGCGGCGCGGCGCGGTGCGGATCGACCTGGCGGCGCGGGGGGGCGGCGCGCCGACGACGCTGCGGTTCGTGGCGTCGGACACGAAGCCGGACCTGCCGCGCCACGCGCTGGCGCCGCTGGGCGTGTGGCACCGGGAGGCGTGCAGGGCCCGCGTGGCCGTCCGATACCTCGACCCGGCGGGCTCTCCCGTGGGCGACGAGTCGGCGACGCTGGTGCTGGACGGGGAGCGCGGCTGGGTGGGTGCGATCCCCGCGACGGCGGCGGGGGGCGTGGCGGAGATCGGGGTGGACCCGGCGCCGGGCTGCGAGGCGCTGCTGCACCAGGTGTGGGCCGGGACGCCGCCGGTCGAGCCGCGGCGGGTCGTGCTGATCTCGCTGGACACCCACGCGTCCCGGCACATGAGCTTCGGGGGGCGGGAGGTGGGGATCGAGACCAGCCCGGCGCTGGACGCGCTGGTGCGGGGCGACCCGCGGGCGGTGGGGTTCACGCGGGGGATCGCGGCGGCGGACTGGACGCTGCCGACCCACGCGACGGTGTGGACCGGGCTGTACCCGACCCAGCACGGGATGGTACAGCACGCCCCCGTGGTGACGTTCGACCCGGGGCTGGCGACGCTGCCCGAGCGGGTCCGCGACGGGGGCGACGTGCGCACGCTGGCGCTGATCAGCCACCTGCGGCTGGGGGCGCCGTTCGGGTTCGGGCGCGGGGTCGATCAGCTGGCGCGCTACGAGGAGCCGCTGGGAGAGCGCGGGCGGCGGGTGGTGGCCGACGCGCTGGCGCTGCTGCAGGCCCACCGCGACGAGGACCTGCTGCTGTTCGTGCACCTCTTCGACGCGCACTCGCCGTACGACAACGTCCCCGAGGACGCCGAGGCGCTGACCGGCGGCGCCCCGGCGCGCTACCCGGCACACATCTACGACAGCGACCTGTACCACCGCGTGGTGGTCGGCGAGGGGGGGCGCGACCCGCGCAAGCGGGCCGCGAACCGGGAGCGCTACGGCCGGCGCTTCGGGCCCCACATGGACCCGGCGCGGCGGGCCTACCAGCTGGGGATTCGCGACGTGGACGACCGGCTCGGGGAGCTCTTCGCCGGGATGCGCGCGGCGGGGCTGTACGACGACACCACGGTGGTGATCTTCGGCGACCACGGCGAGGAGTTCTTCGACCACGGGCTGCTGACCCACACCAGCCTGTACCTGGAGAACCTCGAGGTCCCGGTGGTGGTCAAGGTCGCGCGCGGATCGGCGTGGGAGGCGCGGGCCGCGGCCGGGGAGCCGCTGCGCGACCACGCCTTCGAGGCCCACACCACGGTCCACCGCGCGGTGCTCGACGCCCTCGGGGTAGCCCCCACCGAGGAGGTGCTGGGCGCCGGCACCGCAGGGCTGGATCTGGGTGGACTGCTCGCCCTGGGCGGCAGCCGCGACGCGGTCTCGGAGATGTACGACCTGCCCGAGAGCGCGCTGTACCAGGTCTCGCTGGTCCACGGCGAGCACCACGCGATCGTCACGACCTACCTGGACGAGCCGGAGCGCTGGATCGCGCGCGACACGTACCACGAGGCCTACGACGTCGCGGCGGACCCGGACGAGCAGCGCAACCTGGCGGCCATCGCGGCCGGCACGGCGGGGCAGCTCCTGCCCGCGGACGCGCAGCAGCGCGCCGAGGCGCTGCGGGCGGTGTCGTACCGCTCGCAGGAGGCCCGCGACCTCACCGCCGAGGAGCGCGCCATGCTGCGCGCCCTGGGTTACCTGGAGTGATCAGCCGCCGAGCAGGCGCAGCAGGTCGGGCAGCAGCGCGCGCATCGCGCGCCCGCGATGGCTGATCTGGTTCTTGTCGTCGGGAGCGAGCTCGGCCATCGAGCGCCCGGGGCGCTCCACGGGGCCGAAGATCGGATCGTAGCCGAAGCCCCCATCGCCGCGCGGGGCGTGCAGCACGCGGCCCTCGCAGGTGCCCTCGGCGGTGACGGGCGCCCCGCCGGCCGCGGGGATCGCCGCGAGCACGCAGACGAACCGGCAGGTGCGCCGCTCGTCGGGGACGCCGTCGAGCTCGCCGAGCATCCGCCGGTTCTTCTCGGCCTGGGACAGGCCGGGGCCGCCGTAGCGCGCCGAGTAGACGCCGGGGCGGCCGTCGAGGGCGTCCACGACCAGGCCGGAGTCGTCGGCCACGCCGAGGCAGCCGAGCTGCTCGGCGATGTGGCGCGCCTTCTTGACCGCGTTGGCCTCGAAGGTCTCGCCGTCCTCGACGGCGTCGGGCAGCTCGGGGTGGTCGAGCAGCGATCGCACGGCCACGCCGTGGGGCTCCAGCAGCCGCTGCAGCTCGCGGAGCTTGCCCGCGTTGCGGGTCCCGAACACGACCTCGGTCATCACGGCTCCCGGGCCCACGCGGTGGTCACGGAGTCCCAGTCCACGTCGGGGAACAGCGCCCGCTGCTGGTCGGCCAGCGTGGCGCAGCCGCCCACCGCCAGGTCCAGCAGGCGGTCCAGCGTGGCACGGTCGAAGGGGGCGCCCTCGGCGGTGCCCTGGACCTCGACGAGGTCGCCGCGGCCGGTGATCACGAAGTTCATGTCGACCTCGGCGGCGCTGTCCTCGGGGTAGGGCAGGTCCAGCACCGGGGTGCCGTCGACCACGCCGCACGAGATCGCGCTGACGGTGTCGTACAGCGGCAGCTCGGGGACCGCGCCCTTTTCCTTGAGTTGCTGCAACGCCTCGACCAGCGCGACGAACGCTCCGGTGATCGATGCGGTGCGGGTCCCGCCGTCGGCCTCGATCACGTCGCAGTCGAGCCACACGGTGCGCTCGCCGAGGCCCGGCATGTGGACCACCGAGCGCAGGGCGCGGCCGACGAGCCGCTGGATCTCCATCGTGCGGCCCGAGGGGTGGCCGGTGCGGCCCTCGCGTCGAGTGCGGGTGTTGGTCGAGCGCGGCAGCATCCCGTACTCGGCGGTGACCCAGCCCTTGCCCTGGCCGTGCATCCAGCGCGGGACGCGGTCCTCCACCGTGGCGGTGCAGATCACCCGGGTGTTGCCCATCTCCACCAGCACCGAGCCCTCGGCGTTGCCGATGAAGCCCCGCTGGAAGCGCACCGGGCGCAGCTCGTCCACCGCTCGACCGTCTCGTCGCATCGTTCCTCCTCGTCGCGGCCGCCTCGGGGCGGCCTGGCGGCCCATTCTGATCGCGGTCGGAGGAATGTCAAGGAGCGCCCCGGCAGCGGGACACGGAGGCACCACGAAGCCAGTCGACAGGCGGATCTGCGCGCAATCAGTCCTTGCTCCGATCGGGGCATTTTGGTAGGACTGGCGCAATCTGGCGGGAGAGGGGCGTGTTGACCCACCAGCTGTTCCAACCCATGCGCTCTCGTAGGCCACAACCGGAGGAGACTGTACCCATGCTGCGGACCACCACCCTGCTGGCGCTGATGTTCGTCACCGCCGCAGCCCTGATCGTGTCGGGCTGCGAGAAGAAGACCACCATCGGGCTGCAGACGACCGAGGAGTGCGACATCGACCTCGAGAACCTCGAGGGCATGTACGTGGCCAAGAAGGCGTCCCCCGAGAAGGGCGACTACGAGGACAAGGACTTCCGCATCTTCTTCTACGAGGAGAACGGCAAGAAGCTGGCCAAGTCCACCGGCGGGCGGGTCTACCCGCAGCTGCCGCTGACGGAGAAGTTCACCTACGAGTTCAAGGAGATGAAGGAGCTGCACGACGGCGAGAAGGAGGCCTACTACTGGGCCAACCTGGCGCGCGGCTTCAACGAGCAGGAGCTCGAGGAGCACAAGAAGAAGAACGAGAACCTCGGCTGGAAGCTCGAGGGCATGCTCTACATCCGCCTCGACGACAAGCAGTGCCGGCTGAAGATCAGCGACATGTACGCCACCTACGTCAAGGGCGAGCGGGTCGAGGACTTCAACATGGGCGGCCAGAGCGCGTACGTGAAGTCGGAGATCGAGGACTACTCGATGGTCAGCTGCCCGCCGGCGGTCCACCGCGACAAGCCCGAGGAGAATCGCCAGGGCGAGCTGATCGCGTGGGACAAGGAGGAGCCCGACCCGAACCGCGACGAGTCCTACCCGCGCGGTCCCAAGGGCACGCTGGTGCCCACCGACGAGCCGGTGCACTGGATGTTCATCGACACCGAGCTCAACGAGAAGGACGCCGAGGAGGGCTGCACCTACTACCTGGACGTGTACTACGACGACCGGCCGGTGGCGGGCAAGCAGGACATCCCGGTCTCCCCCGGCAAGAAGTGGACGTACTGGCGGTTCGACATGCAGCACGAGGCCACGCCGGACCCGACGTTCATCGAGATCCACCGCCACAAGGTCTGTGGCGGCAAGGACGAGGTGATCGACGCGGTGTGCAACATCGTGCAGACCGAGGGTGCCGAGGCCGCCGAGGGGGACGAGGCCGCCGGCGGCTGACCCCCCGTCCGGCCAGAACCGGCAAGGGCGGCCCCGCGACTGCGCGTCCCGGGCCGCCCTTGTTCGTTCTGGAGTGCCGGGCGCCGCCCCGCGGCGATCCCGCGGCGACGCGCCGGTTACGCCTCGAACAGCTCCTCGATCTTCTCCTCGACCTGCTCCTCGTCCTGCTCCAGCGCCACCGCGAGCTCCTTGACCAGCAGGCTCTTGGCGATGTCGAACATCTTGCGCTCGCCGAAGCTGAGGCTCTTGTCGTTCTTGAGGATCGACAGGTCACGCAGCACCTTGGCGACCTCGAACACCGAGCCGGTCTTGATCTTGCCCATGTACTCCCGGTACCGGCGGTTCCAGGTCTGGGTGTCGAGGTGGACGTCGCGCTCCTGGAGGATGTCGTAGACCTGGTCGATCTTGTCCGCGGCGATGACCTCCCGCATACCGATGTTGTCGGCGTTGCGGGTCGGGACCATGATGGTCATCCCGTTCTCCATGATCTTCAGGACGAAGAACGTCTGCTTGGTCCCGGCGATCTCGCGGGTCTCGATGCCCTCGATCACGCCGACGCCGTGCGCTGGGTAGACCGCCTTGTCCCCGATTTTGAAGGTCATCGTCACGACCTTGGATCTCCCCGTCCGGCAGACTCGTCCGTCGAGCACCCCTCGCCCGGCCGACGATCATACCACCCGCCAGGGCAAGGGACCAGATGCCGCGGGGTTCGATCGTGCAGTAGAGTCGTGCCATGCCACGACGGTGGACCGTTCACGTGCTGCGCTCGGTGGCGCTGCCCACGACGCTGGCCGCCGCCGCGGTGCTCGGCCTGGCCGGGCTGGGGGCCGCCGCCCAGCTGATCGCCCATCCGCTGACCGGGGCGCTGCCCCCCGACCGGATCGGGACGCTGCTGGTGGCCCTGCTCGTGCCGCTGCTGCCCGCCGCGCTGCCGCTGTCGCTGTTCGCCGGGCTGGTGGCCGGGCTGGCGCGGATGGAGTCCGACGGCGAGGTCGAGGCCGCCCGGGCGCTCGGGGCGACCCCGCCGCAGCTGGCCGGGGCGACGCTGGTGCTGGGGCTGGTGGTCGGGGCGCTGACCGGGCTGGCGGCGGGCTGGGGCGAGCCGTGGGGACGACACACCGCGCGCACCGCGCTGTCCGACCTCGACGGTCCCGACCTGCGGCCCCGCGCCGGGGCGCTGGTGCTGGAGGCCGACGGGATCGTGCTCGGCGCCTCGGGGCTCGGCGAGGGCGGGGTGCTGCGGGACGTGCTGCTCTGGCGGCAGGGCGGCGACGAGCTGGTGCTCGCCCCCCGCGGGAGCGTGTCGCTGCGTGACGGCTCGCTGCACTTCCGCCTCCACGACGGCGAGGCCCACCACCGGCTCCCCGACGGGGGCTACGCCCGCTGGTCCTTCGGGAGCTATGACGCCTCGATCCCGCTGACGTGGAGCCGCCGCCGCGGCCGCGAGCCGTTCGAGCTGCTCCCCGCCGAGCTGCGGCACACCATCGCCGAGCGCCGGGACCGGGGGGTCGAGGTGCGGTTCCACGAGCTGGCCCTGCACCGTCGCGTGGCGGTCCCGCTGGCCGCGCCGCTGCTGGCGTTGCTGGCCTGGCCGCTGGCTCGCGCGCGGGGCTGGGGAGGGGGCGCGGCCCGGGGCGTGCTGGTCGCGGTGGGGGTCGGCCTGGGCTACTACCTGCTGCTGCGGGTCGGCGACCACGGGCTGCGGGCCCTGCACTGGCCCCCGCTGCTGGCGGCCTACGGGGCCACCGCGGTGCTGGCGCTGGCCGCCGCGGTGGGGTGGTGGTGGAGGTGGTCGCGGTGAGCGGGCGGGTCACGCGCTACCTGCTGCGCTCGCTGGGCCGCCACGGCGCGCTGACGCTGGTCGCGTTCGCCGCCGCGGCGGTGGCCGTCGACGGCCTCGAGCGGGCGGGGCTGCTGCTGGCCCACGACGCCCCCCCCGCCGCCGTGGCGTCGTACCTCGGCCTGCGGCTGGCGACGGTGGCGCACCTGCTGGTCCCGCTGGCCGCGGCGGTGGGCGTGGCCCTGGCGGTGGCCGGGCTGCGCCACGACGGCGAGTGGGACGCGCTGCGCGCGCTGGGGGCCGGGCCGGCCCAGCTGGCGGCGCCGTTCGTGCTGGCGGCGCTGGTCCTCGCGGCCGGGCTGGTGTGGTGGGAGGGCTGGGTCCTGCCGCGGGCGATCGAGGGCGCGGCGCGGGTCGAGTCCGCGCGGGTGCTGGGCGGGACACCGCGGCTGGGCCACGGCGCCGGCCCCCGCTGGTGGCACCTGGACGGCGGCGTGCTGGTCGCCACCGAGGTGGCCCCCTCCGGGGACCGGATGCGGGGAGTCACCTGGCTCGGGACGGGCCCCGACGGCCGGACCGAGCGGAGGGTGGACGCCGCGGAGCTGGTGCACACCGAGCGCGGCTGGGTCGCCGCCGACGGCATCGCGTGGAGCTTCCCCACCGACGGGTCGCTGCACCGCAGCGCGGTCGACGCCGAGATCGTGGCGCTCGAGGGGCTCTCCCCCGGGGGCATCCGCCGGAGGCTGCTGCCGCTGGCCCAGTACGACCTGCCGATGCTGTGGGACTCCGCCGATCCCGAGGCTCGGTTCACGCGCCAGGCGCGGCTGGCGCACCCCTGCTCCACGGCGCTGCTGCTGTTGCTGGCGCTGGTCGCGACCGCCCGGCTGCGCAGGGGTCGCGCGCGAGCCGCCGGGGTGGCGCTGGCGCTGGCCGGGGCGGCGACGGTGCTGGACCTGCTGGCCGGCGCGCTGGCCCCCGCGCTGGGGTGGCCGCCGTGGCTGCCGTGGCTGTTGCCTACCGTCCTCGCCGCTGCCGCAGTGGGGGCGGCCTACCGCACCACGAAGAACGACGCCTCCTCGCGGAACCAGCGGGTCGCCCAGTCCGCGTAGACGTACTCCCCGGGCTGCAGCGTGACCCGCCGCAGCAGGCGCCCCTCGGTGCCCGGCATGATCTGCTCGCCGAGGTCGGCGTCGAGCCGGATCACGCTGTCGGGGGGCGGCCCCGGGACGCCGGCGCAGCGGTCCCCGTCCAGCCGCAGCAGCTTGCGCTCGAAGCTCCCCGAGTCGAGGAACTCCAGCGCGCCCGCGGGCAGCTCGGTGGGGGGCGGCGGGTCCTCGTCGAGGCAGTAGGCGCGGGCCGCGCCCTGGGCCCGCTTGACGATCGCAACCCGGGCCAGCGCCGTGAACTCCCCGTCGTGCCACCACCACAGCCCCGGCGACGGGGGCTCGGGCAGCGGGATCAGCGCGACCTCCTGGCCCTCGGCGGCCTCGGCGGCCAGCAGGTCCATCGGATCGCCGAGCAGCAGGCCCTGGCCCTCCGCGGGTGCGGCCGTGGGGCCGGCGAGCTCCGTCCCCTCCGCAGGCTGCGCGCCCTCCCCCGTGCGCGCGTCACCGCGCCCGCCGCACCCCGCCAGCGCGACCCCCAAGACGACCAGCATGCCCAGCAGCGTCCGCACGACGCGCCTCCTCCCGGAGTGCCCCCCTGACGAGGGGCTCGCCAGCAGCGTACCATGTCGTGGGAGGCGTGCCGGTGGCCGAGAAGACCTACCTGGTGCTCGTCGGCAAGGAGCAGAAGGGTCCCGTCGACGAGTCCTGGATCTGTGTGCGGCTGACCTCGGGGGAGCTCTCGCCGCGGACCCTGGTGTGGAGCGAGGGGATGGCCGCGTGGGCCCCCGCCGAGAGCCTCGAGCAGTTCCAGGGGCTGGGGGCCACGGCGCCGCCTCCGCCCGCCCCGCCGC
>CAZOYV010000329.1:0-8885 GCA_964584075.1 uncultured Rickettsiales bacterium | reverse complement strand
GTCGGCGGGCACGACGGTGTCGCAGTCGTTGTCCAGCCCGTCGCAGATCTCGGGGTTGCCCTCGAAGACCGCGGCCTCGGCGTCGTCGCAGTCGCCCTCGCACTCGGTCATCCCGTCGCCGTCGTCGTCGATCTCGTCGGCGGGCGTGACGCCGTCGCAGTCGTTGTCCTCGCCGTCGCAGATCTCGGGCAGCAGCGGGTTGGTGTTCGGGTTGGTGTCGTCGCAGTCGCCGTCCTCGACCGAGACCCCGTCCTCGTCCTCGTCGGCCTCGAGCGGCACCGCGCCGCCGTAGGCCCCGATGTCCGAGGTGCTGTTGTCCGGATCGAGGATCGACGGATCGCCGGCGTCGATGCACGGCGAGTCGGCGGGGTAGCCGCCGGCGACGCTCTGCAGGTGGTAGTCGTCGTCCAGCGCGTCCCAGTTGGCGGTGAACGAGATCAGCAGCGGATCGACGTCGAGGTTGCCCGCGCCCTGGACCACCGCGCCGTCGTAGTCGCCCAGCGGGTTGGCGTGCACGTCGCAGTACGCCGCGGTGACGCTGGCGTCGCCCTCGACGCCGTAGCCGGCGCCCGAGAACGCGATCAGCGTGTTGGTCAGCGTCACCGTCCCGCCGGTGGACGACACGCCCCCGCCCAGCGGCGCCGCGTTGCCCACCAGCGAGCAGTTCAGCACGTCGCAGGCGCAGCCCTGGAGCAGCACGCCGCCGCCGTCGGCGACGGCCTGGTTCTCGGCGATCAGCAGGTTGGTCAGCGCCAGCTCGCCGCCGTCGACGTAGACCCCGCCGCCCTCGAGGCCGGCGCTGCCGTTGAGGATCCGGCTGTGGTGCAGCGCCGAGCCGCTGCCCGGCGTGCGCGCCGAGACCGCCGCCCCGCGCTGGCCCTGGTTGCCGATGAAGTGGCTCCAGCCGATGTCGAACGTGCAGCCGTCCAGCGAGATCGCCCCGCCGTACCCGGCCGCGACGTTGTCGTAGAACCGCGCGTGGTCCACCGTCAGCGTGCTGCCGTTGATCGCCTCGATGGCCCCGCCGTCGGCGGCCGACTGGTTGTCCTCGAAGGTGCAGCCGTCGACGGTCACGTCGGCCCCGTCGGCGAGGATCGCCCCGTCGTTGCCGAGGAAGTCGCAGTGGTCGAACAGCGCCACGCCGCCGGTGACCCGCACCGGCGGGTCGTCCACCGCGTAGTCCATCACCGTCACGCCGGTGGCCTGCAGGTCGGAGACGCCGACGAGGTCGAGGGCCACGGCGGTGGTCGGGTGGCCGAAGCCGTCGAACACCAGGTCGTCGAGCATCACCTGGCCGCCGTCGGCGTACAGCCCGCCGCCCGCCGAGTCGATCGTGAAGCCGGTCACCGACGAGACGGTGCAGGACGCCAGATCCACGCCGCCCACGATCGTCGTGGCCCCGGAGCCGGCCAGCCCGGTGAGCGACAGATCGAGGCCGCCGAGGTCCACGTTCTCGTTGTACGTTCCGGCCACCACCTCGATCTCGTCGTTGTCGGCGGCCGCGGCCACCGCGTCGGTGATGGTCGCGTAGGCGCCAGGATCGCCGGGATCGACCGTCAGCGTGGCGGCGTGGGCGGTGGCGCCGGCAGCCAGGGCGATCAGCGTCAGCGCGGTGTGCGTGCGGTGCAGCATGGGGCCTCCCCGTGGGCCCGCGCGAGCACAGGCGGGCCGCTCGCCCGCCATTTCACCCCGCCCGCGCGCCCATGACAAGCGATCGCGCGGATGGCGCCTCGTCTGGCACGAATTCCCATTCGAACGGATGTTCGGCCCGGATCTGCTAGAATGTAGAGCAAGCGGTCGTGGGGGTCCGTGCCGGTGGGGCCGCCGCGATCGTCCCGGATGTGGCACCGGCGACGTCGAGGCAGCACGCGCATGCACGACCTACACAGCGTCGATCCCCCCAAGCGCCGACCCGTGATCATCGTGCACGGGTACCTCGCCTCCAAGGAGATGATGCTCCCGATGCGGATGCGCCTCGAGCGCGCCGGCTTCGAGGCCCACGTGGCCCAGCTGCCGGCGCTGCTGCTGGGCAAGGTCGAGCCCACCGCCGGCCTGCTGGCGTCGGAGATCGACCGCATCCTGGGCGGCTACCCGGGGCAGCAGTGCGACCTGGTCGGGGTCAGCCTCGGCGGGCTGCTCGCGCTGCGCTACCTGCAGCGCTTCCGCGGCGATCGGCGGGTCCGCCGCTACGTCACGGTCGGCACGCCCCACCGGGGCAGCAACGCCGCCCGCGCCGCGGTGATGCTGCTCGGCCGCATCTCGCCGGCGGCCTACCAGCTGCTGCCGGACAGCGGGTTCATCCGCGGGCTCCACGACGAGGGGGTCCCCGAGGGCGTCGAGGCGCTGTCGATCTACGCCCGCCGCGACACCGTCGCGCCGCCGTCGCAGTGCGAGCTCGCCGGCGCCGAGAACATCGAGATCGCCGGCCCGTTCCCGCCGATGACCCACCAGGGGCTGGTGGTCTCCAGCGAGGTCATCGACCTGATCGTCGCGTTCCTGACCCGGGACGAGGGCGGGCGTACCTCGCTGGAAGGGACCGGGGAGGCCGCGGCCGGGTAGGCCGCATCCCCCCGGGCTACTGGCACCTCTCCTCGACCGTCCGCGCGCACCCCTGCTGCAGGTCGTCCTCCACCAGCCGGACCCGGATCACGGCGGACCGGTGGATCGCGGCGATCGCCCAGTCGTCCAGGGCCTCGGCGAGGCAGGATCCGTCGGCGCCCATCGTCGATCCGCCGGGGGGTACGACGCGCTCGGGCACGATCCACCACAGGCCCTCCGCCGGCGGGGGGGCCCAGTGCACCTCGGCGGGTCCGGCCTCGAGCTCGGCCAGCAGGCCGTCCCCGCCGCAGGCGGCCAGCAGCGCGCGGGCGGCGCGGTCGCACCACGTCCCCATCGCCTCCTCGTTGAGCTGGGCGCCGTCGCCGGCCAGGTAGATCTCCAGCGCCATCCCCGGGGGGGGCGCCAGCGCCGGGGACATCGGGAACGGGCAGGCGTAGCCCGTGGCGGGCTCCTGCCAGCCCGCCGGCCGCAGCATCCGCGGCGTCCCGTCGGGCCCGGGCTCGAACGCCGGCTCCCCGTGGCCGTACCCGTAGCGCGCCGCGGTGATCAGCCAGCGAACCGCCTCGGCGGCGTCGGCCGCGGGCTGCCCGGGCTGATCGCGGCGGTGGAAGCCGGCCAGGTCGGCGGTCACCTGGGTCGTGGGGTCGGTCCCGGTGGCCGGGGCGTCCACCGCCGAGACGGCGAACCCCGCGCCGGCCAGCCGCGCGTCGAGGACCGCGACGCGCTCCGCGGGGGCGCCCCGCGCGGCGAACCGCACCAGCGCCGGGAGGCCACCCAGCGCCGTGCGCGCCTCCACGGCGCGGGCCACCGCGGCGCCGACCCCGCGGTCCGCCTCCAGTCCGACCGCGGCGTCCTCGCCGCCGAAGAACACCAGCGCCGGCACCCGCCCCTCCTGGGCCGGCTCGCCGACGCCGACCCGCGCGGTGCCCGAGGCGTCGACCACGATCACCACCTGGCCCAGCGGGGCCGGCTCGGCCGCCGCCGCGGGGGCGCACGCCAGGAGCACCAGTCCCACGATCATCCATCTGGTTCTCATGGCGATACCCTACAGCCTCCCGGCGCCAGCGAGTATCCTCCCCCCGTGCCGACTGCGGAACACCCCCCCTGGCTGGCGCAGGTCCAGCGCTTCCCGGCGACCCGCTACCAGGGGTCGAAGCGCAAGCTGCTGCCGTGGTTGTCGACGGTCCTCGACGGGCTCCCCTTCGACACCGCGCTGGACCCGTTCAGCGGCTCCGCGGCGGTGGCCTACGGCCTCAAGGCGCTGGGCAAGGCCGTCGTGGCCCGCGACCTGCTGGCCTCCAACCGGCTGGTCGCCGAGGCGCTGGTGGTCAACGACGGCGAGGGCCTGTCCCCCGAGCGGGCCGCCGCCCTGGTGCGCGCGCGGCCGGGGCGGCGCTACGGCACCTTCGTGCGCGACACCTTCGGGGGGGTGTACTACCCCGACGCCGAGAACGAGGAGATCGACGTCATCGCCGGGAACCTGGCGGCGTGGCCCGCCGGTCCGCAGCGGGCGCTGGCCACCTGGGCGTTCCACCAGGCGCTGCTGGTCAAGCGCCCGTTCAACCTGTTCCACCGCCGCAACCTCGCGCTGCGCACCGCCGACGTGGAGCGCAGCTTCGGCAACAAGCGCACCTGGGAGCGGCCGTTCGCCGAGCTGCTGGCCCGCTTCGCCGCCGAGGGCTCCGCGGCCGTGTTCCGCGGCGCGCGGCCGTGCCGCGCCGAGGCCGGGGACGTGCTCGACGCCCCCGCCGGGGCGGACCTGGTGTACCTCGATCCGCCCTACGTCCCGGCCCGCGGGGCGGGGGCCGACTACCTGCGCTACTACCACTTCCTCGAAGGGCTGGCCGAGCCGTCCAGCTGGCCGTCCCGGGTCGACCGCACCAGCCGCAACCTGCGCTTCGCGGATCCCCCCAGCCCGTGGTCCTCGCGCCGCCGGGTGCGGGCGCTGCTGCGCGAGGTCTTCGCGCGCCACCGCGGCGCGATCCTGGTCCTGTCCTACCGCTCCGACGGCGTGCCCGCCCCCGAGGAGCTCGAGGCCGATCTGCGGGCCGCCCGCGGCTCGGTGGTGGTCCACGACGCCGGCGCCTACCAGTACGCGCTGTCGACCAACCGCCGTTCCCGCGAGCTGCTCTTCGTCGCGTGAGCGAGGGCGCGCCCACGCGAGGGGCGGATCCCCTGTACACTCCCTGGAGTTGGACCACCGGAGCGGGACCGCGCTGGCGCGGACGCAGGACGAGAGGCACGGCGCTGCATGACGGAGCGGAGCGACGATCCCCACGTCACCGATCCGTTCCTCGCCCGGATCGCGCTGCCCTCGATGGAGGAGCGGGATCCCGAGGCGATCGTGCCGATGGTGTGGCCCATCGCGCCGCCGCGGGTGCGCAAGGTCCTGATGGCGCGCATCGAGGACGTGGCCGACCACCACTTCTTCGCCAAGATCTTCTCCGGGGTGCTCGCCGGCGCGGTGATCCTGATGGGCGGCGGGGCGCTGTTCCTGCTGATCCGGGTCCTCGGACCCGTCGAGGTCGATCCGTGGGTCTTCGCCGGGTCGTTCGCCGTGCTGTTCGCTGCGCTGGCCGCGATCGCCGACCGGTTCCGGCCGCCGGGGCCGATGGAGATCTACTACTCGGCCCACGGCGGGCCGCGGGAGGGGAACGCCCAGGAGGCGCCGGGCGGCAGGCTGATCCGGGCGGTGCTGTTCGGGCCGTACCTCGTCTCGGTGGCGTTCCGCAAGATCCTCGAGCCGCCCCCGCCGGCCGACGAGGAGACCCTCGACGTGGCGCTGCGGCTGCTGCCGATGCTCCACGCGCCCCTGCCGCTGCACCAGGCGGAGCTGGCCGGGATCGCCGATCGCGACCAGGTGCGCCGCGCGTCGCTGCTGCTGTTCAGCCTCGACCTCGCCGACATCGTGGTCGGACCCCGCGACGAGCTGCTGCTGACCCCCCGGTCGGCCTGCGCGAAGCTGCTGCGCGGGGAGGGCCAGGCGCCGCCCCGCGCGGGGGACGGCGAGGACGCCCCGTGGTTCGAGATGGAGCCCGACATGGTCAGCACCGCCGAGCTCGACACCATGGAGCTGCTCGCCGAGGCCGAGCGGCTGGGGCTCGACGCGACCCAGACGATCGGGACCGCCACCGACGAGATCGAGGCCCCGGACGCCGCTTCGCCGCCCCGCCCCTCCGGCGACGGCGAGACCTGATCCGGAGATCAGCCCCGGCCGAGGGTCGCCGAGGCCTGGCGGATCCCCTCGGCCCAGCCCGCGGCGCAGGACCACCCCAGCGCCTCCCGGTGGCAGGCGCTGGCGCCGTCGGGGTCGCGCAGGATCGTGGCCAGCAGGCCGGCGTTGAGCGCCGCGCGAGCCTTGATCACCGGCTCCAGCTCGAGGTCGCTGCGGACCGCGTCCAGGTGCCGCCCCGCGCCCTTGGGGTCGCCCCGCTCGATGAGCAGGCCGGCCAGCCCCAGGCGCGCGCGAGCGGCGCCGTGATCCACGCCGAGGCGCTCGGCGTCCTCGCGGACGGCGCGGTAGCGGGCGCGGGCGCCCTCGCGGTCGCCGGCCTTGGCCAGGGCCCGGGCCAGCCGCAGCCCGGCCTCGATGCCCTCGGCGTCGCCGAGCCCTCCGCGCTGCAGCCGCTCGGCGGCCTGGTCCACGAGCCGCGCCGCCCCGTCGCGATCCCGCCGGCGCCGCAGGTGGGCGGCGGACGACAGCCGGGCGGCGATCGCCAGGAACCGGTCCGAGGCCTCGTCGGCCTCCAGCACGGCCTGCTCGAAGGCCTCCACCGCGGGGGGCAGGTTCTCCACGGCCAGGGCGCGGGCCCGGGAGAGCGCGACCCGCGCGCGGTAGACCGCGTCGAGCCGCGGACGGATCTCGATCGCCTCCAGCAGCTCCCACGCGGCCTTCGGGTTGCGGGTCGCGGTCAGGGCGTCGGCGAGGCTGGCCGTCAGCCGGATCTCCCGCGTGGTCCACTCCACCTCGCCGCGGCTGAGCGCCAGCGCGTGGCGCAGCGGCGCGACGGCCCGCTCCGGCTGCTCGATCCAGCGGAGCAGATCGGCCACCCCGGCGAGGCGGTCCGCGGCCCGCCCCGGCTGATCGCCGGCCTCCAGCAGGGCGGCCTCCTGGAGGTGCAGCTGGCGGCGTCGCACCCCCCGGGCGAAGCCCGCCGCGCGGGCCGCGATCTCGGACAGCTCCGCATACAGCCGCCCGCGCTCGTGGGGCCGGATCTGGGCGCGGAGGGCCTCCCCCACCGACCGCGACCCCACCTGCCACAGCAGGCCGCGGGCCTCCACCAGCCGGCGCCGCGCGAGCTGCTCGAGGGCCGCGTCGACCTCCGCGCGGTCGAGCTCCAGGTGGGACAGCCCGTCCCGCTCGAGGCCCAGCGGGGACAGGGCCAGCAGCCGCAGCAGCCGCTGCGCGGTGGGCGGCAGGTCGCCGACCCGATCGCGGACCAGGGCCTCCACCTCGGTGCTGCTGCCCATCGCCTGGGCCCAGGGCGGCGCGTCGCGGTAGCGCCACGTGCCGTCCTCGTCCGGTGCCAGGCGGTCGCGCTCGACGTCGAGCTGCAGCCGCTGCTGCAGCCACGCCGGGAAGTCGGCCTCGGGCGCCGACGGCGCGACGACATCGCCGAGGCACCCGCCGATCAGCCGCTGGCGGTCGGCGGCGGTCAGCGCCGGCAGCGGCCGCCGCTGGACGCCCACCGGCGCGGCGCGGGCCGTGGCGGCGGTCGCGCACACCAGCGTCGGGCGATCCTGGAAGTACGTCGCGGTGTAGAACGCCGCCTGCAGCGGCTCGGCGAACAGGTCGAGGTCGTCCACCAGCACCAGCCGCGGACCCTGGTCCCGGGGCGGCGCGAGCAGGTCGCCGGGCACCAGGAAGGGGCTGCCGCCGGGCGCGGTGGGGCGGGCGAAGGTCAGCTCCCAGCCGGCGGCGCCGGCGTGCGCCGCGAGGGCGGCCAGCACCCGCGAGCGGCCCGCCCCGCGGGGGCCCTCGAGGAGCCACCCGCTCCAGCCGCAGGCCTCGGTCTGGTCCAGGGCGTCGGCCAGCTCGTCGAGCAGCGTGTCCCGGCCGACGAGCCGCTCCCCGAGGGGGGGGTAGGGCCGGTCGGCTGCCGCGGCCGGCGGTGGCCCCGTGGGCGACGGGCCCGCCGGGCGGAGGGCGGCCGCCCCGGGTGCCGTGGCGAACGGATCGGCGTCGCCGGCGCCGGGTCCCAGCGGGGTCAGCTCGGGCGCCGCCGCCCCGTCCTGCTGCCGCAGCACCGCCCAGGTGTCGGCCTCGAGCCGCTCCCCGCCGCGCGGAGGGGCGGCGGGGGCCGGGCGCGGCGCCCGGCGCGCGGCCGGCTCGGCGTCGCCGCCCCGCAGCCACTGCTCCAGCGCGATGCGGAACGCGGCCGCGTCCGGGTAGCGCAGGTCGGGGTCCCGGGCGATGCCCCGCGCGCAGATCGCGGCCAGCGCGGGCGGCACGTCCCGCCCGTTGGCCAGCACGTCCGGGGCCGGGGCGTCGGACTGCACCTTGCGCACGAGGTAGTCCATCGGGTTGACCTCGTCGAACGGCAGGTGGCCGGTGAGCATCTCGTACAGGATCGTCCCGACCGCGTACAGGTCGGCGCGGCCGTCCAGCGGCTTGCCCATCGCCTGCTCGGGGGCCATGTAGGTCGGCGTCCCGCACACGGTCCCGGCCCGCGTCAGCTTGAGGTCGTCGAGGCCGCCGTCCAGCGCGCGGGCGATGCCGAAGTCGAGGACCTTGACGAAGTCGGGGCGCCCCGGCACGTCGCAGGCCATGATGTTGGCCGGCTTGATGTCGCGGTGCAGGATCTGCGCCGCGTGGGCGGCCTCCAGCGCGGCCAGGGTCTGGCCCAGGATGTCGGCGCTGCGCTCGGGCGAGGGCGACGGCCCGCCGGCGATGATCTCCGCGAGGTTGTGGCCGACCAGGAACTCCATCACCAGGTACAGCCCCAGCCGGGGATCCCGCCCGTAGTCCACGATCTGCACGATGTTGGGGTGCCCCAGCCGGCTGGCGGCCAGCGCCTCGCGCCGGAAGCGCGCCTCGTACTCCTCGGTGCGGTCCTCGAGCCTGGTGTGCAGGACCTTGATCGCGACCGTGCGGCCCAGGTTGATCTGCTCGCCGCGGAAGACCTGCCCCATCCCGCCCTGGCCGATCACCTCCTTCAGCGCGTAGCGACCGTCGAGGGTGTCGCCGGGGGCCGCGTGATCGCCGGGGCTCATCCGAGGGCCTCGAGAGCCCGCTCCAGATCGGCGCACGTGGCGAAGCGGTCGTCCGGGTCCTATGGTCTCTTTGGTGAATTAATGGAAAAAATAAGAGGATACGTTTCTGGTCA
>CAZOYV010000328.1:0-8921 GCA_964584075.1 uncultured Rickettsiales bacterium | reverse complement strand
CCTTTCAGACAGCAAGTTGGGCCAGACTTCGCCTGGCGCACCAAAGCACGCAAAGGAGGAGAGGAAGTAGGACGGAAGGAAGAGACAAGAAGAGGATTCCAAACCAGCTCGATCTCGCCCTCGAGTTCGAGCTCGATCTCGAACCAGGTTCCGCCAGCGGAACCTCAGGCCCCCACGACCCCCACGTGGGCACTCCAGGTTCCGCCCAGCGGAGCTTCAAGCCCCCACCACCCTCCTGGGCCCTCCAGGTTCCGCCCAGCGGAACTTCAAGCCCCATACGGGCCCTCGCGCCGAACCGTCGAGAAAGGTCCGGGGGTATCGCCACGGCATCGGTGCCCTGGGCGGCAGGAGCCACCCAGACCCTGTCCCGGCGTTGTGCGTTGCACGCCGCCGAAATCCCGCGGGGCGCGACGCGCTAGAATCGCGACATGTCCTCGATCCGCTGCGAGTGGTGCGCGCGGCCCGCCGCCGAGGGGGAGACCCGCTGCGCGACCTGCGGCGGGCCCGTGGACGTGCTCGAGCCGTGGGTCGTGGAGTGTGGCTGGTGCAGCTCGTCCAACCGCCGCGACGAGACCGCGACCTGCAAGAGCTGCGGGGGCCCGCTGCCCGGGATCCCCGGCGGCCACCCCGGCCCGCGCCCCCCGGACGCGCCGCGGGAGCTGCCCAAGGGCTACCGCTGGCGGACCCTGCTGTGGAAGAACACGCTGGCGCTGATCGGCGCGATCTTCACGGTGTTCTTCTGCTGGACCGCGATCTTCGCGCTGATCGGGATCCCGCTGTGGATCTACGGCCACCGCAAGGGCCAGCGCTGGCTCGAGGCGCTGGAGCAGGGCACGCCGACGCGCGGGACGCTGCGCAGCGTCGAGCTGGACCGTTCCCAGTCGATCAACAACGTCCACCCCTACGAGCTGACCATCGACTATGAAACCGCCGAGGGAACCCAGCAGGGCACCATCGAGGCCTGGGACCGCAGCCACGGGCAACGGCCGCCGGGCGAACAGATGTGGGTCGTGCACGTGCCCGGGGAGCCGAAGCACTTCGCGGTGTGGCCGCCGTTGCGGTGAAGGCCGCCACCCACCGCCGGAAGTCGATTCGATCCAAGCGCCCGATCCGCAACCCAAGTCCCAGATGGGCACGGGCTGAACTGGCCGATCCGCCGGTGTCCGCTCCCGGCCGGCACGTCCGGCCACGCAGAGGAGAGCCGCGTCCGTCTGCTCCCGGCCGGCACGGACGGAGGCGCAAAGACCGCAAAGCGAAGAGGGAGAGGAGGAAGAGCAAGAAGGACGAATGAGAGGATCGGGAAGAAGATCCCGAACCAGCACGCTCACCCTCGATCTCGGACGCAATCTCGACCTCGGACTCGGGCTCGGACTCGGGCTCGGGCTCGGACTCGGGCTCGGACTCGGGCTCGGACTCGGGCTCGGGCTCGGGCACGGGCTCGGGCTCGGGCTCGGGCTCGGACTCGGGCTCGGACTCGGGCTCGGACTCGGGCTCGGACTCGGGCTCGGGCTCGGACTCGGGCTCGGGCTCGGGCTCGGGCTCGGGCTCGGGCTCGGGCTCGGACTCGGACACGGTCACGGACTCGCGCTCGGACTCCGACTCGGACCCATGCTCGGACGACCCGCGAGTGGACATCAGCTCGAGACGGATGACGTCCTCCGGAATCTGGATGTCCGGTTCCCCCAGCAACGACCTACCCCACCCGGCGGTTCCCGCCCGACTTCCAGAAATTGGCGCAATGAGTGCCAAAATCTGGAACTCGGACTACCGACTTCCAGAATTTGGCTCCGATCGCGACAGAAAGTGGAAGTCAGACGGGAAGCGGCGCTGGGCGGGGGGCACACCTTCGTCCACGTCGAGGCCGGCATCGTGCACACCTGCGCCCTGACGGACCAGCAGCGGATCGTGTGCTGGGGCGCCAACATCTACGGATACGCCTCCCCTCCCGATCTGCACTACGGCCAGTTCGAGGCGTACATCAACGGCTGCGGCGTGACCGTCGGGGGCGGGGTCGCCTGCTGGGGTTGCGACGACCCAGACGGGACCTGGGGAAACTGCGATCCGCCGCAGTGACCGGATCGAGGCGACCTCGACACGACGACGGCAAGGGTGGCGGAAACGCCGACGACCACGACCACGGCGACGGCGACGGCGACGGCAACGGCGACGCCGACGGAGACGGCGAGCGGACATGGCTACGGCAGCGATCGCGCCAGCCGGAACCCCAGCGTCGGCGAGGTGTCGCCCGGTGGGGTCTGGCAGCGGCGGCAGGCGACGCGGACGTCGCGCTCCATGTCACGCCACGAGCCGCCGCGGCCGACGCGCAGGGTGCCGCTCTCGGGGCCGGTCGGGTCGACGGTCACGCCGCCGCCCGGGTAGCTGCCGTAGACGTCCCAGACCCACTCCCAGACGTTGCCGGTCATGTCGTACAGCCCCAGCGAGTTGGGGCGCAGCTTGCCCACCGGCTGGGTGCAGCCGCCGGCGTTGGTCCAGTACCAGCCGACGTCGCCGGGGGTCGTCGAGCCCGAGAACGCGCCCTCCTGGCCGGCGCGCGCGGCGTACTCCCACTCGGCCTCGGTGGGCAGCCGGAAGCCCAGCGCCCTGCGGATCCGCGAGACGTCGGTGCCGTCGATGCGGTAGGCCGGCTCGAGGTTCTCGCGCTCGGACAGCGCGTTGCAGAACCGCACGGCGTCGTACCAGCTGACCGACTCCACGGGCAGCTGGGCGCCGACGAACGCGCCGGGCTCGTCCCCGGCGACCTCGGCGTACAGCGCCTGGGTCACGGGCGTGGTGGCGACCAGGAACGAGCGGCCGAGCCGCACCCGGTGGCGGGTCTCGTCGGCGTAGCGGCCCTTCTCGTCGTCGGCGCTGCCCATCCAGAACTCGCCGGGGTCGACGGTGACCATCACCACCGAGCCGTGGAACACCAGCCCCCCGCCGATCAGGCCGTCGTGGACCGCCAGCGCGCTGGTGGTCGTGGCCCGCTCGTCCATCTCCTCGATCTCGAGCTCGCGGGTCAGGCCCACCTCGCCGAGCGAGTGCTCGTCGGTGTCCTCGCCGCCCAGCGCCCCGCCCTCGATCCACGGCCGGATCCAGCCGGCGAGGGCCTCGTCCCCGGGCAGGCGGGCGTGGATCGCGCGGATGTCGCGGCCCAGCTCCGCGGCGTCGGGGTAGCGGCCCTCGGGGCTCTGAGCCATCGCGCGCTTCAGCACCGGGACCATCTCGGGGATCCGCTGGTCCACCGCGGCGAGCATCTCGCCGATCTCGGCCTGCACGACCTTCTGCAGCACCTGGAACAGCTGCTCGGCGCGGAACACCACCTCACCGGTGATCAGCTCGGCGATCAGCGAGGCCAGCCCGAACAGGTCGGAGCGCTTGTCCAGCTTCTTGCCCCGCACCTGCTCGGGGCTCATGTACACCGGCGTGCCCTTGGTGATCCCCGCCGCGGTGGTGTGGAACAGGTTGGTCGCCGCCTTGGCGATCCCGAAGTCCATGATCTTGACCACGCCGGCGTGGCTGACCATCACGTTGGACGGCTTCAGGTCGCGGTGCACCAGGTTCATCGGCCGGCCGGTCTCGTCCACCGCCGAGTGGGCGTAGGCCATCCCGTCACACAGCGACGCGGCGATCTCCAGGGCGATCCGCGGCGGGAGCAGCCCCTGGGAGTACGTCCGCCGCATCACGTCCTCGAGGGTGTAGCCGGCGACGAACTCCATCGCGATGTAGTAGGTGTCCCCGGCCTGGTCGAACTCGTAGACCTCGACCAGGTTGCGGTGCTGCAGGTAGCCGCCCACGCGCGCCTCGTTGATCAGCGCCTGGATGACCTTCTCGTCCTCGGCGACGTGGGGCAGGATCTGCTTGATCGCGACGGGCTTGCGGAACCCCATCGGGCCGGACCGCACGGCGCGGTAGACGCGCGCCATCGCGCCCTCGCCGAGCACCTCGAGCAGCACGTACTTGCCGAACGTCAGGTTCAGTTCCGTCATCGATCCTTCGGCATCCCCCGCCGCGACGGAGGAGTATACCGGACGCACGCGCCGCGGGCGCGGACGCTTGACGACCTCCGATCCGGGTTCCAGACTGCACCCCGTCCCCGACCCGAGGTACTCGCCACGATGGTCAGCCGCCGAGACCGGCTCCAGCGTCGCCTGCTGCTGCGCTACCTGCGCCTGCAGCGCTGGGCCGTGGCCCGGATCGGGCCGCTGCTGGGCCAGGCCCGCCGCGCCGACCACGCGTTCATGATCGTCGTGGCGATCCTGATCGGGCTGCTCGGCGGCGCCGGCGCGATCGGGTTCCGCGCCCTGATCCAGCTGGCCCAGGGCGGGTTCTTCCAGACCTGGGACTACTCGCTCGAGGCCGCCCGCGCGCTGCCCTGGTGGCAGCGGCTGCTGATCCCGGCGGTGGGCGGCCTGCTGGTCGGGCCGATCATCCGCTGGGTGGCGCCCGAGACCCGCGGCAGCGGGGTCCCCGAGGTGATGGAGGCGGTGGCCTTCCGCGGGGGCTTCGTGCGCGCCCGGGTGATCGTCGCCAAGGCGGTGGCCGCGGCGCTGACGATCGGCTCCGGTGGCTCGGCCGGCCGCGAGGGCCCGATCGTGCAGATCGGCTCGGCGTTCGGCTCCGCGGTCGGCCAGCTGCTGGCGGTCAACCCGCGGCGGATGCGGACCTTCGTGGCCTGCGGCGCGGCGGCCGGGATCGCCGCGACGTTCAACGCCCCGATCGCCGGCGCGCTGTTCGCCGTCGAGGTGATCCTCGGCGAGTTCGCGGTGGCCAGCTTCAGCCCGATCGTGATCGCGTCGGTGACCGCCACGGTGCTGTCGCGCCACTACCTGGGGGACACCCCCGCGTTCGAGATCCCGGCCTACGAGCTGGTGCGCGCCACCGAGTTCCTGCCCTACACCGCGCTGGGCGTGATCGCCGGGCTGTCCAGCGTGGCGTTCATCTGGATGGTGTACCGCACCCAGGACCTGTTCGACCGCACCCCGATCCCGATCTGGGCGCGCCCCGCGGTGGGCGGCCTGGTCGTCGGCGCGATCGCGATGTTCGCCCCGCAGATCTACGGCGTCGGCTACGAGGGCGTGTACCAGGCGCTGTGGAACCAGCTGCCGCTGCTGGCGCTGCTGCTGCTGATCCCGGCCAAGCTGATCGCCACCTCGGCGACGCTGGGCTCCTGCGGGTCCGGCGGGATCTTCGCGCCGTCGCTGTTCGTCGGGGCGATGATCGGCGGCGTGGTGGGCCACGTCGCGAACCTGGCGATGCCGGGGATCGGCTCGCCGGCGGCCTACGCGCTGGTGGGGATGGGCGCCGTGGTCGCCGGGACGACCCACGGGCCGATCAGCGCGATCCTGATCATCTTCGAGCTGACCGGCGACTACCGCATCATCCCGCCGCTGATGGTGGCGTGCATCATCAGCGTGGTGCTGGCCGGGTGGCTGCAGCCCCAGTCGATGTACACGATGAAGCTGGCCCGCCGCGGGATCGACATCCGCAAGGGCCAGGACATCAACATCCTCAAGACGCTGACGGTGGGCGAGATCTACGACCCCGAGCCGGAGACGCTGCGCGCCTCGGACCCGGTCCACGTGGTGATCGACCGGATGGTCCACTCGGGCCACGACCAGTTCTTCGTGGTCGACCGCCACGACGAGCTGCAGGGCTCGTTCTCGCTGCAGAACCTGCGCGAGCTGCTGGTCGAGCCGGATCTCCCCGACCTGATCGTCGCCGCCGACATCTGCCGCAGCGACGTGCCGGCCGTGACCCCCGACGACAACCTCGACCTGGTGATGCACCTGTTCGGCCAGCACGACGTGGCCGAGCTCGCGGTCGTCTCCCGCCAGAACCCCCGCGTGCTGCTCGGCTCGCTGCGCCAGCGCCACGTGATCGAGGCCTACAACAAGGAGATCTTCCGCCTCGACCTGACCGGCGGGTTCCACAGCATCGCCACCGCCGCGGGGCGCGACCGCGGGCTGGCGGTGCTGGCCGGCTACCAGCTCGTCGAGGTCGGCGTGCCCTACGGCTTCGTGGGCAAGACCCTGCGCGAGGTCAACGTCCGCGCGCGCTACGGCGTCGAGATCATCCTGGTCCGCAAGCCGCTGGACGCCGCCGAGAACGTCGACCGCCGGCCCGGGGCGTTCCCCCACGCGGGCTACCGCTTCGAGGCCGGCGACTCGCTGCTCGTGCTGGGCACCAAGCGGGCGATCCAGCGGTTCCACGACGCGATCCCGGCGCCGGCGGAGTACGACCACGACCAGCCGCCCGAGGAGGGGCGCTGATGCGGCTGCTGCGCTGGGCCTGGGAGCTGCTCGTGCGGGCCTGGCAGGCCGCGCGCGCGCTGATCCGCGTCGGCTGGCGGATGGCGGTGATCCGCGGCGAGCTCGAGGACTGGGACGGCCACGCGCGCCCGCCGCTGCTGGTCCAGATCAAGGTCACCAACCGCTGCAACATGCGGTGCAAGATGTGCGGCCAGTGGGGCGAGACCGGGTACCACAAGCAGTGGGAGGGCTCGCAGTCGATCGATCTGGAGCTGGCCAAGCGGTTCGTCGACGACGCGCGCCGGATCGGGGCCGACATGACCCTGTGGGGCGGCGAGCCGCTGGTCTACCGCCACCTGCCCGAGCTGCTCGAGCACGCCCGCGCGCGGCGCACCCCGGTGGGGATCATCACCAACGGCCTGACGCTGCAGCAGCACGCCGAGCTGCTGGTCCGCACCCGGGTCAAGGACCTGATCGTGTCGCTGGACGCAC
Organism: uncultured Rickettsiales bacterium; assembly: GCA_964584075.1. Lineage (GTDB taxonomy): Bacteria > Myxococcota_A > UBA796 > UBA9615 > CAYRNR01 > CAZOYV01. The sequence goes on along the minus strand of CAZOYV010000328.1, from coordinate 2,181 downwards.
CGCCGGAGATCCACGACCGCGTGCGCGGCGTCGACGGCGCCTTCGAGCGGGTGATCGCCGGGATGCACGAGGTGCGGCGCCGCAAGCGCGCGCTGGGCCTGACGCGCCCGGGGTTCAACATCTCGACCGTGGTCTCCGAGGACACCTACCGGACGCTGCCCGAGCTGCTGCAGCGGCTGGCCGCCGAGGACCTGGGGATCCGCCACCTGGTCTGCACCCTGCGGTGGTGGACCGACCGCGCCACCGGCGAGGCCTACGAGCGGGCGATGCAGCGCTCGTTCGGCTGCAGCGCGCCGTCGTGGACCGGCTTCCTGGTGGACCCGCGGCCCGAGATCGACACCGACGAACTCGCCGAGGTCTTCGCGCGGATCCGCGCCCGGCGCTGGCCGTTCAAGGTCGTGCTGCACCCCAGGCTGACCCCCGAGCAGGTGGCGGTGTTCTTCCACAACACGACGATCTCGTTCGGCCGCAACCACTGCGCCTCGCCGTGGGTCTACTGCCTGCTGCTGCCCAGCGGCGAGCTGACGTTCTGCCCCGACTTCCCCGACTACCGCTTCGGCTCGCTGGCCGAGGAGCCGTTCGAGCAGCTGTGGAACGGGGAGCGCGCGGTGGCGTTCCGCCGGCGGCTGCTCGAGGGCCTGCTGCCGATCTGCCCGCGCTGCTGTGGTATGTACACCACCGGCTCGCCGTGGCGCCGGCGGAGGAGCGGCGCGACGGCGGCCGAGGAGGTCGACGCGGATGTCCGCTGAACCCGCCCCCGCCCCGGCGGCGCCCCCGGCGCGGACGGCCCGCTGCCCCGTGTGCGGCGGCGAGGCCCGCCACCGCTGGATGCTCACCGATCGCTACTGGCTGCAGCCCGGCAGCTGGCCGCTGTACGTCTGCCGCGCCTGCGGCCACGCGTTCCTGTGGCCGGTCCCCGACGATCTGGGCGAGCTCTACGAGCACTGGTACACCGGCCCCGGCTGGGAGAAGGTCCGCGAGCTGCAGGCCGGCGCCGGGACGCGGTTCCTGCACCAGCTTCGGCTCAAGCGGATCACCCGCTACGTCGATCTGAACATCCGCTCCGAGGTCCTCGACGTGGGCTGCGGCCAGGGCATCTTCCTCGAGGAGGTGCGCCGCGCCTACGGCTGCGCGATCGCGGGCTGCGACACCAGCGACAAGGGCCTCGAGGACATGAGCCCGGAGCCCCGCCGCGCCATCGACTTCCGCCAGGGCGAGCTGGCCGACACCGACTTCCCCGACGAGCGCTACCAGCTGGTGGTCGCGCTGCACGTGCTGGAGCACATCCCCGATCCCGCGGACTTCCTGCGCCAGTGCTGGGCCAAGGTCGCGCCGGGCGGCGTACTGGTCCTCGAGCAGCCCCACTTCGGCTCGCTGGTGCGGCGGCTGTTCGGCAGGTACTGGACCGCGCTGGAGGCGCCGTACCACCTGCACCACTTCACGCTGCGCTCGCTGCCGATCGCGATCCGCGAGGGCGGCCTGCCCGAGCCGGTCTACCTGCGCACCGTGCCGCTGTTCCCGGAGATGACCAGCGAGTGGGTGATGTTCTTCCGCCCGCTGCTGCTCGGGACGTCGATCTTCCACAAGCTGTTCCGCGTCTGGTTCTGGATCACGATGTGGCTCACGGCGGTGCCGTTCGACGTCTTCGCCGCGCTGGTGCTGACCCGCGTCAGGCTGGGCGGCTCGGTGATGGCGGTGATCCGCAAGCCCGCCGGCGGCGCACCCGCGGAGCGCCTGCCCGGCCCGGCCGCGGACGGCCAGGATGGCTGAGCCCGCCCGGTTCCGCGCGCCCCACTGGGTCGGACTGCGCTTCGGCCTGTACCTCGCGGCCAGCGAGCTGCTGGTCGTGATCCTGCCGGTGATGTACAAGCTGCGGCAGTCGGGGCTGCTGTCGATCCTGGTCTCGACGGTGCTGCTGTACGCGGCGCTGTTCACCGGCGCGGCGTGGCTGCTGGGCCGGATCCCGCCCCTGCGCACGCGGCCCTGGGCGCTGCTCGGCCTGCTGCTGCTGGGCCTGTGCGCGGCCAGCGGGGCGGTGGGCGAGAACATCGCCGCGGTGCTGATCTTCGGGGTGCCCGCGCTGGGCATGTCCTGGGCCGGCACGGCGATGTCGGGCAAGCCGTCGAGGCTGCGGCTGGGCCTGCGCATCGCGGTGGTCGTGATCTTCGGTGGGATGTTCGT
>CAZOYV010000327.1:0-8923 GCA_964584075.1 uncultured Rickettsiales bacterium | reverse complement strand
CGATCCCCAGCTTGAGCTTCAGCTCCAGGGCGATCCGATCCTCGCCCCAGGTTGGATTCTCACCTGACATCCGCTCAATCAAGCGGACGATCGAAGCCGTGGTCTGTGGTCGCCCCGGTCGTCCCCGCGAGATGCGCCGCCAGTGGCGGCGGAATCCCTCGCGGTGCCAGCGCAGGACCGTCTCGGGCCTCACGATGACCAGCGCCGGACGCCATCGGGTCCAATGGCGGCACAGCCTTCGGCGAGGCCAGCTCCAGAACAGCCCGTCCGCCCGGCGTAACCGGGGTCGTCGAACCTGGCGATGGTAGATCTCGAGCTGCTGGCGGAGAGCGAAGATCTCGCGAAGCAGATCCGCGCGAGAGCTGGTTGCGGAAGCGAAAGTGGTCGTCAAGACGTACAGGAACGAGAGCATGGCCAGGTGTGATACCGCCTCTTCTCGCGCATGGCTTGCCTCTTCCCATGGTATCGGTTAGAATGATACCAACGTGGACGGACAAGAGAGGCGAACATGCTCCCGAAAGAGACCATCGCTGCCTTCGACCACTACCTGCTGGAGCGGGGACTGACCCTCGATCTCGTCGTCGTCGGTGGTGCAGCGCTGGGGCTGATGGGAGTCACGAACCGACAGACCCGCGACGTCGACGTACTGGTTCCTACCCTACCCGAGGCGATTCTCGTCGCTGCAGCGGACTTCGCGAGGCAGCAGCGCGCCGCGGGTACGTTCCTCGCTGACGACTGGCTGAACAACGGTCCCGAGTCCCTGGCGGATCTCCTGCCGGAGGGCTGGGAGCAGCGCCTCCAGGTTGCGTTCGAGGGTCAGGCTCTTCAGGTATCGGTCCTGGGGCGACTCGATCTGCTCATGACCAAGCTGTTCGCTCTGTGCGACCGGGGTAGCGACCTGAAGGACTGCCTCGCCCTCGCTCCTACCGCGGAGGAACTGTCCTTGGTGGAGGAGTGGGTTGCCTACCAGGACACCAACCCGGATTGGCCCGCTCACGTGCGGGAGACGCTGGATGCTCTTCGGCGGAGGCTCGGTCATGGCGTTCCATAGGACAATCCACCCTCCCCCGCGCCCGGTGCCCGACGCCCTGACCGGCCGGATGGTGGGGATCGGCATGAACTTCGCCAGTCAACCGGTCCGGGATGCGAACATCGAGGACACGCTCTTGCATGCCTCCGAGGTGGGGCTGCTCGAGGACGACCTGCGCGTGCTCGGTGTCCTCGTTCAGTGGCTCGAGGTCCACCACGCCTACGTCAACGTCGATCGACTGGTGCGTGTGATGGCCGGCCACCCGGCAACCCGTGTCCGGACGTTCTGGGCGGCCATCGCGCGGTGGCTCGACAAGGACCGCCGGTTTGCGCGGCTCGCATCGTCCTACGATGGCCCGCGGATCGAACTGCTCGATGTCGGCACCGCATTCCACGTGATGCGACGAGGAGAAGACTACCGGTTCGCCGGGTCGCCGCTGGTCGTGCCGGCCGAGACGCTGCGGGCTCGCGCCGCCGATGTCCTGCCGCCTTCCGAGCTGGTCCGCCATCACGCCGGTTATCGCAACCGAGTTCTCATGGGACCGAGCTGGCGGGCTGACGTCTGGAGCCTCCTGGAAGCTCGTCCCGACATGACGGTGGCCGAGGTTGCACGGCGCGCATACTGCGCCTTCTCGACGGCCTGGCAGACCAAGCAGGACTTCGACCTGCTGCAAGCGGCCGGCTGAACGTGGCGCGCAACACCGTGACGGACAACAGGCCGTCACCGGCGACCTACTCCCGTCTCCGGTCCTTCCCGATCACCTCCAGCATCCACCCCGTCTCCGCCCGGGACTACCGCAGCAGAGTTCGAGTCCGGTCCACCAGAGGGAGCCAACATTGAAGGCTGACGGTACTCCACGTACCGAGACGATCCTCGAGCCCTGGCGGACCGGGGCTCTCGTCGTTCTGGCCATCCCGTACCCGCGAACGCCGTGTCGGCGGCTTCCATGCCTCGATGGACGGGGGTTGACAAGTAGTCATTTCTGACCATAGTTCTCCAAGAAGGTCATAAATGACTATCTACCCCTAGCGACGACGCTCAACAGAGGAGAAACGGGACGCATGACCACGACCGATCACCGACGCCTGTTGCTGCTCGGGCTCCTGGCCAACACCGACATGCACGGGTACCAGCTCCACGCCCACCTGACCGACACGGGGCTGGTCGAGCTGAAGCGACCCGCCGCCTACAACCTGCTCGAGGCGATGGAGCAGAGGGGCTGGCTGGACCATGAGGACGAGGTTCAGGGCGAACGCAGCCGCCGGGTCTATCGGCTCACGTCCGAGGGCCGCGACGCCCTGGACCGGCTGTTGCGAGAACAGCTCGCGAGCGATGCTCCCCCCGATCTGCCGAACCTGGTGAGCCTGTCGCTGGTGGAGCTCCTGCCGCCCGCCGAGGCCCGCTCGTTGCTCGAGCAACGCCGGGGGCATCTCTCGAGCCTGCTTCAGGGCTGGTCGGGAGAGGACAGCGACGCCCACGCACACGCCGGGATCGTGGGGAGGGTGCTACACCACATCGGCCAGGTCCGCACCCTGGAGCTGGAGCTGCTCGACGAGGTGCTCGCCGAGCTGGACGGGGAGGACGACCCATGAGCACCGGGCGCGACCGCCCCATGGCGGGCAAGGTCATCGCCATCACGGGGGCCAACTCCGGGATCGGGCTGGCCACCACCGAGGCCCTCGCGGAACGGGGAGCCACCGTGCTGATGTGTGGGAGGAATCGGTCCGCCCTGGAGCAGGCGGCGATGGACGTTCGAGCCAGGTCGGGCGACGAAGCCGTCGAGTGCCTTGTCGCCGACCTGTCCAGCATGGCCGAGGTGCGGAAGCTGGCCGAGGACATCCGCTCCCGCACGGATCGGCTGGATGTCCTGATCAACAACGCCGGAGTGGGCTCGGACCGCCGGATCGAGACCGAGGACGGTCTGGAGCTGACGTTCGCCGTGAACCACCTCGCGCCCTTCCTGCTCACCATCGAGCTGCTCCCCATGCTCGAGGACTCCGCCCCGTCCCGAGTGATCACGGTGTCCTCGGCGCTGGCCACCCAGGTCAAGGAACTCGACCTCGGCGATCTACAGAGCCGGACCCGGTACCGATGGCAAGAGGTCTACAACCGCAGCAAGCTCGCCAACGTCCTCTTCACGCGGGCGCTGGCCCGGCGACTGGCGGGGACAGGAGTCACCGCCAACTGCCTCCATCCCGGCGTGGTCGCGACCGGGTTCGGCGGCGACGGGGACCTGCGGGGCCTCAACGCCCTGATGTTCCGCTTGATGAAGGTGTTCCTGCCCGGCCCCGAAGCCGGCGCCCGGACCTCCGTGCTGCTGGCCACGTCACCGGACCTCGCGACCGTCAGCGGCTCGTACTTCGAGAAGGGCAAGCAGGTGACGCCGGGCGGCCTGGCGACGGACGACGATCTGGCGGAGCAGCTGTGGGAGGTGAGCGCGCGTCTCGTGGGTGTCGAGACGGCACGCTCGTGATCACGAGGTGATTCCACGCGTGTCCCGTCGTGGACGACATGCCGCCGCACTCCGTGAAAATCCTGATCGCCTGGTTCAACACCGCTTCTCGGCCGCATCCTGGAACTGAGCGGCAACCTCTGCCGGTCTGAGTTGGCCCGTTCAGACACTGCTTCTTGCGCATGAATAGCATTCATCGGCCGCGACCTACCCTCGCACGCACACGTCTGTTCCCCTGCACTCAAGCGGGAATCGAATTCGAGATTAGCTACGCAGCCAGCCGATAGTCGCGGATCAAGCCACCGAGGACGAGACGGGACTCGACCCGTCTCGCCTCGATGGCGCCTGCGGGTGGTGCGAGCGCGCCGGGCTCGGGCTCGGGGATGCCCCCGATGCCCTGGTGCACCCGTGCGCCGTTGTAGTAGCGCACACAGGAGCGGACCGTCCGGCGGAGGTGCCCCTCGGAGAGGAAGATGAAGCGTCGCATGCACTCCTCGCGGAGGGTCCTCCAGAAGCGCTCGATGTGCGGATTGGCGTTCGGGGCTCCATAGGGGATCGGGAGACCCTGGATCCCCAGGACCCCGTCCGGCCACGCGTCGAGGGTGCACCGGTAGGAACGCCCGTGGGCGAGGAATGACGCACCGTCCCGGCTGGCCGAAGATCCCGTCGTTGTCGTGGATCAGGAACCTCGGGATCTCACCGAAGGGCGTGGCCTCCCGGATCTGCTGCTGGACCCAGTCCAGCGTCGGGTGGCGAGTCACGGCGATGTGGACGATGCGGCGGGTGTCGACCGTCATGATCGCCAGCACGTGGCACAGCGAGTAGTCCCACAGGAACTGGGTCGTGAAGTCGAGGGCGAAGACCTGGGAGGCATGGGAGGCGATGAACACGCTCCAGTTCGAGGGATGGGGACCGGGGGGCCGGACCAAGTGACGCCTGACGGTGCTCGAGGCGACCTCGATCCCCAGCTTGAGCTTCAGCTCCAGGGCGATCCGATCCTCGCCCCAGGTTGGTGTCCGGCACACCGGTTCTCACGGGACATCTGTTCGATCAGGCGGACGAGCAAGGCCGTGGTCTGAGGTCGCCCCGGTCGTCCCCGCGAGATGCGCCGCCAGTGGCGGCGGAACCCCTCGCGGTGCCAGCGGAGGACCGTCTCGGGCTGGTCGCTGCACGCGTGACTCCAACTTCGTACTGTCTCGCGGGTACACCTCACCACCCCAGGACGCCACTGCACAGCCGGCGGTATGCTGGTTCGCGCGTTCACGGGAGGTGCTCGATGCGGTCTGGCACCAAGAGGTGGTCGGGCCGGACGGGGCTCGCAGCGCCGGCATGGCTGATGGCGCTGGCGTGGTTCGCTGGATGCCCGACGCCAGGGGGCCACCCGGTCCACGACGACGACGCGAGCGACGACGCGACCGGCGACGACGACACCGGCCCTCCGGCAGACGACGACTCCGCGGACGATGACGACGCGACGGCACCGGCCCTGGGCGCGGGATTCCGCGCCTCGCGCTACGGGATCCAGCCGTTCCCGGAGCCGGGGGACTGGTCCGGCGCCGCCACCCAGACGGCCGACGGTCTGCAGGATGCGAGCCCCGCGGGCATCTGGATCGTGGGGGTCGCCCGGGACGGCGGCGAATGCGGCCTGGACTTCCCCTCGCCCGGAGGGTCGTACCCGGACATCGAGTTCGCGGGCGAGGACCAGAACGAGGCCTACCTGCAGCACTTCGACGACCGCGGGGTCTCGGTGTGGCTCCAGGTGGAGCCCGGGGACGCGGACGTGCCGACGCTGATCGACCTCGTGCTCGACCGCTACGGGCACCACCCCAGCGTGATCGGCTTCGGCGTGGACGTGGAGTGGTACCGCTGGTCCGATGTCACCTGGCGGGCACCGGTCTCCGACGTGCAGGCGGCCGCATGGCGAGACGCGGTCCGCGCCCACGCGCCCGGATACACGCTGTTCCTCAAGCACTGGATGACCGCCTGGATGCCTCCTGGCGAGCGCGACGGCCTGCTGTTCGTCGACGACAGCCAGGGCTTCGGGGGTCTGGGCGCGATGGTGAGCGAGTTCGGGGCCTGGGGAGGCGCGTTCGCCCCTGCGCCGGTGGCCTTCCAGTTCGGCTACGAGGCGGACGCCGGCTGGTGGAGCGGTCTGGACGATCCGCCCGTCGAGATCGGCGACACCCTGGTGGGCGCGATCGACAACACCGCCGGCCTGTTCTGGGTCGACTTCACCATCGACCAGGTGTTCCCGCGCTGACCGTCAGTACAGCGACTCCAGCCGGTCGACCACGTCGTCGCCGGGGGCCGCGACCACCTCGGGAGATGGATCGGCGAACACCACCTCCAGGCCACCGTTGTAGGTGCAATCCTCGGCCTCGAACGGTCAGCCATCCCAGCTGAAGGCTCGATCGACCAGGACGCGGCGTCCGGAACGCACTGGCCTGGCCCGACACCCTGACCAGCTACGCAGCGGGAGCACGGCGACGTCTCCGCAGCAGGAATCCCAGCGTGAGCAGGAGCGCTGTGCAGCTCGAACGCCCGGCCGGCCCCGACTGGCAGCCGCAACCGTCGGTTCCTCCGAGATCGCCAGCGCCCGGATCCGTCGCGTCGTCGTCACCCGCGTCGTCGTCGTCCGTGTCGTCGTCCCCAGAGTCGTCGTCATCGGCATCGCAGCCCTCGTCGATCTCCCCGTCGCAGTCGTTGTCCTCGCCGTCGCAGACCTCCTCGGATGGCTTGCATCCACCCTGGACACGGATCGTGGTGCAGTACTCCACTCCTGCCCAGCCCGTGTCGTCACTCCAGGCCGGGCCCTCGACCTCCACCGGGAATCCCTGGCCGTCGGACAGCCAGCACAGCAACGAGGCGTCGGCGCGCGCGCAGACGTCGTCCCGGAAGTCGCCATCGACGTCGGCCAGCGAGATGGTCGCGAAGTTGGAGAAGTCCAACCAGCCCACGTCGTCCGCGATCGCCGGGCCCGCGATCGCGTCGCCGAAGCCATCGCCCGTGGACGGCCAGCAGAAGATCCCCCAGACGGTGCGGGCGCAGACGTCGTCCAGACCGTCGCCGGTGACGTCCCCCCAGCGGATGCTGGCGTAGTACGGGTAGCTGCCCCAGCCTCCCTCGTCCCAGAGCTCCGGCCCCTCGATCGCGTCGCCGAAGCCATCGCCCGTGGACGGCCAGCAGCGCAGACCGGCGGAGGCTCGGGCGCACAGGTCCGCCCGGCCGTCCCCGTCGATGTCGGGCATGTCGATGGTGAGGTAGTACTCGGGCCAGTTCCAGTTGCCTGCGTCGGCCAGACCGTCCAGTGACACCGGGATCGAGAACGCGGCGCCGTCGAAGAGCCAGCAACCGACTCCGGCACTGGAGCGGGCGCAGGCGTCGACCAGGCCGTCCCCGTCGACGTCGGCCAGGCGGATCGTGCTGTAGTACTCGGCCGCGGCCCAGCCCCCCGCGTCGGACCACGCGGGGCCCTCCACGACGGTCTGGATCGCCGCTCCGTCGGAGAGCCAGCAGTAGAACCGGTCATCCGCCCGGGCACAGACGTCCGCCATGCCGTCGTCGTTGACATCGGCCATCCGGATGGTGGTGTAGTTCGAGTAGTCGGCCCAGCCGTTCTCGTCGGACAGATCGGGGCCCTGGACGAGCTGGCCGAAGCCCTGGCCGTCGGACAACCAGCACTGGTATCCGTCCGTGTCGTGGCGGGCGCAGACGTCGCTCCTGCCGTCCCCGTCGACATCCGCCATCCGGATGGTCGTGTAGTTGTCGAACTCGTCGAACCCCTCGTCGTCGGACAGCGCCTCGAGGGCGCCGCCCGTGGTGGGCTGGAACGCGTCGCCGGTGGACAGGTGGCAGTGCAGCCCCGCCGAGCCACGGGCACAGACGTCGGCCACACCGTCGCCGTCGATGTCCGAGCTGGAGCCGAGGTCGTGGCGCCAGGCCCCAAAGCCGGGCTCGAACGCCTCGTTGCAGACCCAGTCCTCGTCCACCTCGCCGTCGCAGTCGTCATCTACGAAGTTGCAGACCTCGGTGGTGGCGTTCTCGTCCACCAGGCCGTCGCAGTCGTTGTCCACCCCGTCGCAGACCTCGGTGGTGCAGTCCTCGATGCCGACGTACCGGATCGGCAGGTAGATGTGCGGATCGATGGCCCGCCAGTGCAGCGTGGCGTTGGCGCCGGTCATGTACTCCTCGTACACCTCCACCCAGCCGGACCAGAAGTCGCCCGACACGTACAGCATGATGTGGCCCGTGCCCTGGTTGTAGTCCCCGGGGAAGTTCAGTGCATCGCCGGGGAGAAGCTCCCAGGAGTTGATCACGTAGGAGACGCCATCGTCCCATGCACCCCCCGCGAAGGAATACGTGGTGTGTCCCGGGGGGCTCAATCCCCACACCGCGGAGACATAGCCCGAGCAGTCGGTCCGGTAGCAGCAGATCCCGGTCGTGGGATCGGTGTACCAGGCGGAGTAGGAGTAGGGAACGCCGGCGTCGACCCAGGCCTGGGCCCGATCGATGACCTCGGTGCGGGTCACGGCGGCGGCTTCCGGCGCGGGGATGCAGAGCCCGAACACGGCGGTCAGCGTCGCTGCCAGTAGGACGAAGCGGAAACGGCGCATCGGCAGGTTCCTCCCGTACGAAGTACAACCTATCAGGATCGACAGGACATCCGGAATCATGTCGACGACGACCTCGAGAAGCCAGCGGAGCGGCTCGAGATGCCAAGATGGTCGGGAGGCCCCGCAGGACCGACGAGTTCGGGCGTGCTGTTCCAGCGCCTGTATTCCAGGGAGGGGCGCCACAGCTTCGTCTCCGGCTCGAGGGTCGCTGGCCCGGTCGTCTGGCTCGACTGCCTCGCCGAGGACGACCATGCCGACGACGGCCCCCACCAGAACTGGGCCACGGGGCTGCTGTTCGACAACACCAGGTACACCGAGCTGAGGTCCAGAACCGCCAGGGATTCACGAGCCGCTGGGAATCCCGGTGCTGCCGCGCCGCCTCTACCTGCAACGGATCCAGGACCGCCTCGGCCCCGCGGCCGTGGAAGCTGTCGCTGTTCCGGCGTCTCTCCGAGCTCAGGCCGCCTCGAGCAGCACTCCAGTCAACTGCCCGTCAACACAGCCGTCCCCGGTCCTGCTCCCTCGTGATGCGCGTCCGCTGGTGCGCCATCCATCATTACCCGTCAATTGGGCGCAGCGGCCCAGAATGCCCGCAGAATCGGTCAGCGCTGCTGTCCAAATCCGCTGTTCCATCAATCGCGTGATCAAGCTGCACCTTGCCCTGGGAGAGAACCTCACCGTGGGAGGCGCGCTGCTGTTCGCTCTCGACCCTCAGCGCGTCCTGCCCCAGGCCGTCATCCGCGCGCGATCCATGCGCGGAGTGGCCGAGGACGCCGAGGAGATCGGCGGCAACCTGTTCGACCAGATCCTGCGGGCGACCGCCTTCGT
>CAZOYV010000326.1:0-9005 GCA_964584075.1 uncultured Rickettsiales bacterium | reverse complement strand
CGCGGTGAAGCTCTCGCTCGGGCTGGCGGTCGGCAGCGTCGCGCTGATCGCCGACGCGGTGCACACCCTGGCCGACTCGATCACCTCGGCGGTCCTGATCGTCAGCAGCCGCATCGCCCGCCGCCCGGCCGACCGCGAGCACCCGTTCGGCCACGGCCGCGTCGAGAGCGTCGCCGCCGTGATCATCGCCGTCTTGCTCGGCGTCGCTGGGATCGAGTTCCTCCAGTCGTCCATCGAGCACCTCCTCCACCCCGAGCCCCTCGAGGCCGGCTGGTGGGTCGTCGCCGTGGTCGTCGCCCTCGCCGCGATCAAGGAGTGGAACTCGCGCTTCGCCCTGGCCCTGGCCCGCCGCTGCGGCTCCGCCGCCATCGCCGCCGACGCCTGGCACCACCGCAGCGACGTGCTCGCCACCCTGCTGGTCGCGGTGGGCATCACCGGCGCCAAGCTCGGCGTGGGCTGGCTCGACGGCGCGATGGGGATCGCCGTCAGCGGCGTGATCCTGTGGACCGCGGTGCAGCTCGCCCGCGAGTCCCTCGACCCGCTGATCGGCGCGGCCCCCACCGAGGAGGAGATCTGCGAGGTCGCCCGCACCGCCCGCGAGGTCGACGGCGTCCTCGGCGTCCACGACATCGTGATCCACCGCTACGGGGACCTGCGGATCGTCTCGCTCCACGTGGAGACGTCCGACAAGCACTCGCCCCGGCGCCTGCACACCATCGCCGAGAAGGTCCAGGACCGCGTCAGCGGCGGCAGCAAGGGCCACGTCGTGGTCCACGTGGACCCGATCGACCGCGATCATCCGCGATACGACGAGGTCGCGGCAGCCGTGGAGCGCATCGTCGCCGCGGATCGTCGCTTGCAGTCGTTCCACGACCTGCGGATCGTCGGGGAGGCGGGGCACTTCAACGTCCTGCTCGACGTGGTGCCGGTCCGGGACGGGCGCGACGTCGAGGCGCTCTGCGAGGAACTCGCCGAGTCGATCCGGGCGGAGGTCGGCGCCGGCGCCGTGGTGGTCCAGGTGGAGCCGCTGTTCGCCTACGCGGAGGACTCGCGGGACGGCGAGGACTGAGCTGGCTCCTTGCGGCACAGATGAATGTCGTCTCCGCGGCACAGGCCCATTCGCCGGATCTCCTCCTCGGCGAGTGACTCCACGAAGGGCACCACCTCCACCGCGAAGCCCGCCCCGGTGAGCCGGTCCAGGTAGTCCGGTCCGTAGCAGCGGACGTGCTCCGGGTGGCCGTAGGCCGCAAGCCGCTGCTCCGGCGTCACGATCGCGCGGTCCGACCACGTCTTGGCCGCACAGATCGGGACCTGGAGGACGCCCCAGCCCCCGGGGCGGAGCACCCGGTGCAGCTCCGCCAGCGCGGCGCGATCGTCCTCGACGTGCTCCAGCACGTGGCTGCAGTACACGACGTCGAAAGATGCGGTCGCGAAGGGCAGAGCGGTGATGTCGACGTGCACCATCGCGAGGGGATCGGCGAGGTCGCCTGAGATGTACTCGAGACCGGGGGCGCGCGCGAAGATTGGGGCCAGCGCGGGCTCCGGGGCGATGTGGAGCAGCTTGTGCGGTCGGCGGAACAGGTCCGTGCGGCGCTGCAGGAACAGGAGCACCGCGCGATGCCGCTCGAGGGCGTGGCAGACAGGACACTGGGCCTCGGGGCGCGGGACGTGACCGAATGGCACGAAACGCCGCAGCGAGCTGCCGCAGCAAGGACAGTGGCGTGCGTGGCCGCGGTGGCGCAGGCGCATATAGGCGCGGCGCAGCGGTTGTCGCGCGGCGGACGGGACGAGGCCGCGCAGCGCCGCGGTCAGCCGCCTCATCGCGTCTCCCCTGGGCAGTGGCGCCAGCGGTGGAAACGCCGGTTGAGGGCGGTCGCCACGCGGAACCCGTGCGCGCCCAGCGCGGTCAGCATCAGGGTCCCCAGGTTCTTGGGCCCAGAGCGGAGCGGGCGGACCGAGCGGAGCAGGTAGTGACGCCCCTCGGCCATCTCCCCGGCGAGACACAGGTGGACCCCGAGGCGGTAGGCGTGGGTCGCAGCGACCTCGCCGCCGAGTCGCTCGATGTCGACCTGGTACTTCCGCCCGATCGCGCGGAACCCCCCGATCAGGTTCTGCAGGTCGGTCGAGATCCGCGACCCACCCGCGTCGCACTCCACCAGCACCTCGGGGACCAGATCGAAGCGACCCAGCCTCGCCAGCCGCAGGCACATGTCCCAGTCCTGGGCCGAGGGCAGCGTCTCGTCGAAGGGACCCGCCTCGCGGAGCAGCGATCGCCGCGTCACGACGGTCGAGCTGGTCCCGGTCCAGCTGGTGTGGAGCAGCTGGTCGAAGACCCAGCCGCGCGCCTCGGGACGGCCGACGTCCAGGACCTCGCCGCGGTCGTCGACGAAGGCATACCAGCAGTAGACGGTCCCGAGCTCGGGGCCGCCGGCCTCGAACAGCGCGAGCTGGCGTCGCAACTTGTCCGGGTGCCAGACGTCGTCGGAGTCGAGCCACGCGACGAACTCGCCCGTCGCCGCCGCGACCCCGGTGTTGCGGGCCGCCTGCGCTCCGCGGTTGGCCGCGTGGCGCAGCACGCGCAGGCGCGGGTCCGCGATCGCCTCGAGGCGCGCCACGGTGTCGTCGGTGGAGCCGTCGTCGACGACGACGAGATCGAGATCGTCGTGGGTCTGCGCCAGCGCGCTGCGGACGGCGCGCTCGGCGCGACCGGCGCGGTTGTAGGTCGGGAGGACGACGGTGATCGAGCGACTCATCAGAGCCCTTGGTCTCGCTCGTGACGCGCTCGCCGGATGATCTCGACCAGGCGTGCGAGCTGGTCTTCCTGGACGAAGTTCGAGCGGACCCGCTCGCGCGCCGCGGCACCGAGCCGTGCCGCGAGCGCCGGGTCCTTCGCCAGCTGGACCATCCGCCGGGCCATCCCCTCCACGTCCCCCTCCTCGACGAGCAGCCCGGTCTCGCCGTCGAGGACCACGTCCGGGATGCCCGCATGGTAGGTGGACACCACGGGGAGTCCCGACGCTCCGGCCTCGAGGATCGAGAGCGGTGTCCCCTCGGAGTCGCCGTGGGACGGGCGGAGCGAGTGCTGTACGAGGGCCCGCGCAGCCTGCATCCGTTGCTGGACCTCGGCGTGCGGCAGGACGCCTGGAAACGTGACCGCACCTTCGATTCCCAGCGAGCGTGCCTGCAAGCGGCAAGCCTCCTGTAACGGCCCATCCCCGATCAGCTCGAGCCGCGCCTCGGGGACCTTCCTAGCCACCTCGGCGAACGCCAGGATCGTCAGGTGCGGCGCCTTCTTGTCGATGAAGCGGCCGACACCGATGAAGTGCGGGGGTGCGGCGCCAGGGTTTGCGCCTCGAAATACCGCGGGATCGACCCCATAGGGGTTGTAGACGACCTTCTCCGGCGGAGCGCCGAGGGACACGAGCTGGCGCTCCATGTCCCGGGAGACGGCCACGATCTTGCGGGCCGTGGTGAACATCCGACGGTATCGTTCGCCGTACTCCTCGAGGAGGTCCAAGCAATAGGCATCATGTCCGTGGAAGTGGACTACGAGGGGTATCCGTGTGTGCGCGCATGCTTCGGCAATCTCGGCACCGAGAGTGCCGTACTCGGCCAGTACGGCGTCGATCCGTCGGCTCCGCAAGAATCTACGGAAGCGGGTGAGCCGGACGGTGCGGAGTCCGGAGCGGGCAGGGCCAGCCATCCGGCCCAGCAGACCAGTCTTCGTGGTCGAGAACGCCTGCCTCGCCGCAGACAGCAGGCGGGGTCTCATCAGGCCCCACTGGAACGGATGTCGTTCGCAGGGGAGGAACTCGAGGTGGGCCCGGATGAAGGTCTCCGAGTACGATCCGCGATCCAGGACGAAGATGCAGAGCCTCATGGCCCTTCCCCGCAATGTGATGTCTCGTCATCGATGGTCCCGCTCCGACCCGGCCCAGCGGAGGGGGACACGTGTGTTGGCCCCAACGGAGAGGCGAGTATACAACTACGCTCGTGTCGACTTCTGCGGTGGGCAGTCATCGGTACAGGCGTCGGTGCAGCCACCGCTTCCAAAGCGATATCTTCGCATACCCAGTGGGCCCGAGCATGCGGTACAGGGTACTGCGGGCTCGACTGCCGTGGACCGGGAGCGCGTCGACCGAGTAGCGCCGCAAACGACGAGCTACCGGCCGCAGCTCCCACGTGGCCGCGTCCTGCTCGATCAGTCCTTGCAGCAACGAGAGGTCGTTCCGAGCCAGCGAACGCTGCACCGCAAGAGAGCCGAGCACGCGGCCGGGCAAGCGCGCCAACATACGCTCCTGGAAGACCCGTCGGGAGGCCGTCATGAACGCATCGTCGGACGTCATGCTCTCCCCGTGCTGGCGATACAGCGCTCCCGGAAACGGCTGGTGGTCGATGCGCAGTCCGGCGAGCACCACGCGGATCCACAAGTCACGGTCCTCATTCCCCTTCAGATCGCGCTCGAAGCTCCCAACGCGGCGAAAAACGTCGCGCCGGAACAGTGCGCAGTGGATCGGGAACGGAAACACGCCATAGAGGTCGACCAGGCGAGCGAGCAGGTCCGATGCGACGCGCGCGCTCTGTACCATGACCTCGTCTCGTCCCCGCTCCGTGTCGCGAAAGCGGACGCAGTCGCAGACTGCGATATCCAGGGCCGGATCGGCATCGAGTCGCTGCACCTGGCGGGCGATCTTGGTGGGCTCCAACAGGTCGTCGGCATCGAGAAACTGCACGTATGCGCCGCGCGCGAGCTCGATCCCCCTGTTGCGTGCAGCCGAGAGTCCCTGGTTCGATTGCCGGGCGGCCACGATGGAATCGCCGGCCTCGGCGAGAACGGCGTTCGTATTGTCCTCCGAGCCGTCGTCGACGACGATGATCTCGACCGGCACATGGCTCTGGTCGAAGACCGAGCGGAGGGCCGCGGGGAGGTAGGCCCCCTGGTTATGGGCGGGGATCACGACGCTGACCATGGGGCGGTCCGCGAAGACCGGGAGCTTCACGTTTCTGCTTACCCCCTCTCGGTTCCCAGGCACGCTGTCCTTCCACGTCCGAGTCCGCGCGACTCGAATCCGCCGAGTGCTAGTGTATGGTAACAGTCGGCATCCCGCACCAGGAGGGCGTGCGCCAGACCGGATGCCGTACAATCCAGACAGTGGCCATGGTGTGAACGAACGGGAGGAAGGCATCCAGTCCGCCCACCGAACTTCTCCACCGGCAACGGGCCAGTGCGGCTAGCGTAACGGAACGGGAGGATGAGTATGGCATCGACGCCGTGGGACGACCGTGTCTGGATCGTCGCGGAGATGTCGGCGAACCACCTTGGGAGCCTCGAGCGGGCCCGGGAGATCGTCCACGCGGCGGCCGAGGCCGGCGCGGACGCGATCAAGCTGCAGACCTACCGCCCCGAGACCATGACGCTGGACTGTGACCGGAAGGAGTTCCAGATCGAGGGAGGGCCGTGGAACCGGCGGCCGCTGTGTCGACTCGTGATTCGGCGTTGCGGGACGGACTCGCCGTCAGGGAAGCGCGCTGACCGTGAAGCAGGCCGGCCGGGCTAGTGCGCCGAGGACGTCATGCCCAATCCGCTGGTGAGCGTCTTGTTACCCGTGTTCAACGGTGGACGCTATCTAGATGGTGCGTTACGAACCATCGCGTGCCAGACGATACGAGACCTCGAAATCGTCATCATCGATGATGGCTCGACCGACGATACCGCATCGATCATCCAACGCTGGGCTGTGAAGGACCGTCGGATCAGGGCCCTGAAGAACGAGAACAACCTCGGACTAATCGCGACGTTGAACCTTGGTCTCTCACGAGTTCGTGGGGACTTCGTGGCCCGAATGGACGCCGATGACGAGTGTCATCCGCGCAGGATCGAGAAACAGGTCAATGCCATGTGGCGTGACCCTCAAGTCGACGTCTGTGGCACATGGGTCGCCAGATTCAATGACCTGACAGCTGATATCGTGCAGTATCCCACGACGGATGCGAACATTCGCTGCGATCTGATCCGGAGCTGCCCCCTGGCCCACCCATCGGTGATGATGCGTCGTGCCACGATCGAGCGTCTCGGATTGCGGTACGATCCGGCTCGGCTCCATGCGGAAGACCTGGCCCTCTGGGCGACCCATCGCAACGATCTCGTTTTCGCAAACTTGCCGCTCGTCCTTACGCGTCTGCGGAAGCACGCGGACCAGGTTTCCCATCGTTTTCGAGCGCAACAGAAAGCCACCTCCGCGGGGATTCGTCGAGACCTGTTCGTGGAGCTCGGAGTCGATGTCACGACCCGCGACTCCGCGCTGCACGAGGCCATCATCTCCGGTGAGGTCGAGCAAGACATCGGGACACTGAGAAGTGTCGATCGATGGCTTCGTCGTCTCGCGAAGGCAAACCACTCTCGACGTTCCTTCCCGGAACCAGAGTTCATCACAGTCCTCGGCGATCTATGGGCCGGCGCTTGTCGCAGGGTCTCACCTCACCGAGCGCGAACCTATTTCGTCTGGGAATCCTCACCGCTCGCCAGGCGGAGCCAGATGACCTGGTCCCACAGGATGTCCATTGCCGGTCGTAGCCTGCTGCCGGAGTACATTGCGGATACGATCGCTGTGCCGTACCGGTGGTTGCGTAATCGTCTTCCAAGGAATGGGTCGTGATCATCACGAAGCTCCAGGGGGGACTGGGTAATCAACTCTTCCAGTACGCTGCAGGGCGTGCGCTGGCGGCTCGCCATCGAGTTTCCCTTTGGTTCGAGACCGGCTTCTACGAGAAACCGAGCCATCGGGGTCTGTCAGAACCGCGTGCGTTCTTGCTCGCGCATCTCTGCTGCAGTGGACAGGTACTGGACCGCAGGACAGGGGCCATCCTTCGAGTCCTGACACGCCGGCCCAAGGTCGGACGGCTGGCCCGCCTTACGTTCGGACCTGGTTTCCCCCGGCCCTATCGGGAGCGCCATTTCCACTACGATCCAGACTTCCACGCTCTCCCTTCGAGCGTCCTGCTGGAGGGTTACTGGCAATCAGAGCGATACTTTCATTCCATCGAGACGAAGATCCGTGACGAGATCAAGCCTCGAAGTCGTTCCGTAGTGGCGACCTGTCAGCGGTTCCTTGGCGAGGTCCGACGGCGCGCGTCCGTGGTCGTGTCTGTCCACGTCCGCAGGGGCGACTATGTCCTGGCGAGACAGCAGGGAACCCATGCCCTGCTGACTGCGGAGTATTTCCGCGCCGCGATGAAGCAGTTTGGAGCGGACGCGGCGTTTGTCGTGTGTTCGGACGACAGGGGATGGTGTGAGCGTAACCTCTGTGGGCCCGGCGTGTTCTTCAGTCCCGGTATTGGCGTTATCGAAGACCTGTTCCTGATGTCGCTCTGCGATCACCACGTCATCTCCAACAGCACCTTCAGTTGGTGGTCGGCCTGGCTCGGGGCGAATCCAGCGAGACGGGTGCTGGTGCCCCCGGTGTGGTTTGGCCCCGCCTGTGCCGAACACGATGTCCGTGACCTGTTTCCACCGGGCTGGGAGATGCTCGATGACTCCCGCGTACTGGTATCCTCCCTGGCATGACACACGACTCACGCGGCAGCATCGAGCCGACCGGCAGCAGCACGGTATGGTCTACGTACACGATCCCCCTGCGGGGCACTCGGTGGATACGGCCCAAGCTGCCTCGAGTGGTGCTAGCGAAGGTTGGGCGGCGGATGCTCCCTTCCGCCTTCCTCCCCCGAATCCCAGCGGGACTGCGGCTCCATGTCGGGTGCGGTTCGACCCATCTCGACGGCTACGTCAACGTCGACGCGTACGCCGAAGGGGAGCGTCCGTCGGAGTTCAAGGTCGACGCGGATCGGTTCGCCAGGGCAGAGACGCTGGACCGGGAGTTCGGCCGAGGTTCAGTCTCGGAGATCCGGTGTCACCACATGTTGGAGCATGTAGGGCTCCTCGATCTGGATCGAACCCTACGCGGGTGGAACCAGATCATGATGAAAGGGTCGCTCCTCTGGGTCGAAGTGCCGGACTTCGAGGGATGCGCACGGGCCATTCTGCATCCAGGGCGGCATCCAGAGCGATCAGAGGTGTTTTGGAGGCACTTGTTCGGAAGCCAGACGGCTCGCGGCGAGATCCACCAGAGTGGCTTCACAGCGCAGCGCCTGATCTGGCTGTTGGAGAAGTACGGATTCGATGTTCACATCGCCTATGTACGAAAGGTGCGGCGCTCGCGGCAGTATCCCGAGTTCAACTATCCATCCAATCTACCGTTGCCCGATCTGACGGTGATGGCAACGAAAGTGCGAGCGCCAGACGAAGCTTTCCTGCGGTCGAACTGGACCTTCATCAAGTACCGTCGGTTACACCCCAACCCCGATCTCGCCAGCGACTGAACTGGCGAACCCCGTGCCACTGGCGCTCGCACGGTGCCTCTCTTACGCGGATTCGCGCATCCGTGTTCGGATAAGCCCGCTTGTTGCGGCCTAAGTGCTTGAAAAAAGGCCAAGATCCTGATCTCCTGGGTGGTGTCAAGGCACCCGCTGGAGGTCGAAGATCATGGCCCACTCCCAGGGTAGTACGCTCGCCGCTCGTCTGGCCACCCTCTTGCCCCGCCCGGTGGTCGAAAAGCTCGCCCGCGAGCGCCGCGTCGTCGCTCGGCAGCGCAAGGTGGACCTCTTCGCACTGGTGTGGTCGCTGGCGCTGGGGTTCCAGGCTGGAAGCGAGCGGACCCTCGAATCGCTCCGCAGTGCCTATCAGAGGGCCTCGGGGCAAGACCTCGCTCGCTCGGCGTTCTACGACCGTCTCACCCACAAGCTTGCTGGACTCCTGCAGACCCTGGCGATGGACGCCATGGCCTCGTTGGGCGAGGCGATCCCTTCGGCGCAGGGGTACCTCGCGGGCTTCCGCGACCTCCTGGCGATCGATTCGACCGTGCTGGAGCTCCACGAGGAGTTGTCCAAGACCTACGCGTGTCGCGCGCCACGAACATACTCCCGCCTGAACGCCAGTCGCGCCACGAACT
>CAZOYV010000325.1:0-9031 GCA_964584075.1 uncultured Rickettsiales bacterium | reverse complement strand
TGGCTGCCTCCTTTCAGACAGCAAGTTGGGCCAGACTTCGCCTGGCGCACCGGAGCGCGCCGAGGCCCTCGCCGCCGCGCGCGACGTGGCGCTGCAGCTGACGGTGACGACCAACGGCACGCTGCTCGACGACGCCCGCGTGGCCTGGCTGGCGCAGCACCGCGTGGCCCTCGGGGTCAGCATCGACGGCGACCGCGAGGCCCACGACGCCACCCGCCCGCGGCGCGGGGGGGGCTCGTCGTTCGACGCGACCCTGGCCGGCCTGCGCCGCGCCCTGCCCCACTTCCCCAACGGCGAGGCGATCTTCGTCGTCGCCCCGGCCAACGTGCACCGCGCCGCCGCGGGCACCCGGTTCCTCGCCGATCAGGGGGTCCGCTGCATCTCGCTCAACCCCAACTTCTACACCGAGTGGCCCGAGCAGGCGCTGGCCACCTGGGAGCAGCAGTACGCGCAGATCGCCGACCTGTTCGTGGAGCGCTTCCGCGCCGGGCAGGACCTGTACGTCAACTTCCTCGACGGCAAGATCATCACCCGGCTCAAGGACGGGTTCTCGTGCACCGACCGCTGCAGCTTCGGCGAGGGGGAGATCGCGGTGGCGCCGTCGGGCCGGATCTACCCCTGCGAGCGCCTCGTCGGCGACGACGCGCCCGGGACGCCGGCGGCCGAGCTGTGCATCGGCGACGTGGCCACCGGCTTCGACGAGCTGCGTCGCCTGGCGCTGATCGCCGCGCGCGGCAACCACGACCCCGACTGCGCCGAGTGCGCCCTGCGCGACCGCTGCATGAACTGGTGCGGGTGCATCAACCACGCCACCACCGGGGACATCGCCTCGGTGTCGGGGCTGGTGTGCTTCCACGAGCAGCTGTGCATCCGCGAGGCGGACCGCGCCGCGGAGATCCTGTGGGGCGAGCAGAACCCCCTGTTCCTGCACAAGTACTACCAGGTCAGTCGTTGATCGGCGGCCCGCCCAGCGCCTCGTGGGTCGACAGCTGGTCCACCACGGTCCACTCCAGATCCGGCCACTGAAGCGTCAGCGCGATCCACGCGTCGCCCTCGGACAGCGGCGCGGGGACCGCCTGCAGCTCGCCCAGCGGCTGCCCGGTCAGCTCGAGCTCGAGCCACGGCGAGGCGTCCTGCTCGGTGTGGTGGTCCGAGAGGTAGGTCACCACCACCGTGTAGGCCCCGAACGACGGCGACCACAGCCCGATCTCCTCGTGCGCCGGCGAGCCGGGCAGCCCGCCGTCGTCGTCGTCCCAGAACAGGAACGGATCGTCCAGCTCGTACTCCGGCACGCCCCAGTCGGGGGCCGGGTTGCCGAAGTAGCAGTCCGACGACGACCAGTACGCGCCGCCGGGGGCCAGCAGGTGCAGGTCCAGGTCGGCGTTGGGCGTGTCCCACCACAGCCGGACCCGCAGGTCGACATAGAGCTGGACCAGCAGCGTGACCTCCGAGGGCTCGCTGCGCAGCCCGGTCTCGCTGGTGACCTCCAGCTGGAGCCGGTAGGCGCCGGGCTCGTCGGGCACGTAGGTCGGCCGCGCGCAGTCGGTGCCGGCGGCCGCGCCAGGGCAGGTGATCGCGGCGAGGCTGCTCACCGGCGTCTCGAGGATCCGCCACTCGTAGCGCAGGCCGTGGTTGGCCCCGCCGTGGTACGGGTCGGAGGACTGGGTCCCGTCGAGCTGCACGGCGTCGCCGACCGTGGCGGTCGCCCACTCCTCCAGCGCGGTCTGCCCGCCCTCGGCGACGACCTCGACGGCGGCCACCGCCACCGGCGGCTCGGTCCACATCGCGTCGGTGTACTGCACGCAGCCCGCGGGTGGCAGCAGCAACAGCGGCACCAGCGCGGCGAGCCGGCCACCCAGCGCGATGGATCGGGTCGGGAGCGTCACCCCCATGGATTCAATATACGACGACCCCGGCCCGCCGCAGAGGGGTTGCTGCACTCAACGCCGGCGGCGGCGCGCACGCCACGCCATCCCGATCAGCACCGCCAGCACGGCGCCGGGGCGCGTGGGAGCGCCGGCGTCGGCGCGGCACTGGCAGTCGCCGCCCTCGATCGCGGCGTCGTCCCCGGGGTCGTCGGTGACGTCGTCGTCCCCCGCGTCGTCATCTCCGCTGTCGTCGTCGCCCGGGGCCGAGCCGTCGCAGGTCGTGACGTCGCCCCCCGGCCGCGTCGGATCGGGGACCTCGAGGTACGAGGCGTGCGCTCCGTCGTGGTGGATCGTCACCATCACCGGCGGCCCCTCGCCTTCCACCGAGGCGGGGTACGGCAGCCCGTTGCCCTGGTTGACCGAGAACCGCGGCCAGTTGCCCGACGTCACCGAGATCCGCAGGCGGTGGCCGGTGTTGACGATCAGCGAGGTGCTCCACAGGTCCACCACCCCCTCGACGACCTCGCCGGGCTGCAGCGGGGTCAGCGTGGTGGTCGAGCCGCGGGTCGCCAGCCGGACCGCCCCGTCGGCGATCAGCATCGAGCGGCCGTCGGGGTACACGTCGGTCATCCGCACCATCAGGTCGGCGTCGGGCTGGTCGAGCTCGACGAACAGGTGAGCCGTCACGCGGCCGGTGACCTCCATCGGCGCGGCGAGCACGCCGGTGTCGAACACCACCACGTCGTCGCGGGCCTCGACCTCGCGCTGGTCGCACGAGCCGGCGTCGATCGTCATGTTGCCGCCGCAGACCGTGGGGCTGGGGTCCGCGGGATCGAACCCGTAGCTGGTGGTCCCGCCGTCGTCGGGGGGGCAGCCCTCGGCGAGCCCGCCGCCGGGCTGCAGGTGCAGGCGGATCGGCGCGGCGTCCGGGGGCCAGTCGTCGGCGCTGCGCCACTCGTTGCCCGGGGCGCCGGCGTCGTCCACGTCGCCCATCACGTAGTACTGCACGACCGGCAGGTCGTCGGGGGTCTCGGTGATGTCCGGGTGGCCGATCTCCAGGTGGTGGTTGAACAGCACCTCGAACGCGTCGGGGCGCGGCGGCTCGGTGGACTGGGGCGGGAAGGTCAGCTCGCCCTGGGTCTGCTCGCCCCACTGGATGTGGCTCCACGGCCCGATCACCAGCAGCTGGTGTCCGGCGGCGCCGTCGCCCCCGTCGTGCTGGTAGCCCATGAAGCCGTCCAGCGTGCCCTGCTGGAAGATGTCGAACCAGCCGCCGACGTGCAGCCCGGCGACGTGCACGTTGCCGACCTGGTCCGAGGTCTGGACCGAGTCCCAGAACGCGTCCTCGAACGGGTGGTCCGCCAGCTCCTGCTCGAAGTGCAGGCTACCCTGGCCGTCGAGCCAGTTGTGGCTCAGCGCGTAGCGCCGCACCCCCCCGTACATCATCGCGTCCTGGTACAGGTTGGGGGTCGCCACCTGGGGGTTGATCACCACCAGCCCCGGCGGATCGGCCGAGCTCTGCATGTACTGCACGATGCCCCGCGCCGACCCCCCGGAGGTGCCGATCAGGCCGTTGCTCCAGTCCTGGTCCACGACCCACGCGCAGGTGTCCCAGCCGTCCTTGAGGGCCCCGTCCCCGTCGGTGGTGAACACCATGTCGACCCCCTCGGAGTCGAACCGGCCACGCATGTCCTGGGTCACCATCGCGATCCCCACGTCGTTGAGCCACCCGGCCTCGCCGTGGAACTCCTCGCGGCCGTAGGGCGTGCGGTACAGCATCGTCGGCCACGGGCCCTCGCCGGGGGGCAGGAACACGTCGGTGGCGAGGTGCACGCCGTCACGCATCTCGACCATCTCCGTGTAGCTCTGGCCGCAGGCGGTCGACGCCAGCAGCGTGGTCCAGGCCACCGCGGCCGCGGCGAGCGGGCCGATCCTTCGGGACATCCCGGTACCTCCCGTGAGGTTGGACACGCGAGCCCTCCCTTCCCGAAAAACAGATCGTACGCGCGAATTCACCGGAATAGCGAGAAACCGGCGGGGTTCCTGGGCTACCATTCCGCGCGGACGGAAACCAGGAGGTCGCTATGGGTCTGTTCGACAAGCTCAAGGGTGCGGTCAACTCGGTCACGGGCGGCGCCGCCAAGGTCACGATGCAGTTCAATCCCCCGGTGGCCTTCCCCGGGGAGCAGGTCGCGGTCAAGATCACCGCCACGTCCACCGGCGCCGAGGTCGAGTCCAAGGGGATGTTCGTCGACCTGCGCGGCACGGAGCGCGTCGATCTCAACCGCGGCGACGCCGTGGGCCTCGATCGCTCGGTCACGGCGAGCAACCAGACCTTCTCGCAGGAGTTCCCGATCTCGGGGCCGTTCAAGATCCCGGCCAACGAGACGGTGGAGTTCGAGGGCACGTTCACCGTCCCGCCCGCGGTGCAGCCGTCCTACGTCGGCGCGCGCGTGCAGCACAACTGGGAGATCCGCGGCCGCGTCGAGGCGTTCGGCAACGACCCCGACACCGGCTACCTGCCGTTCCGCATCGGCGCCAAGCAGTAGCGCAGTTCACTCATTGCATCTTCGTTGGGCAGGCCCAATGCAGACGAGGGCCGAGCGCGAGGCGGTGCGCCCGTGTCGCGTGGTCGAGCTGGCCGACGCGTGCCCCGAGCCGCGCCCGGCGAGCGGGGCGGGCACGCCGCCGCGCGGGCACGCCCGACCCTGGTAGCCGGCCCCGCCGCCCCGGGGCCGATTGACGTGGCGCGGCCGCCGCACCACAGTATCGGCTCTGGAGCGGCGTGCCACAGACGGACGACCACGGGGGCCGCCCGGCCCTGACCCGCAGCATCGGGCTGTTCGGCGCCACCGGCGTCGGCGTCGGCGCCATCGTCGGCGGCGGGATCCTGGTGCTCGGCGGCGTCGCCCTGGCCGAGACCGGCCCGGCGGCGCTGGTCGCGTTCGCGCTCAACGGCGCCGTCGCCGTGCTCACCGCGCTGAGCTTCGCCGAGCTCAGCTCGGCGTTCCCCGAGTCGGGGGGCGCCTACACGTTCGCCAAGAAGGTGCTGTCGGTGCGCGCCGCGTTCGCGGTGGGCTGGGTGCTGTGGTTCGCCTCGATCGTCGCGGCGGTCCTGTACGCGCTGGGGTTCGCGACCTACGCGGTGCTGCTGATCGAGTCGCTGGTCGGGCTCACCGGCGTCGATCCGCCGGCGTGGCTCCACGACCGCGCGGTGTTCCTGCTGCTGGCGACGTCCGCCACGGCGGTCTACGTCTGGGGCCTGATCCGCAAGGCCGGGGGCGGCAGCAACTGGGACACCGTGATGAAGGTGGTCGTCTTCG
Organism: uncultured Rickettsiales bacterium; assembly: GCA_964584075.1. Lineage (GTDB taxonomy): Bacteria > Myxococcota_A > UBA796 > UBA9615 > CAYRNR01 > CAZOYV01. Next base: position 3,840 of record CAZOYV010000325.1, on the reverse strand, counting down.
TCGTGGTGATCGCCTTCGGGCTCGTGGCGCTGCTTCGGCGGCAGCCCGACACGGTGGCCGACTCGCTGGTGCCGTTCTTCACCTCCGGCGCGGGCGGCCTGTTCACCGCGATGGGCTTCACCTTCATCGCGCTGCAGGGCTTCGACCTGATCGCGGCGGTGGGCGGCGAGGTCGAGAACCCGCAGAAGACGATCCCGCGGGCGATGCTGTTGTCGCTGGGCGCGGCGCTGGTGATCTACCTGCCGCTGCTGTTCGTGGTCTCCACGGTGGGCGTCGCGCCGGGCGCCTCGGTGGCCGACGCGGCGGCCGGCGAGCCCGAGACGCTGTTCGCCACCGCCGTGGAGCGGTTCATGGGCTGGCCGGGGTTCTGGCTCGTGGTCGTCGCGGCGATCCTGTCGACGTTGACAGCGCTGAAGGCCAACCTGTTCGCGGCCTCGCGCGTGGCGCTGACGATGGCCCAGGACCGCACGCTGCCCGCCGCGCTGGGCCGGATCCACCCGGAGCGCGGCACGCCCGGGTTCGCGATCTACGCCACGGCGCTGACGCTGTTCGTGATCATGGTGATGCTGCCCGACGTGGCCGCCGCCGGCGCCGCCGCGTCGCTGATCTTCCTGATCTCGTTCGCGCTGGCGCACTGGACGGCGCTGCTCGCCCGGCGGCGGGCGCGGACACCCCCGCCGTTCCGCGCCCCGCTGTTCCCGCTGGTGCCGGTGCTCGGCGGGCTGGCCTGCGCCGCGCTGGCCGTGTTCCAGGCGGTGGTGGTGCCCTCGGCGGGGGTCATCGCGCTGGTCTGGCTCGGGGCCGGCGTGATGCTGTACATGGCGGTGTTCGCCGGGCGGGCCCGGGCGGTGGACGCCTACCACGAGGCCCACGATCCGCGGCTGGTCCGGCTGCGCGGCCGCAGCCCGCTGACGCTGGTGCCGATCGCCAACCCGCGCAACGCCAAGAACCTGACCGAGGTCGCCACCGCGCTGACCCCGCCGGGCGTCGGCCGGGTGCTGCTGCTGAGCGTCGTGTCCCCGCCGGGCGACGACTGGGACGGCGCGCCCCCGGGACAGCTGCTGTCGGCCCAGGAGGTGGTCCACGAGGCGCTGATGGAGTCGTTCCGCGGCCGGATCGCGCCCGAGGTGATGCTGACGGTCTCGGACCGGCCGTGGCGCGAGATCGCGCGCGTGGCGCGGGCCCACCAGTGCGAGAGCCTGATGCTGGGGCTGTCCAACCTCGCCGAGCAGCTGCAGAGCCCCGCTCTGGAGCGGCTGATCAGCGACGTCGACACCGACGTGACGATCCTCCACGCGCCCGAGGACTGGGACCTCGAGGACGTCCGCCGGATCCTGGTCCCGCTGGGCGGGCGGGGCGGCCAGGACGTGCTGCGCGCGCGGCTGCTCGGCTCGGTGGGCCGCGTGGGCCAGCGCGAGGTCCAGTTCCTGCGCGTGCTGCGCCCCGGCGCCAGCGCGGTGGAGCACGAGGACGCCCAGGACGACCTGCTGCGGCTCGCCGAGGAGGAGGCTCCGGGGTTCGGCACCGCGGTGGTGGTGCGCAGCGACGACCCCGGCGGGGCGATCGTCGAGGCCGCGTCCGGCTGCGACCTGGTGATCCTCGGGGTCCAGCGCCTGGGACGGCGCCGCAAGGCGTTCGGGCCCATCGCGCTGCGCATCGCCCGCGACGCGCCGTGCGCGACGATCCTGGTCAGCCGACGGGGATAGCGGGGAGCGTCAGCCGGCCAGCCGGGCCGCCAGGTCCGGGACCTTGGCCACCGCCAGCATCGCCATGATCACGTAGACCTTGTACTGCGCCTCGCGGGAGACGTTCAGCCGGTGGTGCGCCATCACGCCGGGGGTGACCTCGGCGCCGATGTCGGCGGGCAGGCAGTGCAGGTACAGCGCGTCGCCGCCCGCCGTGCGGGCCATCCGCCGCTCGTCGCAGATCCAGTCGGTGTGGCGCGCGTTGAGCTGGAGCGCCCGCTGCTCGATGTCCCGCATCGCCGCGTCGTCGCCGGCGCGGTTGGCCTCCACGCGCTCCTGCATCAGCGCCATCGGCCCCCAGCTCTTGGGGTACACCGCCACGGCGCCGTCGAACGCGGCGTCCATGTCGTCGACCACCTCGAAGCGGCCGCCGCCCTCCGCGGCGCCGCGCAGCGCCGCGGCCAGCTCCGAGTCCATCAGCGCGTAGCCCTCGGGGTGGGCCAGCGTGACGTGGGCGCCGAAGCGCGGCAGCAGGTCGATGATCCCCTGGGGCACGCTCAGCGGCTTGGCGTAGCTGGGCGAGTAGGCCCAGCTCATCGCGATCTTCTTGCCCTCGAGGCCATCGGGGAAGGCCTCGAGCAGCCACGCCAGGTCGGCCAGCGACTGGGTCGGGTGGTCGATGTCGCACTGCAGGTTGACCATCGGCACGGTGCGGGCCTGCCCGGTGTCGGCGAGGTACTCCTCGATGCCGCCCAGCATCTCGCGCATGAACGGGTTGCCCTCGCCGAGGATCTTGTCGTGGCGCACGCCCAGCGCGTGGGCGTTCATCCCCAGCATGCAGCCGGTCTCGGCGGCGGTCTCGCCGTGGGCCACCTGGGTCGAGCCGCCGTCGACGATCACCGGGTTCATCCCCAGCCGGGTGGCGGCCCCGGCCCACGCCGACTTGGTGCGCGTGGAGTTGTCGAAGAAGATCGCGTACGCGAGCTCCCCGGTCAGCCACGTGGTCTTCTGCCCCGCGCGGTCGAGTTCCATGAAACGGCGCGCGACGGCGAGCAGCGAGTCCAGCTCGTCGCGGCTCCAGTCGCGGGTCAGCAGCAGCGAGCGGCCCTGCAGGGCGGCGAGGCGATCGGGGTGAAGCGGCGTGGTCATCGTGGTTCTCCGTGTCCTCCCGGCGGCGGCCGGGGGCCAGGGAGTCTGCGCCATGCGGGCCAGAGATTCAAGGCGGATCGGGGTCGGACCGCGGCGGGGGGAGCGCGACGGTGACACCGAGACCGATCACGAACATGTTCCAGCCGTCCACCGCGTTGGTGTACCCCGCGTAGCGGGCCGAGAGGTCGACGCCGACGGGTCCCCGCCCGGGATACAGCGACACGCCTCCGCCGGCCTCGAACCAGACCGTGGCCGGCAGCCGGGCGTTGGCCGAGTACTGCAGACGGGCCCTGAGGAACGGCGTGACCGCGTCGTCGATCCGGGCTCCGACCCCGCCGTCGACGGTGAACCCCCCGGCCACCCGCTCGCTCCAGCGCCCCCCGGCGCCTGGCCAGGTCGTCGACCCCTCGTGGTACTCCTCGCCATCGTAGTAGCCGCCGTCGTCGTACCCGCCCCCGGCGCCGAGGCCCCCGCCGAACCCCAGGTCGCCCACCGGCTGGGCTCGGTTCTCGTCGAACGGACCCCGCCACGTCTTGCGCAGCCCGGCGTGTCCGATCAGCCACTCGTAGCCCCAGTGGCCGCCGAACTCCACGCGCCAGTCCTTGCCCACCGGGACCGACCCGCTCAGGTGGCCGGCGAGCGTCGCGCCGATGCTGGGGTAGTAGCTCACGCCGCCGCTGACGGAGCCCTCGTCGGGGCGGATCCCCGCGGGCGCCCGGAAGTGGTCGGCGCGCACCGGCGCGGAGTAGGCGTAGCCACAGCCGGTGCCGCCGACGGCGGCGGCGAGCAGCAGGACCGGGAGCCAGCGCCGCATCATGGCCGGTCACGGTTGCAGGATCGCGGCCAACCGCTGGGGAGCGAAGTGGCCCCGGGCGACGTGTTCCTGCAGCGCCCGGCGGTGCCGCGGTCGGGTGGCGGACACACTCGGTGGTGTCGAGCGGCGGCCATCCGGGTAGAGTAGCGGAGGGCCGGTCCTGAGACCGGCACCTCCGCCCTCATCCCACCG
>CAZOYV010000324.1:0-9070 GCA_964584075.1 uncultured Rickettsiales bacterium | reverse complement strand
TAGTTCGTGGCGCGACTGGCGTTCAGGCGGGAGTATGTTCGTGGCGCGCGACACGTCATCGCCGTGGCCGCTACGACCAGGCCGTCCACGGCCGCCTCGTCGCTACGACCAGGTCGTCCACGGCCGCGGCCGCCGCCTCGACAGCACCTTCATCACCAACACCGCCGGGCCGCTCATGGTCCGGCTTCATACCCCTGCGGGGGAGATCGGAACGAGCAATGGATCCGACCGACAACCTGAACAGGGACCGGTCCGCGGACGAGGACCGCACGATGTACGCCGAGCGCCTCCAGCACGCCTACTACACGGTACTCCAGCGTGATCGCCTCTTCGTGCCGGATCTCCGCCGTGGCTGCGGCGACGGCAAGTGCGTCGAGGGTCCGAACGTCTGCTGGCTGCTCATGCGAGAGCGTCTGCGGCGGATGGGCAGCGACGGCTGGGACATCCGATGCTCCGTCTACCACTGCACACCCATCAACCACAACGAGGTGGACCCCCGCGGCCTCTACGACGACGACTTCCCGCCGGAGACCGCGAACGTGGACGTGGAGGCCAAGACCATCGAGTTGTTTTGGTTCTAGCGACAGCCACGGGGCCGTGGCGGCCGAGGGCAGCGGCCGCCACTTCCTCCTCGCTGGACAGGCCATCTCGAACTTGCCCCGCGGGGCAGGAGATAGGACACGAAGATGAACCCACAGGACCACATCGACGAGGCGGACTGGAACGAGCAGTGCATCCGCCTGTTCCGCAACGAACCGAGCACGATCGTCTTCCGGGGCCCCTGCCGCGCCTACGCTCGTCTCCGCTTCAAGACCAGCGTCGAGGTCATCGAGGGACCGTTCCAGGGCTGCTGCTGGGAACAGTCCGTCTTCCCCGACAGCCGCTTCAAGGCGCGGGAGCTGCGAGCCGCCACGGGCCTCGGGCCCGAGGTGCAGGACTACCAGCACCTCGCCAACTCCCTGCGCGACAGGACCGCCAAGGTGATCCTGCGGCCCTACGGCTGGCAGTCGCTCAAGGTCCAGAAGTGGCTGCCGAGGGACAAGGCGCAGGAGCAGCAGGAAGGTCGGGAACGATGACCACCTCCGCGCCCACCACCTCGACCACCGCCACGACCGCGGCCCCCGCCGGCGGCCTGGCCGCCCTGGCCCACCTCACGCTGACCGTGCTCCACCACGCCTACTCCGGCCCGCCGCCGGCCCCTGCCCTCGCCCAGTACAACGTCCTGACCGTGCTCCGGGCCGCCCTCGGCGACCACCTGGCCGTCGCCGGCGACCACGCCGTCGCCCTCCTCGGGTGCAAGGACCTCTGGGATGGGCCCCTCCCCCTACTCGACCTCCGCGTCGCTGGCGACAACGAGGCGGAGACCCTCCGCCACATCGCCGCGGCCCTGCGGCTCCGCCCACAGGACGTGGCCATCTCGCCCCTCCGCCGGGGCAAGGCCAGGGGCAACAGGCTTCACCTCCAAGTCCGGCCCTTCCCCGCCTCCAGCAGGCCCACGGGCCCGCTGTCCCTCGACCTCGCCGTCGAGCTGGTCCCCAGGCACGAGGCCCAGGTCATGGCGGCACCGCTGTGGGCGCCCGGCTACATCGCCCCGCCGGCGCAGGTGCAGGTGGTCACCCCCGAGGTCCTGGTGGCCGAGGCCGCCGAACGCCTCGTACGCGAGTACCGCCGCGATCGTGGTAGCGGCACCGGCGCCGACGGGAAGTACGTCCGGCCCCGCCACGTCGCCCCGGTCGCCCGCATCCTGCCGCTCCTCGACGGCCAGGCCCTGTTCTTCCCGCTGGATCGGCCTCGCCTCGTGCTGGCACTACATCGGACCTTCCTGCGCCGCGGAACGCCGATGCCGAGGCGGCTGCCGCCCATCCGGTCGTACGAGCGATTCCGCAACCGGCTGGACCAGCTCCAGTACGAGCGGATAGGGAACGGCCAGGCCGCAGGGCGGTCCATGTTCTCGACCTACGGCGCGCTCCGGCGGGTCGTAGACCCCGCCCTGGCACGGATGGGGATGCTGCGCCGGGTTGGCCAGAAGCTGAGCAAGGAACGGCGGGGTCAGCCCGAGCCGGAGTCCTCGTCGGGCCCGGTGGTCGTGCCCCAGACCTGCATCACGATCGGCTCCGGGGACTCCGGGGTGACGAAGGTGTCATAGAAGGCATTGATGTCGGTGATGCGGGAGGCCCAGTCGACGTCCTGGTAGTCCTCCCCGAACTCCTCGACCATCTCCTCCAGCACCGGCACCGTCAGTGGCACGCCGTCGTACAGGTCGCCGTCCGGGAACGCGCCGGGGCACTCCTCGACACCGTCGGTGGGATCACGGTCCGGTTCGCGGCGGGTCATGAGCCAAAGCGTGTCATCGTGACGAACGAGGTAGTAGGCCCAGTGCTCGGGGTTGCAGCGGACGAAGACCGCGAGAGGGAACGTCCGGTCGTCTACGGTATCCCACGCACCATCCGGCCCGGCGCTGAGCAGCATCGAGTCCTGGTCGTCTTGCTGCAGCTTCATCTCGTGACCCCAGGCGTCCAGCCCGTAGGTCATCATCGCGTACTCCTGACCCTCGTCTGGCTCTGCAAAGGGCATCTCGACAAAGTCCTGTATCTCGACCAGGTCAAAGTCCCTGTCTTGGCGATTCGCGTCGACGAAGTACGCCATCGCTCCATCCGAAACGAGTGCGTGGACCGTGGCATTCATCGCGAGCCAGGGATCGGCGTACTGGCGGACCGCGACGTCCTCCCACGGGGGCGTCAACGTGGTCGCGTCGTCGTCGCTGGCCGTGTCGTCGTCGTCCGCCACGAGGCACGCGGACCACGCCCCCCACGATCCCAGGGCCAGAATCCCGGCAGCGACGAGAGCGCGGACGGGCCGGCCTCGTGGGACCTTGCCAGCGCGGAGGCCAAACCACGCGGCACCAAGCAGCGCGGCCGCCCCCGCGGCGGCGACACCCAGCGGCCCGGCGACCGCGAGCGCGTTGATACCTCCAGTCGCAGCGGTGTCCGCCACGTCTGCCAGCCGGAACGCCTCGTCCAACGACACGGCGTACCCGGTGTCGCTGGTATCCCACAACGAGGGGTAGACCTGGGCGAACTGGTTGGGTGCCGGTGGTGACGAGCAGTACCCAGCATGAAGGTAGAGGTCCGCGAGGTTGGTCAGGCTCTGGCCGAAGATCTGCATCGCGCCCCTCCGGTTCCAGGGTAGGACAGAGCGGCATTGCAGTTGAGGGAAGTTCCGTGCCCGGAGCTTCCGCCTACCGTCACCGCCCTACATCTTGGTAGCATCGTCGTGGCACCCGGGGGGACGCCATGACGGACCAGCCCCATCGCGACGGCGACCGCGCAGCGCAGCCCGACGTGCCCCTGCATGACCACGCCGACGGCGATGCCGGTGACGACGCCGTCCATCCCCCCGTTCCAGCTACACTATCGCCCCCGCCGCGCCCCCGCCGCCGCTTCCCGGCCCTGGTGTTCTCGATCGGCATGTTCCTCCTCGCCCTTCTACTGATGGGCGTCTGCAGCCTACTTGCGTTCGTGGTCCAGGACACGCTCCACGAGCAGTTCCACCTCGACACCACCGAGGTGGAGATGTCGCCGCTGCTCCTCGGCCTGGTCAACCTCGTCGCCATCTCGATCACCTGCGTCGTCGGCGCGCTGTTGACCCGGCGGCCCTGGCGGGAGCTGTTCCCCTTCCGGCCGATGTCCGGCTGGCTGGTCGTCCCGGTGCTCTTGACCCTCGTGGGGATGTCCATCCTGTCGTCAGAGGCCGACAACATCGTTCGTACGTTCCTGCCGATGCCGGAGTTCGTAGAGGACGTGTACAAGGGCCTCGTCGGGAACGAGGAGGACGCCCTCGCTGCGGTCTGGTTGCTCGTCCTGGTGGCCCCGCTCACGGAGGAGCTGTTGATGCGGGGCCTCGTACTGCAGACGCTGCTGCGGCGGTACTCCGTCGCGACCTCGATCATCATCTCGGCGATCCTGTTCGCTTCGCTGCACGCCAACCCCTGGCAGTTCGTCGGGCCGATCGCGGTCGGGGTGCTGTTCGCATGGTGGTGCGTGCGTTCGGGGTCGTTGTGGCCGGGCATCCTCGGCCACGCGCTGCACAACGGGTCCATCCTGGCTTCCGGGGTTCTGGGCATCGAGATCGTGGGCTACTCCGTCGAGCCCTACGACACGCCGAGCTTCCAGCCATGGTGGTTCGACGCCCTCGGGGTGGTCTGCCTCGCCGCCGGTCTGGTGCTGACAGTGCTCGTGTTCCGACGGCAGCGCGAGCTCGCAGGAGCGGCTGCAGTAGCCGGGCCCGCCGAGGCTGCCGGGGCGGATGTCCATCGCGAGGAACCCGGTGACGCCACACTGTAGGAACAGCCGGTTGACCCCACCGCCTGCCTCGTCAAGACTTCATCCGATGCCAACCGCCGGTCCCCCAGTACATCGACCCTGGCCGACCATCCGCGACGACATCCGCGCTGCGGCCATCGAGAACGGCCTCCCCTTCGAGCAGGTGCTCCATACCTGCGCGCGGAACGCGCTGCTCGCCCGCATGACCCTGAACTTCACCCCCCTTCGACCCGTGCTCATCGGCGGCCGTGCCCTCGCCCTGCACCTCGGCGCGGAGCACCGGCGGCTGGGGCCCATCGAGCTACGCCTCGACGCCGCCAGCATGGACGCCGTCGCCAAGAAGTTCCGCAAGCTCGCGGACGACAACGACTACCAGCCGGACGGCCTGGAGTTCGACAGCAGCACCATCACGCGCCGGGACATCGACCGCGGCGCGGCGGACGCGAGCCAGTTCGTGCTCATGGTCCGCGCGGACACCGCGGAGACCGTGTTGCGGATCGACGTGGAGCTGGGGGCACGGGGCGCGTTCACCGGCATGGATCGGCTGCCGGCCCCGTTCGGCCTGGGCAGCGGGGCGGGGTGCAAGTACGACGAGCCGGTCGCCGTGTTCGCCGACGCCCTGGAACGTGTCGTCCGGCGGGATGCCCTTCGGGTGCCGAAGCGCTCGTTGCTCGACGCCTGGCTCTGCACCCAGATCGAGCCGCTGGAAGATGCGCACGAGGCGATCTGGACGGTCTGCGAGCGCCGCGGCACGCCCTTCCCGAAGGAGGTGCCGTGGACGTTGACCGACGAGTTCGCCGCCGGGGCGCACGCCCAGGAGCAGTGGGCGTGGATGGTGGCGCGGGAGGCGCCGGGGACGACGGTCGGGATCGAGGAGGCCGTGGCCGCGGTGCGGGAGGCGCTGGCCGACGCGATGGGGTGGTAGTCTGCCTTTGGCGCGGCCGGTTGCTCCGAGGACCCGTCGTCCCCGCTGTGCTTCGAGCACTACGCGGCCTGCCGCGAGGGGACCTGCGTCCACATGAAGCGGCGGAAGTAACGGCACGGTGGGCAGCGGTCGCTCCCGACGGCTACGTCTTCTTCCTCGACCGCCGCCGCCCCTGCGCCTTTCCAGCCTTCTTCTTGGCCGTCTCCTCCGCCGCCCGGCCCAGCGGTACGCCGTTCTTGGCGCACAGGGAGTAGAGGTACGTCCGCTGGATGCCCAGGGCCTCGGCCACGTCCACTGGTGAGGGCCCCCAGGTCTCCACGGCCCAGGCGAGATAGTTCCGCTGGAACTGCTCCTGAGCCGACTTCCAGTTCATCTTGGGCACGGCGGTCAAGGCTTTCGGCCTTGACGTACCTCCAGCACCGCCCCTCCGGCCACCCCTCCGGCTACCCCGCACCTTCGCCCCGCCTCCTCGTTCCATCCTTCGCAGGTCGTCGAGCGTCAGCATCGGCACGACCGCATCATCCACCAGGCGGTACATCAGGTTGCGCAGCTCGGGTACGTTGCCGGGCCACGGCCGGTGCATCAGCTCGGAGAGCAGGTCCGGCGAGACGTACGGCGCCTTCCCGCCTTCCGCGGCCTCCGCAACCGCCAGCGCCGCGAAGTGCCGCGCCAGCGGTGGGATGTCGTCCGGCCGTTCGCGCAGCGGTGCGATCCGCATGACCTTGCGGTGCAGCTCCTCGTACAGCGACCGGTCGAACGTCCCCTTCTTCATCGCCGCTGTGATGTCCTCGGAGCAGGTCACGACGATCCAGGCGTCGAACGGTTCCGCCTTCGCCCCGCCGATCCGTCGGACCTTGCCGGTGGACAGCGTCTCGTACAGCGCGGGCTGCGCGGCCTTCGGCAGCCTGGAGATGTTCTTGAGCACGAGGACGCCGCCGTCCGCCTCGTGGAACAGCCCGCCCCGCATTTTCGCGCGGGCCCCTTTCGGGACGGCACCGAACAGCACCCGGCAGGCCGACTGCGGCTTCAAGGTCGCTGCGTCGACCTCCCGGTACGGCCTCTTCGACCGGGAGCCGTACTGGTGGATGCAACGCGCGAGCGTGGCCTTCCCGACGCCCGCCTCGCCCAGGATCAGCAGCGGCGATCCATGAAGGTCATGGTCCAGGTGGCCGGAGACCTCCCGGAGCAGCCGGGCAGTGCTCTGGCCCTGGCCGACGTACTCGGCGAACCGGCCGCCCTGCCTCACCGACACGCCCCGGTCGAGGTCGAACTCGGTGACGCTGCCAAGCAGGGCGAGCTTCTGGGCCATGACCCCGGCGAGCAGGCGAATGGCCTCCCGGAAGGAGTCCGTGAACGCACCCGTCCTGGAGCGGTTCTCGATGTAGATGGCGCCGCGTGTCCCGCTCCCATCCTCGCCAGGTACAGGGCAGCACAGCAGCGAGAGCATCTTCATCTCCCGGACACTCTTCATGTCGTCGTAGTCGGGATCCTCCCACGCCTCGTCGCTGTGTTCTTCCTCACCGGTGTCGCGGACCCTGGCGATGACGCCGGAGCTGATCTGCTCCATCAGCTCCGCCTGCGTCTCGCCCTCGATGCCGAAGGAATGGAGCACCGTCGGCTTGCCGCTGCTCGGTTCGAACAGCAGTACGCACGCGCGCTCGACCGGGTTGATTCCCTTCGGCGCCTTGAGTGCCTTCATCGCCTGGTGCACGAACTCGTCGGGTTCGCGCACGCCGGTAACGTCGTCAGCGATGCTCTCCGCGATCAGCCGCAGCGCATCTCGCTCGGCGCGGTAGTCGTATGCGCCCTGGACGAGCCGCTCGACCTTCGCGCGGAGCTTCCTGGCGGCGCGGATGAGCTGTTCCTGCAGCTCGGGGTCCAGCCCCTTGCCGAAGAGACGGTCGTAGACGGCGTCGAAGCTCTCCTGCAGGTCCTTCGGTAGGCGTGTGGTCACGGTTCCGCGGACTCCCTCCCACGCGGTCTTCCCGTGCGGTCCATTGTACGGGAAGGAGCCTTCATCGTCCTAGCCTGTTCTGTTTGTATGAAAAAACATACAAATCGACATCGACGCCACCCCGCCATCCGGATGCCGTTTTGTATGTTTTTTCATACAAACGGACAAATTCTTGTAAACATCGATTTTCGAACTTGCCTGCCGATAACCGATCCAGATACGGTCCTCCTCGCAGGGACGCACGAACTCCGAGCAGGACGCTCTCCATCGTTCCCCCGGGAGGGGTCATGAAGCGCATGTGGATCGTCGGCGTTGCCGCCCTGGCGCTCGCCATCATCGCGGCCGTGGTCATCCAGGAACCGTCCGAGGCCATCGCGGACCCCGTCGAACAGGAGGCGGTTCCGGAGATGCCGGACGCCGCGGACGTCCTCCCGGCGGACTACGCCCAGATGGAGGCCGCCGCGCAGCTCGACCGAGAGGATCTGTACCAGGACCTCGCGGTGACCGAGGAGGAGTTCGCGGCGCAGGTGGCCGCGTTCAGCGTCGCGATGGAAACCACCACGCAGGAGTACGCCGAGAAGGTGTACCCAGGGGAGGACACCGAGCTTCCCGCGTGGGCCGCGGAGATGATGAACGAGTAGATAGACCCGGCGGCCGCGTGCTGCCTGGATGAAGGACTTGGGGGGGGGACGCATTCCCCCAGAAGCACTGACCTCGCCAAGGAGGGGATGGACATGTCCATTCACCGCGTGGCCCCGTTCGCCCTGATCACCCTCACCTTTGCCGTCCTGCTCGCGCCCGTGCGACCGGCCGATGCCTGCTGGTCTCAGGCCGGGACCTGCAGCGGCGACCACATGGACTTCACCGTCGCCTGCGACGGCGGGACCTGTGGCGCTGCAATGTGCGAGTGGCAACAGTGCTACGACTGCGAGGGGGGCTACCTCCGCGGCGCGTCCACGGCGACGCAGACGACCAACGAGTACCTCTACGACCTTGAGCTGTCGTCGTGCGACCTGGTCACGGCCAAGAACCTCGGCCGGACCCCGACCAAGTACCATCCGAGGTTGAAGGTGCCGGTCAACGTCACGACGGGCAACGCGGCGTACCAGGAGACCGACTTCCGGGTCACCACGCCGGGGCTGCCCATCGTCTTCACGCGGACGTGGAACTCCCAGGGCGACCTGGACCAGGACCTGGGCGACGGCTGGATGCACTCCTATGGTTGGTACGTCGACGACTGGGACACGTACGGCAAGATCGTGGTCCAGGGCGACGGTCGGACCCACTACTACAACTGCGAGGACGCCAACGAGTCCTACGAGCCCTGCGACGGGGATGGCTCCGAGGACCCGGTCTACGTGCCCCACCCGGGCACCGGTGCCTACCTGACGCTGGAAGAGGATGAGGACGAGTACATCCTGACCTTCGAGCACGGCAAGGTGAAGTACTACTTCGACAAGGACAAGGACAACCGCCTCTACACGATCGACAACCGCGACGGCAACAACATCCTCATCACCTTCGACGTGGGCGATTCGGACATCGACAAGATCCAGAGCAGGCACAACACGACCGTCTACGCCGAGGTCGACGTCACCTGCGACGCCTACCACCGCATCACCAGCATCGACGACGCCGAGGGCGAGACCTACGCCTTCACCTACGACGCCAACGGCCGTCTATCAGAGCGCGATCTCCCGGATTCCCTCGGTACGAGGTATTACTACTACGGGGATGATACCGTCGACGGCTCGACCGTTACCTTGGACGATGGCGACGACTCCTCAAACCTTACCTGGGTAAAGGACGAAAGCGGAAGGGTGCAGCTCTCCTGTTGCGACGCTTCCCAGGCCTGCTGAGGGTCACGCC
>CAZOYV010000323.1:0-9232 GCA_964584075.1 uncultured Rickettsiales bacterium | reverse complement strand
GTCGATGCCGACGTCGGGAGTTGTGATCGCGCTACGCAGCCTAAATCGTGGAAGCAGGGCCGGAATCAAGTAGCGCGCCAATCCAGCCCAATGGTTCTTTCAACAACCACCTCCTTCAAGAGCCCACCCCCCCCCCGCCGGGTTCGATTCCCACACGTCTCCGCACAAGGTGATCGACTACATCGGACCAGGTGCCGATCCGGTGCCCTACGCCACCCGCACCTCGCCGGCCTCCACGCCGAGGTGCCTGGCTACCGTCCGGGCCTCCCGCCGGACTCCCCCCAGGTGCTTGCCGTTTCGCCACCCCGAGAGCGGCTCGACCTCGATCTGCAGCGCGCCGCGCCGGACCTCGTGCTTCCAGCAGGCCACCACGCGGCCGCGCCACAGCACGGTGGCGGCGACCTGCGCCGCGGTGCGCCAGACCCGCTTGCGGTCGGGCTCGTGGGGCACGGTCCAGCTCTTGTCGGCGTGGCCCATCAGCATCGTGTCGAACGCGGGCAGCAACCGCAGCGGCCAGTCGCGGGCGCCGGCGGGGGCCGGGGCCCGCAGGTCGTCGGCGTCGTCGGCCAGCGCCACCAGACCCCTGCGCCCGTTGCACTCGACGGCCACGAGCTCGTCTCCGAGATCGTCGAGCCACGCGCGGGCGGACGGGACGCGGGCGCCGGCGAAGTGGGCGACGTCGGCGGCGGTGGCCGGGGCGTACAGCGCCAGCGTGCGACGGGCCAGGGCGGTGGCGGCGGCGCGGGCGTCGGGGGCCGGCTCGCGCCACGCCAGGTCGGGGTACCACAGCCGGCGAGCGGCGTAGGCCTGCTCGGCGCCGACCTTGCCCGCGGCGCACAGCTCGCCGCGGCGGGCCAGGACCCACAGCACGCGGCCGGCGGCGAGGCGCACGGGGTCCATGCTCGCCTGCGCCGCGATCGGCTCGATGCCGGCGACGAGCGCCGCCGGGGCGTGGGGCATCAGATCGCTGCGGGTCACCGGTCGGGCCCACGCCTCGATCCGCTCCATCGCATCGACCAGGTCGTCCTCGGTGGGCACCGGACCCCGGCGGCCGCTGTGGATCCACTCGGGCCGGGCCGCGACGATCGGCGCCCAGTCCGCGGCGTCGTAGACGTGCAACGTGTCGCGCTGACCCCAGGTGCGGACCAGGGGCCGCGGGTGCTCCAGCAGCAGGGCCTCCAGCGCCGCCGCGGTGGGGCGGCCCGCGGTGCGCTGCGACAGCGCCAGCAGCGCCGGGCCGAGCAGCTGGGCCTGGGCGCCGAGCAGGTCGCGCGCGCAGCGCACCGGGTCGGGCGCGCCGGGCCCGGCGAGGTGGCCCCGGCGGGCGCGGAAGAACAGCGCTTGCTCCTCGTCGAGGACGATCGGCGACGGTTTCATGGAACTACCTCTCAGAGGATGTAGACGAGGCCCCGGGCGCCGTCGACGGTGACCTCCTGGCCGTCCCGCAGCCGGCGGGTCGCGTTGGCCACGTTGACGACCGCCGGCAGGGCGTACTCGCGGGCGACCACGGCGCCGTGGCTGAGCATCGAGCCCAGCTCCATGATCAGGCCGCCGGCGGTGAGGAACAGGGGGGTCCACCCGGGATCGGTGGCGCGGGCCACCAGGATGTCGCCGCGGTGCAGCTTGCGGACCTCGCCGGGGTGGCGGAGGATCCGGACCGCCCCGGTGACCTTGCCCGGGCTGATGCCCATCCCGCTCAGCGTCCGCCGGTGCTCGAGATCGCTGGGCAGCGGCGCGCCGCCCTCGAGGAACTCCGGGTGGTCGGCGTCCCGGTCGGCGGCGGTCTGGCGGCGGCGCGCCTCGATCGCCGCGCGCGCGTCGGCCCGGTCGAGCTCCCCGCGGCACAGCCGCTGCAGCTCCTCGACCTCGAGGAACGACACGTCCCCGGGATCGTCCAGGTCTCCCGCCTCGCACAGCAGCTCCCCGATCCGCAGGAACACGCGCTTGGTGCGGAACAGCAGGTGGTCGAAGTAGAACCGCTGGTTCTCGCGCAGGCCCATGTAGTTGCGGGTCAGGTCGAGCAGCTGCTCGACCAGCAGCCGGCGCCACGGCAGCCAGCGCTGGCCGCGGGTGTGCCGCAGCTGCGCGGCGAGCTGCTCCCGGGCCTGCCGGAAGGCCTGCTGGTGCCGCTCCTCGTTGAGGTACGGGTCGGTGTGGATCCCGCCGCGCAGGTAGCTGGCGATCATCGCCATCACCACCGCGGGGTCCTCGGACCAGCGCGCCGCGAAGATCTCCCACGACGCCGACGAGCGGTGCCCGAACTCGACCAGGAACTCGTCCAGCGCCCGCACGAAGCGCTCTCCCTCGGGCAGCGCCTGGAGCTCCGCTCGCGAGGGGGCCGCGTCCCCGTCCAGCAGCGCGTCGTTGACCTGCGGGAGCTGCTGGGCCAGCCCGGCCAGCTTCCACATCGCCTTGTGGCCGGCGACGGTGCGATTCTCGGCGGGTGCGGCCGTCAGCGCCGCGCGCAGCTGGTGGTCGCGGTCCCCGGCCCAGCCCTCCAGCGCGGCCCCGAGCAGCTGGTAGAAGACGTTGGCGAACAGCAGGCTCAGCAGGTGGATCGAGACGTAGCGGACGATCAGCTCCCGGGCGTGCTGGACCTGGGCCAGGCCGGCGTCGAGGTCGTCGAACGCCGCGTCGACGGTCTCCATCTCGCGGACGAAGCCGGGCAGGAACTCCTCCCAGACCTGGTGGTTGGTCAGGAAGTTGAAGCGGTAGCGGCGCCAGCGGCGCTCGCGGAACACCTGCCCGAAGATCGAGCCCATCAGCCCGAGGTTGGGCAGGTACACCCGCTTGCGGCGCAGCACCTCCTGCTCCTCGGGCGGGAAGAACTCGAGCATGAACTGGATCGGCGCCATCCCCGGCAGCCGGAACACCAGGTGGCGGAAGATCCCGATGTTGAAGTACGGCACCCCGTGGTACAGCATCGTCGGCGGGGCCCCGCCGAGGAAGCGCTCGGTGGCGTCCTCCCACTCGATGAAGTGGTGCAGCACCGGCTGCATCACCGACCACCCCAGGGTGCTGGCCTGCGCGTTCCAGCGCTCCCCGCTGAACCGCTGGGTCCACAGCGCCTCCGACGTCCGCGTGGCGTCCAGCGCCCCGCGCAGCGTCGTGATCGGCCGCGCCTGGAGCAGCCACGCGGCCCCCTCGCGGTCCAGGCTCCACTCCACGTCCTGGGGGCCCCCGAGCAGGACCTCGGCCCGCAGCCCGAGCCGGCCCAGCGCCACGACCTCCTGCTCGGCGAGCAGCGGCTGGGAGCGACCGGGGGCAGGGGTGTGATCGCGGCACGACGGCGCCTCGCCGTGGGGTGCCCGCGGCGTCCGGGCGAGGACCCACAGGTCGGGGTGGACGGTCCCGGCGGCGAGCTCGTCCCCCAGCCCCGGGCCGGCCTCGAGGGTCATCTCGCGGGTGGAGCCGGACAGCGGGTTGGCGGTGAACAGGATCCCCGAGGTCCGGGCGTCGACCATCCGCTGGACCAGGACCGCCATGCCCCCGGCCCCGAGGGACGGCAGCGGCCGGCGGGCGCCGGCCCCGCGGGCGGACGCGTCGCGGTAGGCCTGGACCCGCTGGTCGAACGCCGAGGCCCACGTCTCGCGGATCGCGTCGACCACCTCCTGGAGCTCGACCAGGCCGAGGTACGACCGGTACTGGCCGGCGAACGAGCGGTCCGCGGCGTCCTCGTCGAGGGCCGACGAGCGCACCGCCACCGGCCCGCCCCCCAGCCGGCGCAGCGCGTCGGCCAGCGCGGCCTCGAGCTCGGGGGCGAGGGGCACCCTGCGCAGCGCCGCGACGCACTCCTCGGCGCGGTCCCCGATCTCGCGGATCCCCAGCCGCGCCAGCGACTGGCGGAACGCCCCGGGACCCAGCACGAAGCCGTCGGGCACCGGCAGCCCGCGCCGGGCCAGCAGGGCCAGCCGGTGGGCCTTGCCGCCGAGCAGCGCCGGGTCGGGGGTCCCTGGCGCGGACAACCAGTGGATCGGAGGGAGGTGCTGCACGGGACGGGTCAGTCGCCGAAGACGCCCTCGCCCTCGGCGTAGGTGTTGACCCACCAGTTCTCGTCGACGTCGGACTCGAACCAGAACGAGTCCCCGGTCACCTCGCCCCAGCCGTATTCCTCGAGCGGGCTCTCGACGTCGCCGAAGTTGCGCCAAACGTAGAACTCGTCGTCGCTGACCCACTCGAAGCCGTACAGCCGCTCGTACGGACCGGCGTCGTAGCCGACCTGGCCGATGCAGTCCTCGACCTGCTCCATCGGATCGGGGTTGTGGCTCAGCTCGAAGATGTGGTCGCAGGCCTCGCACAGCTGCTGGGTCGTGCCGGTGACGTTGGGGCCCACCAGCACGTACGGGGCCTCGCAGTCGGTGTTGCCGGCCTGCTCGGCGATCTCGCCGAAGTCGAGGAAGTACGCGTAGCGGCCCTCGAGGTGCGAGAAGTCCGGCTCGCCGTCGTCGTCGCCAGCGTCGTCGTCGCCCGCGTCGTCGTCGCCCGCGTCGTCGTCGCCCGCGTCGTCGTCGCCGGCGTCGTCGTCGCCCGCGTCGTCGTCGTCCCAGCTGATCGCCAGGGCGCCGTCGCACCCCGCCGCGGCCCAGCCCGCGGTGGCGCCGCAGGCCAGCAGGATCCAGAATGCTCGTGTCCAGCGCATCGTGACTCCTCGTGGTCCAGATGCGCGCATTATAGAGGAGGTTCCCCGTGACCCAAGGCGATTCCCCGTCCCCGCTGCGGGCCCTGCTCGAGGAGCTCGACGCGCGCCTGGCCGGGACCGCGCTCGACGACGCGCGCTTCGAGGGGCTCGACCTCGCCGAGCTGCACCGCGCCCACGGCGTCGCCGGGCGGCTGCAGGACCGGATCATCTCGGTGATGACGCGGTTGACGCTGTCGATGGCCGAACGGGAGAATGAGATCGAGGAGTAGGGGGGCGACGTGGCCGGCGACCGCTTCGAGCTGCGCATCGACACGCTCGAGGAGGCCGAGCGGACCTACCGCACCGGCCTGCGCCACGGACTGCTGACCTTCCCGGGCTCGCCCGCCGTCGCCGTGGGGGACACCGTCCGCGTGGACCTCGACCTGGCCTTCGCCGGGTACACCCTCGAGCTGGTCGGCGCCGTGGCCCACACCGGCGCCGTGGCGACCGTGGTGCAGTTCCCCGAGCTGCCCCGCGAGCTCCACGAGGCGTTCGGCGGGGCCCCACCGCCGCCCCCCTCCCTCGAGGAGACGCTGGTCGCCCGGATCGAGCCGGAGGACACCGTCTCGCAGGCCCGGGAGGCGACGGACGAGTTCGGCCGCGAGACGATGGAGATCGGCGACCTCGACTCCCTCGACGGGGAGATGGCCGACGCCAGCGACTTCGCCGAGGCGCCCGCCTCGTCCCCCGGCGGACCCACCGGCCGCGAGGACGACGGCGGGGAGGACCGGCGCCGGCCGGCCCGGTCCCGATCGTTCCGCCTGCGGGTCCCCGACAAGGACAAGCGCGCCGCGCGCCGCGAGGAGCGCCCCCGCCCCGCGGCGCGCGCAGCGGGGCCGGGCCCGCGCGTGGCCAAGACGCCCGACGGGGCCCGGGCGCCGGTGGCGGTGGAGCGCCGCGGGATCCCGATCCCGGGTCGCCCGGGCGCGGTGATCTCCGCCCGGCCGCTGAAGGAGGGCTCGCTGACCGAGACCTCGATGCGCGCGGTGCTGATGGACACGCTGCAGGCCGGGACCACCGGGGTGCTGGTCGTCGAGGGCTTCCGCGAGCGGTTCTGGTGCTTCCTCGTCGACGGCCGCCCGGTGCGCTTCGTCCGGGAGCCCAGCGGCCGCGCGGAGGCGCTGGAGTTCCTGGCGACGCGCCACGCCGCGCTCGACGCCGAGCGGGCCACCCGCGCCCGCCAGCTCGCCGATCTGTCGGGGCTCGCGGTCGAGACCGTGCTGGAGCGCCTGGGATACCTCCCGGGGGCCGCGCTGCAGGGGGTCGTCCAGGAGCGCGCGCGCAAGATGACCGAGCGCCTCCTGGCGGTGAACTACGGCAGCTACCACCTGTTCGCCGACGGCGAGATCCGGACCCTGTTCCCCGGCCCCGCGGCCAACGTGATGCAGGTGCTGTGGGAGCGCGCCCGGGAGCAGATCGAGGGGCTGACCGAGAAGCGGGTCTCGGCGCTGGTCGACGAGTACCACGAGCACCACGTGGTGCTGACCCGCGACGGCCGGACCCTGGTCCAGGAGCTGCGCCTGCGCGGCAGCGAGCAGCGCTTCGTCGAGCGCTACCTGCGGGGCAGCTGGCAGGTCTCGGCGCTGCTGGGGCGCCTGGAGCTGCCCAACCGCACGCTGATCGAGCTGCTGCTCGCGCTGCGCGACCTCGGCATCGTGGAGCTGCGCGAGGACGAGGGCCCCGGCTGGCGGCTGGCCCGCGCCGAGCGCTACCTGATCGACCGCATGGACTACATGGACAAGGACCACTTCGCGTTCGTCGAGGCCCACTGGTCGTCGCTCCCCGGGGAGCTGCAGCGCGCCTGTCGCCGGGTCGGGGAGCGGCTCGCGGATCCGGTCATGGAGCAGCTCGAGCTGGCCCGCGTGTCCGAGCTGCGTAAGCAGATCCTGGGCAAGCTCGGGGAGGTCGAGGCGATCTTCGAGGACGACGGGCAGCGCGACGCGTACCGCGCCACGCGGGTGAGCAAGGACAAGCTCCGGATGGCCGCCGATCTGTTCGCCCGGCAGGGCGAGATGGCGCTGTTCAAGAAGGACGGCGCGGCGGCCCGCGAGTGCTTCTCGCGGGTGCTCGAGCTCGACCCCGGCGGCGCCGGCTCGGGCGAGCGCCGGGCGCGGGCCAGGGAGGTGCTGCGCGGCCTCGAGGGCGGCCGCCTGCTCGACGCCCGCGACGATCGCGCCGAGGACCGCGAGTTCGACCTCGCCGAGCTCGACGAGCTGTAGCCGCAGCCCCCCGCTGCCCCGTTTGACAGGGGCGGACGCGATCGTCACAGTGGCGCCATGCGCGCAGCCGCTCTCCCCCTCCCGTGGCTCCTCGGTGTGCTCCTCGCGGCCTGTGGCGGCGGCGAGACCGGGGGGGACGAGCCGGCCGCCGGCGTCACCGCCGCCGGGGCCACCGAGGCGACGGCGGAGGTCGGCCCGACCCCGGCCCGCTGGCCGCGCCCGGTGCCGCCGCAGCCCTACCACGCCGGAGAGGTCGAGGGACCGGCCGCCGTGGTGGGGACGATCACCGCCGGCGCCGAGGGGCTGGGGACCGCCTATCGCCACGAGCCGGGCGCGGCCTGCCCCGGCGGGCTCGAGGCGCCGCCGCCGGTCTACCCGGCCGGCCCGCTGGCCTCCGCGGTGGTCAGCGTCGAGACCGCGCGCCGCGGCCTCCCGGTGGCGGAGCTGGCGCCGACGCTGGCCGTGGGCGCCTGCGAGATCGAGCCCCGGGTGACCCTCGCCACGGTGCAGGCGCCGGTGCGCTTCCGCGCCACCGACGGCGAGGCGCTGACGCTGCGCTGGATCGACGGCGACGGCTACCGCGATCTCGGAGCGATCGAGCTCCCCGCCGACGGCGCCGAGGTCGAGCGCCGCCCCCGCGCTCCGGGGCGGCTCCACCTGCGGGGCGAGCCCCACGGCGGGACCCGCGGGTGGGTCGTGGTCGTCGACCACCCCTACGCCGCGCTGACCGGCAGCGACGGGACGTTCCGCATCGAGGGGCTCCCGCCCGGGGAGCACGAGCTGACCGTGTGGCACGAGGCGTTCGGCGAGCGCCGGGTGGCGATCCGGCTGGAGCCCGGCGCCGAGCTGCGCCAGGACGTCTCCCTCGCGCCGGCACCAGACGGCGCTTGACACCTCCCCGCGCGGCGGCCATCCTCCCCCTTCTTTTCGAAGCGAACCCGAACCCCGAGTCGGAGATCACGATGGACTACAAGGTCAAGGATCTGGCGCTGGCCGAGAGCGGTCGGCTCAAGGTGGAGTGGGCCGAGTCCCGCATGCCGGTGCTGATGGCGCTGCGCGCGCGGTACGCCGAGGAGCAGCCGCTGAAGGGGATGCGCGTCGCCGGCTGCCTGCACGTCACCAAGGAGACCGCGGTGCTGGTCGAGACGATCCGGGCGGCGGGGGCCGAGGTCTCGTGGTCGGGCTGCAACCCGCTGTCGACCCAGGACGACGTGGCCGCCGCGCTGGCCGACAACGGGATCAGCATCTTCGCCTGGCACGGGATGTCGGTGGACGAGTTCTACTGGGCGATCGACCGCACCCTCGACTTCGCGCCGACGCTGACGCTGGACGACGGCGCGGACCTGATCATGCGGGTCCACACCGAGCACAAGCAGCTCGCCGACAGCGTGCTCGGCGGCACCGAGGAGACCACCACCGGCGTGCACCGCCTGCGCGCGATGGGCCGCGCCGGCGCGCTGCTGTACCCCGTGCTGGCGGTCAACGACGCCGAGACCAAGTGGGACTTCGACAACGTCTACGGGACCGGCCAGTCGTCGATCGACGGGATCCTGCGCGCCACCTCGATCCTGCTCGCGGGCAAGAACTTCGTGGTCGCCGGCTACGGGCACTGCGGCAAGGGCTGCGCGATGCGCGCCGCCGGGATGGGCGCCCACACCGTCGTCACCGAGGTCAAGCCGACCGCGGCGCTCAAGGCCGTGCTCGAGGGCCACGAGGTGATGAAGATGGACGAGGCGGCGCGCACCGGCGACGTGTTCATCACCGCCACCGGGATGAAGGACATCCTCGTCGGCCGCCACTTCGAGGTGATGAAGGACGGCGCGGTGGTGTGCAACACCGGCCACTACGACTGCGAGATCAACATCGAGCAGCTCGAGGCGCTGGCCGTCTCCAAGCGCGAGATCCGCCACGCCTGCGAGGAGTACACGATGGCCGACGGGCGCCGGATCTACCTGCTGGCGCAGGGGCGGCTGGTCAACCTCGCCGCCGCCGAGGGGCACCCCTCGGAGGTGATGGACATGAGCTTCGCCAACCAGTTCCTCGGCCTGATCCGGATGGCCCACGAGGGCAAGGACTGGGAGCCGAAGGTCTACGACGTTCCCGAGGAGCAGGACCAGGAGCTGGCCCGCATCAAGCGGACCTACCCCGGCCTCTACGTGGCGAAACAGGCCGGGCGGCTCCTGGGGGACCTGGAAAAGGACCCGAAGTTCCAGCAGATGCTCCGGGCTCAGACGCTGGCCGAGGATCTGGAGCGGGCCAGGGCCCTGGAGGTCGAGGCCGAGGCCCTGGCCGCCACCGGCCCCGACGCCGAGCCCGCCGTCATCGAGACCGCCTC
>CAZOYV010000322.1:0-9274 GCA_964584075.1 uncultured Rickettsiales bacterium | reverse complement strand
GCACTACATCTTGGGGTCACTGGAGTCAAGGGCATACCCCTTTGACCCCAAATGGTGAACCCAAAGGGAGATCAGTCCAGATATCCCAGCGTGCGGAGCTGCTGCAGCAGCGCCGGGTCCAGCTCGCCGTCGGCGGGCCGCTCCGCCTCGCGGCGGGGGTGGTCGCGCTCCCACGCGGCGAGCTGGTCTTCCAGCCCGGCGAACGTGGTGTCCGGGCCCGCCTGGGTCTCGCGGGGGCGCTCGGGGACGCCGTCGCGGGCCAGGGCGGCCAGGTCGTAGCGCTCCACGGCGCCGGCCACGGTGAGGTGGCGGCGGACGGCGGGGTCCAGGCCGCCGGCGGCGGTCAGCTGTGCGTGATCGTGGTTGCGGATCAGCTTGCGATCGCCGGCGACGATCGCGGCCTTGTCGGTGTGGGCGCGGGCGGTCTCGGCGAAGATCGCGTCCGGCGCGGGCGAGGAGGGGCCGCCGCGCAGCGATCCGGCGAGGGACCGGCCGGGGAGCTCGTCCGGGACCTCGAGGCCGGCCAGCGCGAGCACCGTGGGGGCCAGGTCCAGCAGCTCGACGGGGTCGTCGACGACGGTGCCGGCCGGGATCGAGGAGTGGCGCACGAGCCACGGCACGAGCAGGTTGGAGTCGTACAGCACGTAGCCGTGCTCGCGGGTGAACGGCACGTCGGGGTGGTCGAAGAATCCCTCGCCGTGGTCGGCGAAGACGACGACGATCGGGTCGGGGCGGCCCCGGCGCGCCAGCCCATCGAGGAGGCGCTGGATCTGGTCGTCGGCGAAGGCGATCTCGGCGTCGTAGAGCGCCAGCTCGCGGGCCTGGTCGTCCAGCTCGCCGCGGGCGAAGCGGCGCTCGTAGCGGCGGGGCGGGCGCAGCGGGGTGTGGGGCTCGAGGTACACGGCCTGGAGGTACAGCGGGCCGTCGGCCTCTCGGGCGAGCTCCAGCGCGGCGTCGGTGACCGCGTCGGCGTCGAGCAGCGGCTGGGGCTCCGCGTCGTCGGTCCGCATCCAGCTCCACAGCGCGGCGGACTCGACGTAGCGGTCGAACCCCTGGTCGAAGCCGAACACCGCGTCGAGGTTGGGGTTGGCGGTGACCCCGGCGGTGGCGTAGCCGGCGTCCGCGAAGCGCTCGGAGAGCAGCACCACGTCGTCGGGCAGGCGGTCGTAGCTGCGCTCGTCGTGGACGCCGGTCTGGCGCGGCCACAGGCCGGTCAGCGCCGAGGCCATCGACGGGCGGGTCCAGCTGCTGTTGGCGCGGGCGTCGGCGAACACCGCGCCCCCGGCGGCCAGCGCGTCGAGGTGCTCGGTGGTCCCGCCGTCATAGCCGTAGGCCCCGACATGGTCGGCGCGCAGGGCGTCGATCATCACGACCACCACGTCGGGCGGGGCGTCGGGGTCGGCCGCAGGGCCGGAGCCCCGGCACCCCACGGCGGCCAGCGCCAGCAGCGCGATCGCGATCCCCGGCGTGGCGCGCGTCATTGGGCGTAGAGGATCACCGCCGCCAGGTCGAACACGGCGAGCACCGGCAGCAGCAGCAGCAGCCACGGGCGCGTGCCCAGGTCGCGGCGGCGTGGCGGGGGGACCTCCCACAGCGCCTCGCAGACCGGCACCATCAGGGCCAGCACCGCGCCGTGGACGGCGGGGCCGAACATCAGGATCGAGTAGCCCTCGAGGTCGGACTCGAGGAAGGCCAGCGCCGCGTCCATCACGGTCGGCTGGCTGCCGAACGCCGGCACGAACAGCTGGAACAGGTACGGGGTGGTCAGGATCAGGATCGTCCCGAGGCTCAGCGACAGCAGCACGATCGCCGCCGCGGCGATCAGCGCGCCGGCCAGCGAGGGCAGCTGCGGCCGCAGCCAGTCGGTGACCTCGTGGGTCACCCACGCCGCGCCGGCGATGCACAGCGGCAGCACCAGCACGATCAGGATCTCCTCGTCGATGTAGCCGGCCTGCTGGCTCAGCGCCACGACCACGCCGATCGCCGCGGCCCACAGCGTCAGCACGGGGATCAGGTACAGCCAGATCGCGCGGCGCACCCGGTAGCGCACGCCGTCGCGCGCGGGGTCCTCGCTGCGGAACGGCGGCACCAGGCAGTAGAACACCCCGAGCAGCAGGCCCCAGCCCGCGAAGATCGAGCCGAGCACGACGTAGGCCTCGATCTCGTCGAGGTCGTTCCACAGGTCGGGGTTGAACAGCAGCAGCACCCACCACAGGGCTCCGCCGAGCACCCCGCCGGCGAGCCCCAGCGGCATCGGCAGCAGTCGCAGCAGGCCCGGTTGCACGCGCTCCTCCGTCCCCTGCAACCCCGGGTGATCGCACCCCATTCCTGGAATGCCGACCCCACAAGGGCTACGATCACACGGGGCATCTGTCAGTGTACGGCGCCGCCTCGACCCGGGGCCAGCGCCGCTGGGGTCGAGGAGGAACGCCGTGAACTCCATCCGACGTGTCGCCCGGGGATGGCTCGCCGCCCTGCTGTGGATCGCGCTGATGTCCGCACCCGCCTCCGCCCGCGCGCAGGTCTCGGTGCTGGTCGTCCAGGATCAGCCGGCGTGGGGCTACAACGCCTGGCAGCAGGAGCTCGCGGCGCTGGGGATCCCGTACCTGACGGTCAACTCGGCGGCGCTGCCCAACGTGCCGCTGCCGGACTTCGAGCTGGTGATCACGACCAGCGTGCAGGGATCGGGCTACAACCAGCAGCTGCTCGCCCACCAGCCGTTCTTCGAGGACTACGTCGACGACGGCGGCAAGCTGATCTGGTCGGGCTGTACCCAGCAGGGCGAGCTGCCCTACCCCGATCCGCCGTTCGGCGGCGTCGACGTGCACCACGAGGCCGGCGAGAACTGGATCGCCGATCCGGCCCACCCGATCGCCGCCGGGGTCCCCGACCCGATCACCGGCAACTACGCCAGCCACAACATCATCGACGTCCCGCCGAACAACGCCCACGTCGTGATCGAGGACGGCCAGGCCGAGGCCACGGTCTACACACTGGAGCAGGGGCTGGGGCTGCTGATCGTCCACACCATGACCCTGGAGTGGGCCTACGGCGGCAACCAGCCCGGCAAGGGCGTGCTGCAGAACATGCTGGACTACGCCTGGGCGTGGAGCGGCTGCGACCCGGTGGACGACGACCTCGACGGCTACTCGGAGTGCGACGGGGACTGCGACGACGCCGACCCCACGATCCACCCCGGCGCCCCCGAGGACCCGTGCGACGGGATCGACAGCGACTGCGACGGGACCGACGAGCTCGTCGACGCCGACGGCGACGGCTACACGACCTGTGACGGCGACTGCGACGACGCCGACGGCTCGATCTTCCCCGGCGCGCCCGAGGTGGACTGCGACGGGGTGGACCAGGACTGCGACGGCGCCGACGGTGGCGACCTCGGCGACGCCGACGGCGACGGCTACACGGTGTGCGACGGGGACTGCGACGACGCGGACGCCGCCGTCCACCCGGGCGCGCTCGAGGTGTGCAACGGGATCGACGACGACTGCAACGGCGTGATCGACGACGACGACGACCTCGACGGCGACGGCTGGACGGTGTGCCAGGGCGACTGCGACGACACCTGGGTCCCGACCCACCCCGGGGCCAGCGAGGTCTGCGACGCCCGCGACAACGACTGCGACGGGGTGATCCCCGACGACGAGCTCGACCTCGACGGCGACGGCCACATGGGCTGCGGCGGCGACTGCGACGACGACGACCCCGACGTGCACCCCGGCGCCACCGAGTACTGCGACGGGATCGACAACGACTGCGACAACGTCGTCGACGACAGCTGCGTCAACCCCGAGATCTGCGACGACGGGGCCGACAACGACGGCGACGGGGCGGTGGACTGCGACGATCCCGACTGCCTCGGCGATCCGGCCTGCCCCGGCACCGAGGACTGCACCAACGGCGTCGACGACGACGGCGACGGGGCGGTGGACTGCGACGACAGCGACTGCGCGGCCCACCCCGACTGCGTCGACCCGGCGTGCGACGACGGGGCCGACAACGACGGCGACGGCTGGGTCGACTACCTCGAGGACCCGGGCTGCGTGAACAACCCGAACGGCAGCGACGAGGGCGGGCTGTCGGGCAGCGAGTGCAACGACGGCGCGGACAACGACGGCGACGGCGCGGTCGACGCCGACGACCCCGAGTGCGCCCACGGCTGGGACGACGACGAGGACGCGCTGGGCGGCGAGCTGTGCAACGACGGCGTGGACAACGACGGCGACGGCCTCGTCGACTGCGTCGACCCCGACTGCAGCGGCGATCCGCTGTGCGCCGACAACGACTTCGACGGCTGGACCGTCGGCGACGGCGACTGCGACGACCTCGACCCGTCCACCTACCCGGGGGCCCCCGAGCAGTGCAACGGGCAGGACGACGACTGCGACGGCGCGCCCGGCCCCGACGAGGTCGACGCCGACGGCGACGGGTGGATGATCTGCGAGGGGGACTGCTCCGACGCCCACGCCACGGTCTACCCCGGGGCGCCCGAGCTTTGCGACGGCCTGGACAACGACTGCGACGGGTACATCGGCCACGAGGGCTACGACCTGGACGGGGACGGCTGGACCGACTGCCAGGGGGACTGCGACGACACCGACCCGCTGGTCAACCCCGCGATGGACGAGCTGTGCGACGGGCTCGACAACGACTGCAACGGGCTGATCGACGACGGCGCCGGCGAGGACCAGGACGGCGACGGCTTCGGCACCTGCGACGACGACCCGGACTGCGACGACCAGGACCCCAGCGTGTACCCGGGCGCCCCGGAGGTCGAGTGCGACGGCGTCGACCAGGACTGCAGCGGCGCCGACGCCGGGCTGATCGACGTGGACGAGGACGGCTACACGCGGTGCGACGACGACTGCAACGACCTCGATCCCGACGTGCACCCCGGCGCCCCCGAGGACTGCAACGGCCGCGACGACGACTGCGACGCGCTGGTCGACGAGGACTTCGACCTGGACGGCGACGGCTGGACGACCTGCCTCGGCGACTGCGACGACACCGCCGCCGCGATCTACCCCGGCGCCCCGGACGAGCCGTGCGACGGGGTCGACCAGGACTGCGACGGCGCCGACGCGGCGTGGGACCTCGACGGCGATGGCTGGACCGACTGTGACGGCGACTGCAACGACGCCAACCCGGTCGTGAACCCGGGCGCCTCCGAGGTCTGCAACGGCCGCGACGACGACTGCGACGGCGTGGTCGACCAGGGCCTGTCCGACTGCCCGCCGTCGCCCCCCGGCGGCTGGGACGACGGCGACGGCGTCTACGTCGAGGACCAGACCCTGGGCGGGGGCTGCGGCGCGTGCGCGGTGGCCTCCGGCCGCTCCGCCGGAGCCACCCCGGCGCTGGCGGGGCTCGCCCTGGGCCTGACGGTGCTGGCCCTGCGGCGCAGGCGGGGGTAGGGCTCTCTCCTCCCGGTCCGGGCGGGGAAGCTCGGTCCAGGGAGCGCTGTCGCGTCCGATCCTCGACGAACTGGACCGCGAGGATCGGGAACATCAGGGTCCGGATCCCCGACCACGCCCAGGGCATCCAGGCGTGCTCTCCGGCGCGCATCTGGACCAGGTTCGACGGCAGCACCATCGTCGTGGCGATGGCCAGGTTCCCGGAGCCCAGAAGCTCCCGCAGGTTGCGCCTGGAACCCTCGGCAACTCCCTCCCTCGGGGTCGATCGGGCACCCGTTCGGCGCGACGCGGCTGTCTCTTGCTTCCGGGACACGGGACCGGTCCCGGGGGGGGCGCGGGGGATCGCGATCAGGCCTCTTCGGCGACGGCGGGGGGCTCCTCGGGCTCGGGGGGCATGTCGATGACCTTGACGCGGTCGAAGGGGAGCTCGACGGCAGGGTCGATCTTGCGGATCACGCTGTAGACGTGGCGCTTCATGTCGTCGAGGCGATCGACCGAGGACGAGCGGGCGATCTGCTTGCCCAGCCAGTGGCCGTCGTCCCGCTCGATGATCGTCAGGAACTTGCCGCCCTCGAAGTAGCGCCGGAACGGCAGGGATGCCGCGTCGAGGCTCTCCTGCAGGTGGTTGCTGACCTGCACGCCCACAAACAGATCGGTCTCCATGGTCCGTCCGTCCTAGTCGTCGTCCCGCGGGAAGAGGGCGATCCGATCCGGCTCGTCGGGGATCGGCGGTCGTCCACCGGCGCGGGCTGCCAGGGCCTCGATCTCGTCCCACGCGAGGCCGAGGGCCTTGGCTCGTAGCTGGTACTCTTCCTCTCGCTCCGACCAGCGGGCCAGGTCGAGCAGCATCCGCGCCGCGTGGGGCGCCTTGTCGCTGCTCTCGTAGCCCTGCAGCATCGCGATGCACCGGTCGATGCCCTCGCGCGGCTGGTGGCGGTCCCAGAACAGCCACGCGGTGCGGTACAGCATCTCCGGCGTATCGACGTGATCGGGGTCGGCGGCGACGAAGGCGTCGATCGCCGCGACGAGCTCGCGCTCCAGGTCGTGGATCTCGATCGGCTGGTGCCGCGCGATCTCGTCGGTGAACTCCTTGCGCTCGTCGTGCACGTCGTCGGCGAGGCCGTCGAAGTACTCCCAGTTGTCGGCGCCGTCGACCCACAGCGCGCAGATCCAGCCCGCGGCGGCGTGGACGCTGCGCGAGCCGTTGGGGTTGGTCTCGTGGACCGCCCGGTAGGCGTCGGCGGCGCGGCGGAACTGCTTGTCGAGGAACGCCAGATCGGCCTGCTGGTAGCGCATCTCGTAGGAGTTGCTGTGCTCGGGCCAGCGCTGGAGATACAGGTCGACCAGCGCCAGGGCGCCGCGCTGGATCTCGCGCGAGCGCTGCTCGCGGCCGCGCCTCGCAGCGTCGAGGGCCGCCTCGCGCAGGGTGCGCTCCCACAGCGCGCGGGCCTCGACCCCGAGCTCTTCGCCCCACCTCTGCTCCCACTCGCTGCCGCGCTCCACCGTCGCCAGCCCCTGCTCGGCGGCGGCGGTGGCGGCCTCCCAGTCCCCCTGGGCCACGGCCTTGTCCAGCGCCTTGGCCAGCTTGTCGGGCTCCTTCTTGCTCGGAGGGGCCGCGCCGACGGGTGCGGCGAGGCCGAGAACGAGGAGGACGGCTACGAGCACGAGGCCCGGTCGGGAAGTCGAGCGTCTCATCGGGACACCCCGGGGGCGGGAGTATAGCAGATCGGGATATCCCCCCGTTCGGGCCCAGAACGCAGCGGGGCGGACCCGCAGGCCCGCCCCGCGTGGATCGAGTCCGTGTGGCCTATTCGGGGGCCAGCGGCCCGCCGTAGCTGGTCAGCTCGCGGTAGATGTACAGCCCGCCCTCGTTGGGGCGCTGCTCGTCCCACTTGGCCAGGCCGACGCCCTTGACCCAGTAGGTGTCCAGCGTGCCGTTGTGCTGGCCCAGCTGGTCCTCCGAGGTGTAGGTCGCGTGGATGTGGGCGGCCTGGAAGTTGCCGGCGGTGACGTTGACGTTCTCGACGCCGACGATCGTCCAGTCCCAGTTGGCCTGGAACGACCCCTGGTCGCCGGACAGGTCGACCATCTGGGTGTAGTTCGTGTTCCAGGAGTAGCCGGCCTGCTGGTCCGGGTTGTACGGCAGGTACATCACCTGCGGGGAGTTGACCGTGGTGACCGCGACCTGGCCGCCGTTGTCCTGGACGAACGAGCCGTAGTCCACGTTGCCGCCCGCCTCGCAGTTGTCGTAGCCGTACCACGTGGCCGAGTACTGCGCGCCGGTGAAGGTCCCCATCCGCTGGTACACGGTGTAGCCCTGGAAGTAGGTCGAGCCGCCCGAGGAGACCGACTCGCTGCCGGAGTCGCCCTGGGGCTTGCCCTGGACCATGAACGCGTAGGTCGACTGGTAGTTCCACGACGCGCCGGGGAGATCGATCGGGTCCCAGGGGTTGCACGACGTGGTCGGGCCGGTGTCGTCGTCACCGCTGTCGTCGTCGCTCACGTCGTCGTCGCCCACGTCGTCGTCGCCCGCGTCGTCGTCGCCGGTGTCGTCGTCGCCCGCGTCGTCGTCGCCCGCGTCGTCGTCGCTGTCGTCGGTCGTGTCGTCGTCGTCCGTGGTGTACGTCCCTGCGCAACCCCACGAGATCAGGGCCATCGATGCCAGGATGGCCAGGGCGATCATCAAGCGGTCCAGCATGCTTCCTCCTGGTTCGCATCCGGCACGGGGCCTCCGACCGGACGTTCGTTCTCCTCCGCGTGGTGCGCTCGTTCTAATGGAGCCCCGTGCCTGGATGCAAGGGCAAACGTCGCGCACCTGCCACCGAATCGTACGCCACAGCACACCGTTCCCTACCGGGTCTGTGCGCGCACGACCCTACAGACGTCACCCCGGCGGAGACCGGGGACAGGCTGTTTTCGAATCAGCGCAGCAGGGACAGCGCGATCAGCGTCGTCTCGGGGTGGAACGTGCCGTCGGGATCGTAGAACGGGGCCTGGAGCGTGACGTCGACCTTGGCGGAGTTGCCCTCGGCGTCGGAGGTCAGGGCGTACCAGCGGGCGCGCTTGCCCACGACGCCCTGCTGGTCGGCGCCGACGGCGATCCCCTCCGGCGGCGACACCATCTGCTCCTTGGCCCGCGCCCAGCCGAGCTCGGCCTCGTAGAACGCCATCACCTCGTCGAACGGGGCGCTGGCCTCGAAGCGGGCGACCTGCTCGGCCGGGTCGTCGGGGTCGGCGATCTCGGCCTCGCCGAGCAGCCGCGCCCCGGGGAACACCTTGAGCCCGAAGCGCAGCTCGCCGTCCCACTCCTCGTCCCCGGCGGGCGCGGCGGTCTCGACGCGGCCCCGCTTCCGGACGTCGATCGTGCCGCCGCGGCTGACGTTGTCGTCCCCGGCGAGGGTGCTCGGCGGGTTGCGCACGAAGTCCATCCGCTGGAGCTGCCACGCGGCGAGCGCGACGAACACCGCGAACATGACGTAGGTCAGCGGCCGGACCCGCTTGGGCGGGGGCGGGGGCGCCGGCCCCTTCCGCGCCGACGTCTTCTTCAGCAGCGCGTCACGCTGCTGGTGGTAGCGCTCGAACACCACGCCGCACTGGGCGCACTCCTCGTTGGAGTCGGGCTGGGCGAAGCCACACTTGGGACACATCCGATCCGGCATGCGCGGCGCCTTTCCGTCCCGTCGGAGTCGGGGCCTACCCGAAGAGAATAGCGAAGTGCGCTGACGACGACCAACCGGGGCCAGGACGAGACGACCCCGGCCAGGGTC
This sequence comes from uncultured Rickettsiales bacterium, assembly GCA_964584075.1. Lineage (GTDB taxonomy): Bacteria > Myxococcota_A > UBA796 > UBA9615 > CAYRNR01 > CAZOYV01. Next base: position 81 of record CAZOYV010000322.1, on the reverse strand, counting down.
CCGGCCGGGGTCGTCGAGGTCGCGTCGGCCGGCGCCGCCTCCGGGGCCGGCGCCGACGGTGCGCGGCAGCGGGCTGCTAGT
>CAZOYV010000321.1:0-9386 GCA_964584075.1 uncultured Rickettsiales bacterium | reverse complement strand
GGATCGTGAACGAACTCGCTCATCGTGCTGCCTCCTCGATCGCCGCGAGGATGACCTCGGGCTCGTGCACCGTGCCGCCCTGGTGGGGCACCAAGAGGACCTTGTCGTGGCCTACCCAGCGCTGGGCCTCGATCACGACCTGCCCCTGGTTCAGCTCGGGAAACACGAACTTCTTGATCTTGGGGGCGATCTCCATCAGCCGCTCCTGCGGGAACGGCCAGACGATCTTGAGCCGCAGGTGGCCGACCTTGAGCCCGTTGGCGCGGGCCGCCTGGATCGCCTTGATCGACACGCGGCTGGTGATGCCGTACGAGATCACGACCACCTCGGCGCCGTCGATCTCGTCCTCGTCGTAGTCGTAGATGTCGTGCCGGTTGTCCTCGATCTTCGAGATCAGGTGATCCATCATCTCGAGCTGGCACTCGGCCGTCATCACCGGGTAGCCCCGCTTGTCGTGGGTCAGCCCGGTGGTGTGGTAGCGGTACCCGTCGCCGGCCTTGGCGAAGGAGGGCACGATCTCCCCCTCCTCGACCTCGTAGGGCCAGTACTCACCCGGCTTCTTGTCGGTGTAGACGCGGTTCCAGACCTCGATCTGGTCGGCCTTGGGGATGTCCACGCGCTCGTGCATGTGGCCCACGCACTCGTCGAGCATCACGAACACCGGGGTGCGGTACTTCTCGGCGAGGTTGAAGGCCTTGATCGTGAACTCGTACGCCTCCTGGGGCGACGACGGCGAGATGGCGATGATGCGGTAGTCCCCGTGGGACCCGAACCGCACCTGCATCATGTCGCCCTGCGAGACCATCGTCGGCAGGCCGGTGGACGGGCCACCGCGCTGCACGTCGACGAACACGCAGGGGGTCTCGAGGATCGCCGCGAGCCCGATGTGCTCCATCATCAGCGACAGGCCGGGGCCGGAGGTGACGGTCATCACCTTCTTGCCGCCGAACGCGGCGCCGGAGATGGCGATCGACGAGGCGACCTCGTCCTCCATCTGGATGAACACACCGCCGCCGACGCGGGGCATGCGGCCGGCGAAGCGCTCGACGACCTCGGTGGACGGGGTGATCGGGTAGCCGGCGACGAAGCGGCAGCCGGCGGAGATGGCTCCCTCGCAGCACGCGTGGTCGCCATCGAGGTAGTGGGCGCCGGTCAGGACGCCCGCGGGATCGGCAGTCGTGATCTCAACTGGCATCGTGAGCCTCCTGCTACAGATCGATGCGGACGCCGAAGATGGCGAAGTCCGGGCAATAGAGTCCGCACAGGTCGCAACCGTTGCAGAGCTCGGGGTTGGTCAGGGCCGGGGGGTGGTACCCCTTGGCATTGAACGTCTCCGCCATCGAGAGGGCGTTGGTCGGGCAGAACTCCACGCAGAACGCGCAGCCCTTGCAACGGTCGACCTCGATGTAGACGGTGCCCTGCCGCTTCTTTTTCTTCGGCTTGGGAGCCTCAACCATCTGTCTGTTCCTTTCTTGGTTCGACGTCGATGGATTCTTCCTTGTCCCTCGCGCTGGCCGGAGCCATCTCGACCTGCGCGTCGATATCGCGCCCCTGATCGGCGAAGTCGAGCCGGACGTGGATCACGTCGTCCTCGGTCTCGCTGGTCATGGGGAAGCCGCTCTTGTGGAACACCCGCAGCATCCGCTGGTTCTGCATCAGGACCTCGGCGAAGAAGCCCTGGATCCCCTGCTCGCGGGCGATCTTGGCCAGGTACACCAGCAGCCACGTGCCGATGCCCCGGTTCTGCCAGTCGTCGTTGACGATGAACGCCACCTCGGCGGTGTTGGACGCCCGGTGCAGGAAGTACTGTCCCAGCGCCACGATCCGCTTTCCGTGGAACACGTCGCGGTGGAACCCGACGATCGTCATCGACTCGCGGTAGTCGATGTTGACGAACTCCTGCAGGTCCTTGCGCGGCAGCACCTCGAGGTGGCCGTGGAAGCGGTAGTAGACCGTCTGCCGGCTGTGCTTGTGGAAGAAGTCCTGCACGCGCCGCTCGTCGGTGGGCTTGGCCGGGCGGAAGTAGACCCGCACCCCGTCCTCGAACTCCACCGTGGTCTCCCACTTCTCGGGGTACGGATCGCCCTTCTCGGGCATCTCGAGCTGGTCGCTGTGGATCAGGCCCTCGGCCTTGGCCGCGGCGTACAGCGCGGGCCGGTGCTGGGGCGCGGCGAGCTGGATCATCGCCACCGCGCGCTCCCGCAGCGAGCGGCCCTGGAGGTGGGCGATGCCGTGCTCGGTGATCACGTAGTGCACGTCGCTGGCCGGCGCCAGCGTGCCGTAGCGCGGGTCGAGCAGCGTCACGATCCGGCTGTGGCCCTGGGCGTTGGTGGACGGCATCACCAGGATCGACTTGCCGCCCTCGGACCGGGCCGCCCCCCGCAGGAAGTCGGTGGGCCCGGTCATCCCGGCCCGCAGGTACGGATGCAGCGTGGTGATCGCCGCCTGCCCGTACAGGTCCACCATCCGCGCCGGGGCGACGGTCACCATCTTGGTGTTCTGCGCCACGACGGCCGGATCGCAGACGTACTCGGTGGGCCGGAAGTAGAAGATCGGGTTGTCGTGCACGTACTGGTACACCTCCTGCGAACCCACGCAGGCGGCGCACACGGCGCGACCCCGGTTGATGCTCTTGCGGCGGTTGTTGATCACGCCGAGCTCGATCAGCGGCATCACGCAGTCGTTGATCAGCTCGGTGTGGATCCCCAGGTCCCTGTGGTCCTTCAGCGACTTGCACAGCGCCGCGGTGATCGAGCCGGGGTTGATCGACAGCGTCGAGCCGTCCTCGATCAGCTTGGCCACCAGCCGCGCGATCTCGGCCGCGACGTCGTCGACCTTCTCGTACTCCAGCTCGATCAGGGGCTCGTTGCTCTCCACCAGGGCGTCGAGCTGGCTGATGTGGATCAGGGTGTCGCCGTGGGTCCGCGGCATCTGCGGGTTGACCTCGGCGATCACGTGGGTCGCCGCCTCGGCGGCGGTCTTGGTCACGTCGACGGAGACCCCGAACGAGCAGTAGCCGTGCACGTTGGGCGGGCTGACCTTGACCAGCGCCGCGTCCAGCGGGATGCGCCGGCTGGCGAACAGCTTGGGGATCTCGGAAGCGAACGCCGGGGTGTAGTCGGCGCGCAGCGCCTTGACGTCCTCGCGGTGCCCCGGCTGCACCGAGAACACGTTCATCCGCACCTTGGGCTGCAGCCCGGGCGCGCGCAGGCCCCGCCGCCGCAGGGGCAGCAGGTGGAAGATCTCCAGATCGGTGAGGTGACGGGCGACGCGGGTCAGCTCGTCGATCAGCACGGTCGGCTCGCCGGAGCCGGACCCGATGAAGATGCGAGACCCCCGCTTGAGGCTGGCCAGTGCATCGCTGGCCGTCATCAGTCGATCGCGGAACGCCTCCCGCCAGGGGAAGGCCGAGGCGTCCTCGTGGCCTTGGGGTTCGCTCATCACCCGTCTGGGTGTCCTTCGTTCTCCCGTTCCAGGAACGGCCGCCCCCCCCGGACGCGCCGGGGGGGGGAGCTCGTTCAGGGGGACCCCGAGGGGTCCGCTACATGTCGGTCCCGAAGGTGATGTCGTCCCACGGGTGGCGATACAGCGGCTGCTTGTGCAGCTTCTGATCGATCACGTGGCCGACGATGCCGATGGTCCGCGCCAGGGCGAACAGACCGTTCAGCACGCCGATGTCGACGAACTCCTGGACCTCGTCGTCGGTGTAGGTGCCGAGGTTGCGCATCATGTCGACGCACAGCACGCCGATGGCACCGTCGACGTTGAGGATCAGGTTGCCCTTCTTCTGCGTCGTCAGGTCCTGGACGGTGAACGCGTAGTCGAGCAGGTCGGTGTTCGGGAAGTTGTTCCTCGCGTACTTGACCAGCTCGGTGACGCGGATGTCCGGGTTGTCGATGCTCTTGATCCGGTGGCCGATGCCCTGGATGTTGCGGCCGGCCTTCTTCTCCTGCGCGATCAGCTCCTTGCCCGTCAGCTGCTTGCGCCACGCGGGGTAGAAGGTCTGGGCCGCGCCGTCCACGGCGCCGCCGAAGCGGGGGCCGATGGGCAGCAGGCCGGCGCACAGGCAGGAGATCACGTCCTTGCCGGCGCGCGCCGTCACGATCGCGTTGTGCGCCGCGGACACGGCGGGGCCGTGGTCGGCGGCGATCATCACGACCATCTCGAGGAAGCGGGAGGCCCACTTGGGCAGCTCCTGCTTGAACCACAGCAGGCCGATCACGTCGCCCAGCGAGGCATCCTCGGGCTCGAGGATCTTGGACAGCGGCTTGCCGCCGAACATGATCTCCTCGCCGCGATCGTCGGAGATCGTGCCGATGTAGCTGGCGGGACGGCGGACCAGCCCCTTGGCCAGCGCGACCTTGAAGTCCATCGGCAGCTGCGGCGGCTCGGGGAGGACCTCCTCGCCGATCACGCCCTCGGCCTGCAGCTTCTTGTAGACCTCGTTGATCAGGGTGCCGAAGTCGTTGAACGACTCGGGCACGTGGGCGCCGGCCTCCTTCAGCGCGGCGTTCTTGGCCGGGGCCGTCTCGGCGGCGGCGTCGGCGCGGGCGCCGGCGTGGCCGAACTGGATCTCGGTCTTGAACGCCGAGGCGCAGGTCCCGGTGCACCAGGCCACCACGGGCTTGGTCAGCTTGCCGCTCTTCAGCGCGTCGACGATCTCGTACTCCTGGGTCCCGCCGACCTCGCCGAGGATCACGATCATCTTGATCTCGGGGTTGTCCTGGTACCGCTGGAGGTGGTCCATGAACTGGGTGCCGGGGTAGCGGTCGCCACCGATCGCGACGCCCTCGTAGACGCCGTCCGCGTTGCGTGCGCAGACGTTGTACATCTCGTTGCTCAGCCCGCCGGACTTGGACACGAAGCCGATCGAGCCGGGACGGTGCATCTTGCACGAGATGATGTTGTCGATCGTGCCCGCGGCGTTGCCGACGCGGAACTGGCCGGCGGCGACGCCGCCGACGGTGGCCGGACCGATGATCCACTTGCCGGCCTTGCGGGCCGCCACGTTCATGATCCGGGTGTCGCGCTCCGGGATGCCCTCGGCGATCACCGCGATGGTCTTGATCGGGGTGTCGTTGATCAGCTCCATCGTCGCGGCGAAGGACGAGCGGAAGGACGCGAAGTTGACGCACACGTCCAGGTCGGGGTGCTTGCGGCAGCAGTCCTGCAGGTTGGTGTACATCGGGATCAGGATCTCCTTGGTCCCGAAGAACACCTTGTGGAAGCCGGAGCGGGTCGGGTTGATGATCGCCGCGACCGAGGGCTTCTCGCGCTTGCAGATGTAGTCGAAGTCCAGCATCCGCTGGATCGCAGCCTGCTGGTACCCGTAGACGACGGCCTGGGAGTCCTTGTTGTAGAGCTCGTAGTCTTGCAGCATGGTCGTCCTCCTCTACTTCCCGGCCAGGGCGTCGGCGACGATCTGGGTCATGTGGTACTCGGGCCCGTGGACCTCGATCGGCACGCCGAGGTTCTCCCCGAGCTTCCGCATCCGCTCGAGGCCCTTCTCGTAGTTGGGGCCGGCGCGGCGCACGAACACCTTCACCTTGTTCTCGATCAGCTTCTCCTTGTAGTCCGTCAGGGCGCGGACGATGCCGGCGAAGGTCTTGTCGATGTCGGTGAAGTTGGCGATCCCGCCGCCGATCAGCAGGTACTTGTTGCGGCCCTGGGCGTCCGGCTTGCGGGTCATCAGGTCCAGCAGCGTCGCGGCGTAGAAGTAGGTCTCCTCCTCGGACGGGTTGCCGGAGTACTCGCCGTAGTTGGCCAGGTCCTCGGCGCCGCCGGAGATGTCGACGATCGTGTCGGCGTAGGCCACCGAGGCGCCGCCGCCGGCGACCATCGTCCACACGTTGGCCTCGCGGTTGATGATGGTCAGCTTCAGCGAGGCGCCGGTGGCCTCGTCGCGCTCGGCCACCTTGGCCTCCTCGGGCTCCAGGGTCCGGCCGAACGGGGCCGGGAACTCCTGGCCGCCCCACGCGTCGGCCACGAGGTACGCGGCCTGGTCGTCGAGCCGCGCCACGGTGTCCAGCGGGATCAGGTGGTCGCCGGCGACGACGAACGGGTTGAGCTCGAGGTATGCGAAGTGCATGTCCGCGTAGAACTTGAACAGCCCCTGGACGAAGCGGCCGATCTTGGCCTTGCTGTCGCCGAGGTCGTCGGGGAGGAAGCTGGTGAAGTCGAAGCTGTCGAAGTCCGCGTCGATCGGGACGTTCAGCTCCTTGACGGTGTCCCAGTTCTCCTCGATGTCCACGCCGCCCTGCATCGAGAAGTAGACCGTGTCGCCCGTGGCGTGGCCCTTCATCGCGATGTAGTACTCGGCGGTGTGGGGGGTGAACGGCTCGATCAGCCAGTGGGACAGCTCGTCCGTGTTCTTGCCGATCGTGAACTCCTTGTTGTGCCACTCGGCGAACCAGGTCTTCAGGTCGTCGAGGCTGGCGTCGACCTTCAGCAGGCCGAGCTTGCCGCGCTTGCCGAACAGCATGTCCGGCTTGGCGACCATCTTCTCGTCCTTCATCCACGGGTTGTCGTTGGCGAGGTCATCCAGGTTGGTGTCGGGGCCCAGCAGTGCCACCTTGCCGTGGTACGCGGGGATGTCCCCCATGTACTTCTCCCAGTGACGGGCCAGCATGGACTTGGCCAGGTGCTCCCTGATTCCACATTGCGCCATTCTGTTTCCCTCTCGTTCGTGGTTTTCCGATCCGTTTCTCGAAACGCCCCCGGGCGGGGCCGCGGCCGTCGCCCGGGGGCGGTCTGTACTCGCTCAGCCGGCCTGCTGCTTGGTGTACGGCAAGCGGCCGCCGGCGCCGAGCAGCAGCCGGGCGCGCTCGGTGGCGTTGAGGTTGACCGTGAACTCGGTGCCCTTGGTCACGTTCTCGACCGTGATCTCGGTGGCGCCGCTGGTGACGGCCTGCTTCAGCCCCGGGATCTGCAGGTCGTCGCCCTGGTCGATGCCGTCGTAGTCGGCGAAGTCGGCGAAGGTCAGCGGGACGATCCCGAAGTTGACCAGGTTGGCGGCGTGGATCCGCTCCAGCCCCTTGGCGATGACCGCCTTGACGCCCAGGTAGGCCGGGCAGATCGCGGCGTGCTCGCGGGAGGAGCCCTGGCCGTAGGACTCGCCGGCGACGATCACGTTGGCGATGCCGCTGTCCCGGTTCTCGCCGGCCCGCACGTGGAACTGGTCGTCCACGATCTCGAACACGAACTCCGAGTACTTGGGCACGTTGGAGCGGTACTTCATCCGGGCACCGGCCGGGATGATGTGGTCGGTCGTGATCTTGTCCTCGACCTTGATCGTGACCTTGCCCTTCAGGTCCTCGGGCACCGGGTTGGCCGCCGGGGGCTCGCCGATGTTGGGACCGCGGACGATCTCGACGGCCGCGGCCTCGGACTCGGGCGCCGGCTCGATGATCATCGAGTCGTCGATGTAGAACTCGGCCGGGGTCGCGACCTTGGGGTACGGCATGTCCAGGTCGCGCGGGTCGGTGACCTTGCCGGTGACGGCGCAGGCGATGGCCGTCTCGGGGCTGGCCAGGTAGACGTTGGCGCTCTTGGTCCCGGAGCGGCCGAAGAAGTTGCGGTTGCTGGTGCGCACGGCGAAGGCGTCGGTCTTGGGCGACGCGTGGTTGCCGATGCAGAACCCGCAGGCGTTCTCCCAGAACCGGGCGCCGAACTTGACCAGGTCGAGGTACCCGCCGTCGGCGGCGAGCATCTCGATCACCTGGCGCGAGCCCGCGCCGATGCCCAGCTCGGTGTTGGTCGGGACGTGCTTGCCCTTGACCACGTTGGCCGCCATCTTCAGGTCGGTGTAGGAGCTGTTGGTGCACGAGCCGATGGCCACCTGGTCCACCGGGGTGCCCTCGAGGCTCTTGACCGTGACGATGTTGCCGGGGCTGTGGGGCGCGGCGAACAGCGGCTCCAGCGCGGACAGGTCGATCTCGAAGACCTCCTCGTACTCGGCGTCGTCGTCGGCGAGGATCTCGGTCCAGTCCCCCTCGCGGCCCTGGGCCTTGAGGAAGGCGCGGGTGGTGTCGTCGCTGGGGAACACCGAGGTGGTGACGCCCAGCTCGGCGCCCATGTTGGTGATCGTGGCGCGCTGCGGCACCGACAGGGTCTCGGCGCCGGGGCCGCCGTACTCCATCACGCGGCCGACGTTGCCCTTGACGCCGTACTTCTCCAGGACCTTGAGGATCACGTCCTTGGCCGCGACCCAGTCCTGCAGCTCGCCGGTGAGGTGCACCTTGACCACCCGCGGGGTCGTGATCGAGAAGGCACCGCCGCCCATCGCCACGGCCACGTCGAGGCCGCCGGCGCCGATGGCGATCATCCCGATGCCGCCGCCGGTGGGGGTGTGGCTGTCACTGCCCAGCAGGGTCTTGCCCGGCTTGCCGAAGCGCTCGAGGTGGAGCTGGTGGCAGATGCCGTTGCCGGGGCGGGACAGCTTGACCCCGATCTTCTTCGCGACGGACATCAGGTAGCGGTGGTCGTCGGCGTTCTCGAAGCCGACCTGCACGGTGTTGTGGTCGATGTAGGAGACCGACAGCTCGGTCTTGACCCGCGGGATCCCCATGGCCTCGAACTGCAGGTAGGCCATCGTGCCCGTGGCGTCCTGGGTGAGGGTCTGATCGATGCGGATCCCGATCTCCTCGCCCACCTTGTACTCGCCCTCCACCACGTGCGGACGGAGGATCTTCTCGACGACGTTCATGCCCATGTTGGCTCCCCTCGGAGTGTTGGGTCTCGTTGGACTCCTGTTGACCGGTTCGTAGGCTCTCTCGCGGGGTGCCCGGAGGGGCGCTCCGGGGTCCCGGCGTTCATCGCTTCACCCCCCGTGGCGGTCGTGCGGTCCCCCTTTTCTCTATTTAGGGGGGTCTGGGGGGGAACGTCGTTTTACGCCCCCCGAAATCGGGTGTCAACAGAGCGCAGGGATGGCCAGATCCGACTGCAAACGGTGAACGTGAATCACCGCTCAGTGGGGGCTCTCGGAGGTAGCCCGGGCGGCCACGATTCGGTCCCGCAGGGCACGGGTCGCGGCCGCTGGATCCGGGGCCGCCGTGACGGCCGTGACGACCGCGACGACACGGGCGCCGGCGGCCAGCAGCGGGTCCACGTTGTCGAGCTTGATCCCACCCATCACGCTGAACGGGCAGCGGACGTGGGGCGCCACCTCTCGCAACCCCTCGACGCCGAGGAAGCGAGTGGCGAGGGACTTGGTGTCCGTGGGGTAGATCGGGCCGATGTTGATCTCGTCTGCACCCTCCGCCTGGGCCCGCTCGGCCTCCGCGACCGAGTGGGTCGAGGCGCCGATCAACAGGTCCGGGGCCAGCCGCCTCGCCGCCGGGATCGGCAGGTCGTCCTGGCCGAGGTGCACCCCGTCTGCACCGATCGCG
>CAZOYV010000320.1:0-9399 GCA_964584075.1 uncultured Rickettsiales bacterium | reverse complement strand
AGTTCGTGGCGCGACTGGCGTTCAGGCGGGAGTATGTTCGTGGCGCGCGACAACCGATCGGCGCCTCGGGTGCCCCGAAGGTGGGGGTCGTGAGCCCGAGGTACCGCTCGAACCCGTGGGCTGTCTTCGGGCCCGGGACGACCTCGACGGGCCATCTCTGGGGGACGACATCTGCGAAGAGGTATGGTCATGGTCACCATCGCCACATCGAAGCAGTCGCTGATTTTCACGAGCTCCGAGGTTGTCGTCTTGGTCCTATTCCTCGCCAGTCTGATCCACCGACGGCGAGAACCTGTGCTGGGGCTGTGATCCCGAGTGGGACTACGGCGAGTGCGATCCCCCTGCGGCGTGACCCCCTCTACCGTCCTCTGCTTCTCCTTCCCCCCGAAACGCCCGCCGCAGCAGCAGCGCCTCGGCCACCTCCTCGGACAGCCGGATCGTCTGGACCACCACCGCCACCACCAGGCGGCCCAGGTTCCACGGGGTGCGCCAGCCCAGGCCGCCGCGCAGCCGCAGCGCCAGCAGGGTGCGCAGCACGGCGCGGCGCGTGACCGGCAGCAGGTCCAGGGCGACCGCCACGGCGAGGCCCACGTCGCCCAGCCCGATCCGGCCGAAGGTGCGCTGGATCGCGGCCGGGGAGACGCCGCGGCCGAGCAGCAGCAGCGCCATCACGACGGTCACGCCGCGGGCCACCAGCCGGCCGCCCTCGGCGAGCAGCTCGGCGTTGTAGGGGACGCCCAGCAGGGTCGCGTCGCGGGGGCCGATCGCCAGCGGCGGGGCCAGCGCGACCAGCGCCAGCAGGGCCCACAGCCCCGGGCGTCGCAGGTCGCCGATCAGCCGGCGGTCGAGCCACAGCGCCGCGATCAGCGCCGCCGCGGGGGCCAGCACGAGCCACACCCCGGGCAGGGCGAACGCCGCCACCACCAGGACCGCGGCCACCACGGCGGTGCGGGTCACGGCGCGGCCCTCCCCATCCGCCGCAGCGCCGCGCCGGCCAGGGCCCAGGCCCCCAGCCCGGCGGCCAGCCCGACCACCGCGTGCAGCGCCACCAGCGCGGCGATCACCGTCCCGGCGGCGTCGGGGGACAGACCCAGCAGATCCGCGCCCCACGCCACGAGCTTGGCGTAGCGCTCCCAGACCCCGGCCCCGAACAGCAGCGCCTGGCCGAGCACGAAGTGGGGGATCGGGACCAGCCCGGCCAGCCCGCCGGCCGCGGCGAAGCCGATCCGCGTGGTGCCGAGGACCAGCAGCACCGCCTCGGCGACGGCGGCCTCGGCGAGGATCGCCACCGCCGCCGACCACGGCGCCGCGGCGAACGACAGCAGCTTGAGCGTCGCCGCCACCAGGCCCGCGGCGAGCACCACCCCGCGCAGCGGCAGCACCCGCCGCGCGACCAGCCCGACCCCCAGCCCGAGGAACGTCAGGACCAGCCCGGCGAACGGCAGGTGGGCGGCGTGCAGCGCGGCGCCGACGCTCATCTCGATCGCCCCCCACACCGCGCCGAAGACCGCCACGGTGGCGGCGAACCGCGCGCGGCGCACCGCGTCGGCGGGGGCGCGCTCAGCCACCGGCGAGGCTCCCGTCGCGCAGCTCGAGCACGCGGTCGCAGGTGGCGTCGAGGAACGGCTGGTCGTGGGACGCGATCAGGTACGCGGTCCCCCCGGCCCGCCGCCGCCGGACCAGCCGCACCAGGTCGCCCATGTGCTCGGCGTCCATCCCGTGGGTCGGCTCGTCCAGCAGCGCCAGCGCCGGGCGGTGGGCCAGCGCCGCCGCCAGCGCCACCCGCTGCTGCTGCCCGTAGCTCAGCGACAGGGTCGGCCGCGCCGCCAGCGCGGACAGATCGGCGGCGTCCATCATCTCCGCGGCGGCGGCGTCGGGGTCGGGCAGCCGGTGGTTGCGGGGCGACAGCACCACCTCGGCTCGCACCGTGTCGCAGAACAGCTGGTGCAGCGGGCTCTGCAGCAGCACCCCGAGCTCCCCGGTCGGCGGCGCGCGGCGCAGCGCCCGTCCGCGCCAGCGCAGCTGCCCGGCGGAGCGGCGCAGGGCCCCGGCGATCAGCGCCAGCAGCGTGGACTTGCCCGATCCGTTGGGACCGCGGATCCCGATGATCTCGCCCTCCCGGACGGTCAGCGAGACCCCGCGCAGCGAGGCAGAGCGGCGGAACCCGCCGGCCACGCCGTCGAGCTCGAGCAGCACGTCCCCGGGCGGGGGGGGCGGCTCCTCGCCGGCGGGGCAGCACCGCGCGCGCTGCTCGCGCAGCGCCGCGCTCGGAGACCCGTCCCGCAGCTCGGCGCGGCCGTCGGGCGTCAGCCACAGCGTCGCCCCGGCCAGCTCCAGCGGGCCCTCGGGGCGGTGGTCGGCGACCAGCACGGTGCCGTCCCACACCCCGAGCAGGCGCCGCAGCGTCTCGCGCAGCGCCGCGCCGCCCTCGGCGTCCAGGTTGGACGTCGGCTCGTCGAGCACCACGCAGCGGGGGCCGCGGGCCAGCGTCACCGCCAGCGCCAGGCCCTGCAGCTCGCCGCCGGACAGCCCCTGGATCCGGCGGTCGCGCAGCCGCTCGACGCGCAGCGCGGCGAACACCTCGTCGGCCGGCAGCCCCGGGGGCGAACCACCCGCGGCCCGGGCGTCGCGTCGGGCGGCGGCCAGCTCCTCGCCGACCCGCACGCCCGCCATCTGGGCCTCGGGGTCCTGCATCACCATCCCCACCCGCGCGGTGGGGATCTGCGGCAGCGGGGCCCCGTCGAGCACCACCTCGCCGCCGCGCTCGCCGCCGCGCAGCCCGGGCAGCAGCCCGGCGACCAGCCGCGCCAGGGTGCTCTTGCCCGCGCCGGATGGGCCGGCCAACGCCACCACGCGGTGGGGCGCCAGCGCGGCGGTCACGTCCTGCAGCGCCGGGGCGGGGGCGTCGCGGTAGCGATACGTCAGGTCTCGGAGCTCGAGGGCCATCGCGATCGGGACAGCCTACTCCCGATCCGTGCGGATCGCTTGCCTCGCCGCGCCGCGTTCGTATGCTGGTGTCGTCACCACAACCCGGGAGACGAGATGAGCCACGAGCTGAGCATCGCCTACTGCGTGCAGTGAAACTACTACCCGCGCGCCGCCGGTCTGGCGGAGGTCATCAAGGACGAGACGGGCATCGAGGCGGAGCTGATCCGCTCCCGCGGGGGTGCCTTCGAGATCACCCTCGACGGGGAGCCGATCTACTCCAAGCTCCAGACGGGACAGTTCCCCGACCAGCGCGACGTGCTGCGCCTGATCTGGGACCGCGACCCCGGGGCGCTGGCCCGCTGAGCCGCGGTTCGGTTCGCCACAGCAAACGAACGTACGCGAAGAAACGTGGCGTCGCCGCGGCTTCACGCGGGCGTGCAGCGCCTTCCTTGACAACCCCTCCCTAGATCAAGAGACTTGCGCGCGCGTTCGGCCAGCCCTACGCGCGCGGGAGCATGAAGCAGCACCTGACCGAGAACCGGGACGCCATCCTCGAGAGCTGGTTCGAGCGCGTCCTGGAGTCGTACCCGACCGAGACCGGGAAGTACCTCGGCCGCAAGACCAACGCGTTCGCCAACCCGGTGGGCGCCGCCCTGCGCGAGTGCCTCGCGGGGATCCTCGACTTCCTGATCGAGGGCGGGGAGATCGCGGAGCTCGACCGGCACGTCGAGCAGTTCGTCAAGGTCCGCGCGGTCCAGGAGTTCACGCCCGCGGGCGGGATGGCGTGGGTGTTCCTGCTCAAGAACGTCCTGCGCGAGCGCCTCGACGGACGGCTCGGCGACCCCGGGACGGTCCGCGCGCTGCTGGACTTCGAGTCCAACGTGGACGGGGTCGCGCTGATCTGCTTCGGCCACTACGCCGAGGCGCGCGAGAAGCTGCACCAGATCGCCGCGGCCTCCAACTACCGCCAGACCCACGTGCTGGTGGAGCGGATGAACAAGATGTCGGCGGAGCGGATGAAGGCCCGCGGGCTCCCGGTGGAGGACGAGCCGCCCACCGCGGAGCCGGTCGCCGGCGACGAGGAGATCGAGAATTAACGCCATGCGAGGTGGTGGAGTATGAGCCTAGTCGTTGCCTTTCTCGCCGTGATCATCCTGTTCGCGGTCGGCTTCTTCCTCGGCCAGGTCGAGGGGGTCGACTTCGTCCTCGGGATGGTCCTCCCCTACGTGGCCCTCGCGGTCTTCCTCGGTGGGTTCGCCTACCGGATGATCCAGTGGGCCAGGATCCCGGTGCCGTGGCGGATCCCCACCACCTCGGGGCAGGCCAGGTCGCTGTCGTGGATCAAGCCCAACGAGCTGGAGAGCCCGTCGAACGCGCTGTCGACCTTCGGCCGCGTGATGCTGGAGGTGCTGGCGTTCCGCTCGCTGGCCCGCAACACCTACGCCGAGCTGCGGCAGACCGACGACGGCGAGAAGGTCGTGTACCACAGCAACCTGTGGCTGTGGGGCTTCTCGCTGGCGTTCCACTGGGCGTTCCTGATCATCGTCGTGCGCCACCTGCGGTTCTTCACCGACCCGGTGTTCCCGGTGGCGGCGTGGGCCGAGTACCTCGACGGGATCCTGCGGATCAGCGCGCCGGCGTGGTACCTCACCGACTTCCTGATCCTCGGCGGCCTGACGTTCCTGTTCCTGCGCCGCCTGGTCTCCCCGCAGCTGCGCTACCTGTCGCTGCCGGGGGACTGGTTCCCGCTGCTGCTGATCCTGGCGATCGCGATCACCGGCGGGATGATGCGCTACTGCCCGGGGTGCCGCGTGGACGTCGAGGCGGTCAAGGTGCTCGGGATGGGACTGTCGACGTTCAGCTTCACGATGCCCGATGCGCCGATCGGGCCGTGGTTCTGGGGCCACATCACGCTGGTGATGACCCTGCTGGTCTACTTCCCGGCCAGCAAGCTGATGCACATGGGCGGGATCTTCCTGTCCCCGACCCGCAACCTGGCGAACAACAACCGCGCCGTGCGCCACGAGCTCCCGTTCGAGCTCGAGACGCACCCGCACAAGTACCCGGACTACGAGGACGAGTTCCGCAAGCGGATGGTGGCCGTCGGGCTGCCCGTGGACAAGCCCCTCGAGGAGCCGAAGGCGGCCCCAGCGGAGCCGGCTGACAAGCAGGAAGGGGGGGAGTGACGATGTCGCACGGACCCACCGGACTGAAGCCCGAAGAGCTGTCGAAGATCGACTACACGCCGGGCACGAGCGACCTGCAGAACGTCGCCATCGACTGGGAGGCCAAGCGCGGCACCTGGTCGTACCCTGGCGCGTCCAAGAACATGAAGTACCTGGGCTACCAGGACAACGGCGAGTGGTCGCCGGCGGACGAGGACTGGAACCTGCCCGAGGACTGGCAGAAGCGGATCCTCGACGGGATGGCCGACCGGCTGACCAAGTACCGCACGTTCAAGATCTTCATGGACTGCTGCGTGCGGTGCGGGGCCTGCGCCGACAAGTGCCACTTCTACCTCGGCAGCGGTGACCCCAAGAACATGCCGGTGATGCGCGCCGAGCTGCTGCGCTCGATCTACCGCCGCGAGTTCACCACGTTCGGCAAGCTGCTGGGCTCCCTCGGCGGGGCGCGGCCGCTGACCAAGGACGTGATCAAGGAGTGGTACTACTACTTCTTCCAGTGCACCCAGTGCCGGCGCTGCTCGGTGTTCTGCCCCTACGGGATCGACACCGCGGAGCTGACGTTCCTGGCCCGCGAGCTGATGCTGCTGATCGGGCTGACGCTGAACTGGATCATCGAGCCGGTGGCCAACAGCCAGCGCACCGGCAACCACCTCGGGCTGCAGCCCCACACCTTCTACGACAACGTCGACTTCATGGTCGACGAGCTCAAGGAAACGGTGGGGGTCCAGGTCGAGCCGTCCTACAACCGCAAGGGCGCCGAGGTGCTGTTCGTGATCCCGTCCGCCGACGTGTTCGCCGACCCGGCGATCTACGTGCTGATGGGCTACATGCTGCTGTTCCACCAGATCGGGCTGGACTACACGTTCAGCACCTACGCGTCGGAGGGCGGCAACTTCGGGTCGTTCGCGTCCCACGAGACGCTCAAGCGCCTCAACTACAAGATGTACGCCGAGGCCGAGCGGCTGGGCAGCAAGTGGATCCTGGGCGGCGAGTGCGGCCACATGTGGCGGGTCGTGCACCAGTACATGAACACCGCGTGGCCGGCGCCGGCCAGCCTCGACGCGGTGCCGACCAACCCGATCACGGGGACCAGGTTCGAGCACGCCAAGGCGACCAAGATGGTCCACATCATGGAGTTCGCCGCGGACCTGATCCACCACGACAAGCTGCCGCTCGACCCGAGCATGAACGACCACTGGACGGTGACGTACCACGACTCCTGCAACCCCTCCCGCGGGATGGGGCTGCTCGAGGAGCCGCGCTACGTGCTCGACCACGTCACCAACCGCTGGTTCGAGATGCCGGAGAACACGATCCGCGAGCAGACCTTCTGCTGCGCCGGCGGCGCCGGCCTGGGCAACGACGAGAACATGGAGATGCGGATGCGCGGCGGGCTGCCGCGGGGCAACGCGCTGAAGCACGTCCGCGACAAGTACGGCGTCAACATGATGGCCTGCGTCTGCGCCATCGACAAGGCGACGCTGCCGCCGCTGGCCGAGTTCTGGGCGCCGGGCACGCAGATCTGCGGCATCACCGAGCTGATCGGCAACGCGCTGGTGATGGACGGCAAGGACATGACCGTCGACCTGCGCGGGACCCAGATCAAGGAACCACCCGCCGAGGAAGGCGAGGGTGCCGAGGAGGGAGGCAGCGATGAGTGACAGCGCCAAGGTGATCGCCGGCGTCGCCGTGTTCGCCGCCGTGATGCTGTTCCCCTTCGTGTGGGGCTTCGTCGCCAAGGGCGAGCTGCCGCACCCCGAGGTCCCCGAGGGCGAGTGCGTGGAGTCCGCCGAGTACATGCGCTCCGACCACATGGAGCTGCTCAACCGCTGGCGCCACTCGGTGGTCCGCGACGGGATGCGGGTCTACACCAACGACGCGGGCAAGGAGTTCGAGATGAGCCTCACCCGGGGCTGCCTCGAGTGCCACACGAGCAAGGACGCATTCTGTGACGAGTGCCACGACTACGCGGGGGTCCATCCGACCTGCTGGGAGTGCCACGTGGATCCCGAGGAGGTGAAGTGATGACCACCGATCGCAGGGGATTCCTCAAGATCGCCGGGCTGGCCACCGTCGCCGGGGTCGGCGCCGCCAAGGTCGCCGACGCCCTCGCCGGCGAGGGCCAGGGCACCCACTCGCCCCACGCCGGCGCCAAGAAGGCCGAGCGCTGGGCGATGGTGATCGACACCCGCAAGTGCATGAAGCACGAGGGCTGCACCGACTGCATGGACGCCTGCCACGCGGTCCACAACGTGCCGCACTGGGACGACCCCAAGGACGAGATCAAGTGGATCTGGAAGCAGGACGCCCACGGCGCGTTCCCCGAGCAGATGCACGAGTACCTGCCGCACAGCTGGCACGACCACGACTTCCTCGTGCTGTGCAACCACTGCGACGAGCCGCCGTGCGTCAAGGTCTGCCCCACGCGGACCACGTTCAAGCGCGAGGACGGCATCGTGATGATGGACATGCACCGCTGCATCGGCTGCCGCTACTGCATGACCGCCTGCCCCTACGGCTCGCGGTCGTTCAACTGGAGGGACCCGCGGCTGGCGCTGGACGACATCAAGCCCGAGTTCCCGACCCGGACCAAGGGCGTGGTCGAGAAGTGCAACTTCTGCGCCGAGCGGCTGGCCCAGGGCCTGATGCCGGCCTGCGTCGAGGCCTGCCCCCACGAGGCGCTGGTGTTCGGCGACCTCAACGACGAGCACTCCGCGGTGCGCGAGATCCTCGACCACCACAACACGATCCGGCGCAAGCCAGCCCTGGGCACCAAGCCCGAGGTCTTCTACCTGGTGTGAGGAGCCGATCATGATCGAGAAGGCACTCAAGGGAAGCCCCACGTACTACGGCTGGCTGGTCGTGCTGCTGGTGTTCTGCGGCGGCGCGCTGGCGATGTTCCTGTACCAGAACACCTACGGCCTGGGTGTGACGGCGATGGGCCGGGACGTGACCTGGGGGTTCTACATCGCGCAGTTCACCTTCCTCGTCGGCGTCGCGGCGTCCGCGGTGATGGTGGTGCTGCCCTACTACCTGCACGACCACAAGGCGTTCGGCCGGATCACGATCCTGGGCGAGTTCCTGGCGATCCCGGCCGTGCTGCTGTGCATGACGTTCATCGTCGTGGACATGGGCCAGCCGTTCCGCCTGCCCAACGTGTTCATCCACATCAGCCCCAAGTCGATGATGTTCTGGGACACGGTGTCGCTGTCCGGCTACCTGCTGCTGAACATCGTGATCGGCTGGAAGGTGCTGGACTGCGAGCGCAACGGCGCCGCCCCGCCCAAGTGGATCAAGCCGTTCATCTACCTGTCGATCCCGTGGGCGGTCAGCATCCACACCGTCACGGCGTTCCTCTACGCCGGCCTCGCCGGCCGCAGCTTCTGGTTCACCGCCGTGCTGGCCCCGCGGTTCCTCGCCTCGGCCTTCGCCGCCGGCCCCGCGCTGCTGATCATCCTGTGCCTGCTGGTGCGCAAGTTCACCCGCTTCGACCCGGGTGACCAGGCGATCCGGACGCTGTCGAAGGTCGTGACCTACGCGTTCCTGGTCAACCTGTTCCTGTTCGCGATGGAGCTGTTCACGGTCTACTACTCGGGCATGGAGCACCACCAGGAGGCGTTCGACTACCTGCTGTTCGGCTACAACGGCGAGATGACCAACGTGATGCCGTTCATGTGGCTGTCGCTGGCGATGTCCGCCGTGGCGGTGGTGCTGCTGGTGGTCCCCAAGTACCGCAACAACCTGTCGATCCTGCCGATCACCGCGGTGATGGTGTTCCTGGCGATCTGGATCGACAAGGGCGCCGGGATGATGACCGGCGGGATGATCCCGTCGACGCTGGGCACCGTCAGCCCCTACTTCCCCTCGTGGGTCGAGATCGTGATGGGCCTGGGCATCTACGCCTTCGGCGCGCTGGTGCTGACCCTGCTGTACAAGATCGCGATCACGGTCAAGGAGGAGACCGAGCAGCTGTCCCGGTCGTAGCCGTTCGCCTGCATCCCCACCCCGCGGCCCCGCGAGGACGGCACCCCGCGAGATCCTCGCGTTCCGCCTCGCCACGGAGCCGCGTTGACCCGGTCCTCGTTTCCCATGATATCGTGATCGAACCGGCGAGATCGCCGGCGGGACACCGCGGATTCGTGAGGGGGCGGACGATGTCGATGCGATGGCTCGCCTTGGTCGCCGCGATGGCGTTGATGCTGGGCTGTCCTCCCGGGGACGACGACACGAGCGACGACGACACCGGCGACGACGACACCGGCGACGACGACACCGGCGACGACGA
>CAZOYV010000319.1:0-9405 GCA_964584075.1 uncultured Rickettsiales bacterium | reverse complement strand
GGGGGCGCCGTCGTAGATCGTGTCGTCGTCGTCGTCGCAGTCCCCGCCGCAGATCGTCTGCCCGTCCCCGTCGCCGTCGACGTCCTCGTCGGTGGACGGGTCGCAGTCGTCGTCGACGCCGTTGCAGATCTCGTCGGCGCCGGGGTGGATCGCCGCGGCGTCGTCGTCGCAGTCGCCCTGGCAGATGCTGTACCCGTCGCCGTCGCCGTCGGCGGCCTCGTTGGTCGCCGGGTCGCAGTCGTCGTCGACGCCGTTGCAGATCTCCGGGGCGCCCGGGTGGACCGCCGGCGCGCTGTCGTTGCAGTCGGTGTCGTCGAGCACGTAGTTCGGCGGCGGGCTGCACGACTCCTGCGACATGTAGGGGTTGCCGTAGCCGTCGCCGTCGGCGTCGAGGTACCAGGTGGCGTCGTCCACCGCGCCGTCGTCGATCAGCCCGTTGCAGTCGTCGTCGATCCCGTTGCACACCTCGGTGGCGCCGGGGTACACGCTGGCCAGGCCGTCGTCGCAGTCGCCGCCGGTGGCCACGTAGTTGGCCGGGGCGTCGCACGCGATCAGCGTCTGGCTGTTGGTCCCGTAGCCGTCGCCGTCGGCGTCGAGGTACCAGGTCGTGGCGTCCGCCGCGCTGTTCTCGTCGATCTGGCCGTCACAGTCGTTGTCGATCCCGTCGCACAGCTCGGTGGCGCCGGGGTTGACCGCCGCGTTGCCGTCGTCGCAGTCGGTGCCGCTGGCCACCGTGTTCGGCGGCTGGGTGCACGCCTCGGTGGCGTCGCCGGCGTCGCCGTAGCCGTCGCCGTCGTCGTCGGCGTACCACGTGGCGGCGTCCACGGCGCCCACGTCCACCGTCCCGTCGCAGTCGTCGTCGACCCCGTTGCAGACCTCGGCCTCGCCGGGGTTGACGTCCGGGTTGGCGTCGTTGCAGTCGACGCACACCGTGAAGCCGTCGCCGTCCACGTCCGGGCCGTCCGGGGTGCCGGCGTTGCAGTCGTCGTCGACCCCGTTGCAGTAGATCTCGGGCTCGCCGGGGTTGACGTCGGCGTCGCCGTCGTCGCAGTCGTTGGCGTTGGAGACGTAGCCGGGGGGCTGGCTGCAGGCCGTGGTGCTGGCCAGCGGGTCGCCGTAGCCGTCGCCGTCGTCGTCGGCGTAGTAGGTCGGCGCGCCCTGGGCGCCGAGGTCGATCGTGCCGTCGCAGTCGTTGTCGACCCCGTCGCAGACCTCGGTCGCGGCGGGGTTGATCGCCGCGTTGCCGTCGTTGCAGTCGCCGGTGCTGGTGACGTGCCCGGGGACCAGCGCGCAGTCGACCACCGGCGCGACGTTGGCGCCGTAGCCGTCACCGTCGTTGTCGGGGTACCAGTTCTGGGTCGCGAGGCCCTCGTCGACCGAGCCGTCGCAGTCGTCGTCGACGTCGTTGCACTGCTCGGGCGCGCCCGGGTAGACGGTGTTGTTGCCGTCGTCGCAGTCCGAGCTGTTCAGCACGTGGCCCGGCGGGGGGCTGCACGCCGCCTGGCTCGAGGCCGGGTCGCCGTAGCCGTCCCCGTCGCCGTCCTCGTAGTAGGTGGTGGCGTCCACGGCGTTGTCGTCGACGGTCCCGTCGCAGTCGTCGTCGACGCCGTTGCACCACTCGGTGGCGCCGGGATAGGCGAACGGGTCGCCGTCGTCGCAGTCCGCGGTGACGCCGTTCGGGCAGCCGCTGGTGTCGTAGGCGCCGTCGCCGTAGCCGTCCCCGTCGTTGTCGGTGCACGTCGGCGGGTTGCAGTTGCCGGTGTAGTACAGCGCGTTGGTCAGCGCCGCCTCGAGGTAGTCGTAGTCGGTGGCGTTGGTCCAGTAGCTGCTGTACGCGGAGTTGTTGATCAGCACCGTCCCGCCGCCGCCGGCCTTGTGGACGATCAGCGGGTAGCCGTCGCCGTTGTGGGCCACCTGGGTGACGGCCGGATCGGTGACGCGCAGCGCATAGTACGCCGCGCTGCTGTTGCCGAACGTGTACGGCGAGGTGATCCCGGCGGCCAGCGGGTGGCTCGGCTGGTCGACGGTGACGTGCGGCGCGCTGCTGGCCGTCCAGCAGTAGTCGCCGGTGTCGTTCTGCAGCAGGTGGGCGTTCACCGCGGTGGCCCAGGCCTGGTAGCAGCTGCCGCCGACGATGATCACGCCCTTGCCGGCGTCGCGGGCCGCGGCCAGGTGCTGGACCGAGGCGTCCTCGACCAGACCGCCGTCCATCGCCACCACGACGCGGTCGTAGGCGGTCAGGTCGACGGTGGTGAAGTCGCTGGTGCTGAAGTACGTCGCCGGGATGCCGAGGCTGTCGACGACGGCCTGCACGGAGCTGGTGATCGTGGTGGTGGAGATCACCGCGACGTTGGTCGGGACGCAGCTGCCGGTCTCGAAGTACAGGTCGTCCATGACCCACACCGTGCCGGTGGCGTCCAGCACCACGTGGCTGATGTTGCCCGACAGCGAGAACCCGGTCAGGTTGCTGCTCAGGCCGCCCGAGTCCTGGTCGACCACCGACCAGTTGCTGTCGTATGCCGTCGCGGTCAGCGTGCCGCCGCTGTTGTGGCCGGCGTTGAACGACACCAGCGTCGCGGGCGTGCTGAACGAGATCGTCTCCGGGTCGGTGGGGGTCCCGCCGTTGGACAGCGTCGATCCGGAGTTGAACGCCAGGAACGCCGGCGAGCTGTGCCCGCTGACCCCGAAGCCGCCGCACTCGTCGAGGACCGCCCCGCCGTTGTTGCCCCCGGGACCGGCGAAGGTGACGCCGAGGCCCTGGTACGCCGTGGTCAGCGCCACGGTCTGGTTGAACGTGCACGGCGCGCCGAGATCGTCGAAGTCGATCAGCGTCTGCGCCGCGGCGGGCGCCGCGACGGCGAGCGCGAGCAGCGCCCCGACGAGCGCGCGGGAGACGGTGGTCGCGGTGGAGGCGGACGAGGCGGTTCGCATGCGGCCCTCCGGTGGTCGAAGCTCCATTTTCCCACAGATCGGAGTGCGACCTGTGCCCGGATCCGCGCGCCGGGGCACGGGTGACCCCTTGGGGTTCCCCCCCCACCGCCGGTAAGATGGCCCACAGCGAGTGATCGGAGGCGGGGATGAGGACCCACACCTGGGTGGCGCTGGTGGGCGCCGCGGGGCTCGCCGCGGGCGCGCTCGCGGGCTGCCCCAGCAACTACGAGCCGGACGACGACTCGGCCGCGGGAGACGACGACGCCGGCGACGACGACGGCGCGGGGACGCCCCCGTCGATATCGGCGGTCGAGCCGTCCACCGGGGCCCCCACCGGGGGCTACTCGGTCAACGTCTACGGCGCCAACTTCACCACCGCCGACGACACCGACATCTACTTCGGCACCGCGCTGGCCGACATGGTCGGCTGCGGCCCGGCGATGTGCACCGTGCTGGTCCCCCCCGCCGAGGAGGGCGCGGTGGACGTCACGCTGTCCAACTCCAACGGCGAGGACACGCTGATCGCGGGGTTCACCTACCAGCAGGACCTGTCCGGCACGGTCAGCTACTACGCGGTGCTGACCCGGCTGCACTACGCCTACCCCGAGATCTACAAGCCGCCGCCGTCGTCCAAGTCGTTCGCCTCGGCCCAGTTCTTCGACCCCGAGCCGATCGACGTGCTGCGCGACGTGCTGTGGGGCGGCCAGCTGCCCGGCCTGGGGACCTGCGCCGAGTACGACCTCGACGACTGGGACACCCCGTCGGTGTGGGCGCTGGGCGCCGGGATCTCGGTCGATCTGGTGGGGCCCACGACCTACACGCTCGAGAAGGACTGGTCGACCTACACCACCGGCGACCTGCCGCTCGACGACTACGTGCCCGGCACCTACACGCTGGAGATCGCCGGGGGCAGCGACCTGCAGCCCGAGCAGGTGACCAACGCGGTGGTGGCCCCCGAGGCGTTCACGATCACCCCGACCTACGCCCCCGAGTACATGAGCATCGGCGAGTTCCTGGCGGGGCCCGCGGTGACGATGTCGCAGGTCTGCGACCGGGCGGCGCTGAACGTCGACATCTACGACACCACCGCGTCGTACCTCGCCTCGGTGGTGTGCCACTCG
Organism: uncultured Rickettsiales bacterium; assembly: GCA_964584075.1. GTDB lineage: Bacteria > Myxococcota_A > UBA796 > UBA9615 > CAYRNR01 > CAZOYV01. The sequence continues at coordinate 5,353 of CAZOYV010000319.1, read as the reverse complement.
TCGCAGACCGACACCCTGCAGATCGACTCGGCGCTGCTGGCGTCGTACTCCAACGCCTACATCGTGATCATCCGCGTCGACTGCTACGGGGTGAGCACCAACAGCGTGTACAGCGGCTCGAAGATGGTCGGCGTCGGGCGGGTCATCGAGTCGGGGGTGATCCTGATCCAGTGAGCCGGCTCCCTCCCGCGATCGGCGGCGTGTCGCTGTGGCTGGCGCTGGCCCTGCTGGGATGCCCCGGCGGCGGCACCGATCCCGACGAGCTCGACGCCGACGGCGACGGCTGGCGCCCGGTCGACGGCGACTGCGACGACGGCGACGCGGCGGTCCACCCCGGCGCCGACGAGGGCTGCGACGGGATCGACACCGACTGCGACGGGGTGCTCGGCGGCGACGAGATCGACCGCGACGACGACGGCGTCGCCCCCTGCGCCGGCGACTGCGACGACGCCGACGGGGACACCTACCCCGGCGCGCCCGAGATCTGCGACGGGGCCGACAACGACTGCGACGGGAGCCCCGATCCCGGCGAGACGGTGGACGCCGACGGGGACGGCTTCGTGGCGTGCGAGGACTGCGACGACGACGACCCCGACGCCCACCCCGGGCAGGTCGAGATCTGCAACGCGGTGGACGACGACTGCGACGGGGTGGTGGACGGCGAGTTCGACGACGACGGCGACGGGACCCCGACCTGCGGCGCCGACGGGGTGCTCGGCACCGACGACGACGACTGCGACGACACCGACCCGGCGCTGAACCGCGACGACGCCGACGGGGACGGCTGGGACACCTGCGACGGCGACTGCGACGACGCCGACGCGACCCTCGACCCGGCGGACGACGACCTGGACGGCTACAGCCCGTGCGACGGCGACTGCGACGACGACGAGTTCGGCGTCCACCCCGGCGCCGACGAGCTGTGCGACGGGTTCGACACCGACTGCGACGGGCAGCTCCCGGCGGACGAGGCCGACGCCGACGGCGACGGCCAGCCGGTGTGCGCCGGGGACTGCGACGACGCCGAGCCCACCGTCGGGCTGGGCTTCCCGCACGTCTGCGACGACGGGCTGGACAACGACTGCGACGGGGCGGCGGACGCCGACTGCTGGCTCGACATCGCGGTGGGGACGTCCCACGTCTGCGGCGTGCACACCGACGGCGCGGCCGACTGCTGGGGCGACGACACCTTCGGGCAGGCCTCGCCGCTGCCCGGCAGCTACGTGCAGATCAGCGCCGGCTCGCGGCACAGCTGCGGGGTCAGGGCCGACGGCAGCGTCGCGTGCTGGGGCGACGACGCCGCGGACCAGGCGTCCCCGGTGGCGGGCAGCTACGACCAGGTCAGCGCGGGCGGGTTCCACACGGTGGCGCTGACCACCGGCGGCGCGGTGGTGACCTGGGGCTGCGGCTCCGGGCAGGACGACGGGCAGTGCGCCGAGCCGGGGGGGAGCCACGACGTGGTCAGCGCGGGCTACCTGCACACCTGCGCGGTGGCGAGCAGCGGCGCGCTGAGCTGCTGGGGCTCCAACAGCCACGGCCAGACCAGCGTCCCGCCCGGCAGCTACCTCCACGTCGACGCGGGCTACCTGCACACCTGCGCGGTGGCGAGCAACGGCGACGCGGTGTGCTGGGGCAAGGGCGACGACGGCCAGACCAGTCCGCCGGGCGGGGACTTCGCGATGGTCGCCGCCGGGCAGGACCACAGCTGCGGGCTGTCGACCAGCGGCGTCGTGCGCTGCTGGGGCGACGTGCTCAACACCAACCTGGGCGCGGGCTTCGTCGACGTCGACGCCGGGTACGGCGAGTCCTGCGGGGTCGAGGACGACCACGGACACCAGTGCTGGCCCTGAGCGCCGCCGGCGGCGCAGGGGGGCGGGGAGCGATCATGAAGACGCGCAAGGTGACCTTCCCCGGGGCCCTCGGGACGCCGCTGGCGGGGCGCCTCGATCGGCCGGACAGCGGCGAGCGGGCCTGCGCCCTGTTCGCCCACTGCTTCACCTGCGGCAAGGACCTGAAGGCCGCGCACCGGATCGGCAAGGCGCTGGTCGAGCGCGGGATCGCGGTGCTGCGCTTCGACTTCACCGGGCTCGGGGAGAGCGAGGGCGACTTCGCCGGCACCACGTTCCAGTCCAACCTCGACGACCTCGTCGCCGCGGCGGCGTTCCTGCGCCGCGAGGTCGAGGCGCCCCAGATCCTGGTGGGCCACAGCCTGGGCGGTGCCGCGGTGATCGCGGCGGCCGAGCGGATCCCGGAGACCGTCGCGGTGGCGACGATCGGGGCGCCGAGCGACACCGCCCACCTGCGCCAGGGGCTGCTCGCCGGCCTGGGCGACGAGGCCCCCGGGGGGCCCGTCGAGGTCACCATCGGCGGCCGCCGGTTCCCCATCGCGCCGCAGCTCCTCGAGGACCTGCGCACCGACCACGTCGAGCTGCGGCTGGCGCGCCTGCGCCGGGCGCTGCTGGTGATGCACTCGCCGGTGGACGCCGTGGTCGCCATCGACCACGCGCGCCGGATCTACCAGGGCGCGCGCCACCCCAAGAGCTTCGTGTCGCTGCACGACGCCGACCACCTGCTGACCCGCGAGGCCGACGCGGTCTACGCCGCGGACGTGCTCGCCGCCTGGGTCGGCCGCTACCTGCCGCCCGCGGACGACGCCCCGACCTACCTCGAGGCGATGCGGCTGGAGCCGGGCCAGGTGCTGGTCCGCGGCGGGCCCGAGGGCTACGCCCAGGACGTCCGCACCGCGGAGCACGCGCTGACCGCCGACGAGCCGCGCGACGTCCCCGGGGGGACCGCTCGCGGCCCCGACCCCTACGAGCTGGTGCTGGCCGGGCTGGGGGCGTGCACCTCGATGACGCTCCGGATGGTCGCCGACCGCGAGGGCTGGCCGCTGGAGGGCGTCTCGGTGCTGCTGCAGCACGACCGGGTCCACTCCGACGACAGCGCCGGGTGCGAGACCGGCTCGCGGCGCATCGGCGTGATCCGGCGGCAGATCTCGCTGTCGGGGCTGCTGGACTCGGAGCAGCGGCAGCGGCTGCTGGCGATCGCCGAGCGCTGCCCCGTGCACCGGACCCTGACCCGGGGGATCCACGTCGAGAGCCGCCTGGTCGGCGAGGAAGACGGATGAAGCCGCCGGGGGACCTGCGCTGGACCTCGACGCGCTACGCCCTGCTCGAGCGGGTCGGCAAGGGCGCCTCGTCCCAGGTGTGGCGGGCCCACGACGCCCACCTCGACCGCGAGGTCGCGATCAAGATCATCGAGCCGCGGCTGCTCGGGACGCCGGCCAAGCGCCGCAAGTACGTCAAGGAGGCGCGGATCCACGCGCGCCTCGAGCACACCAACATCGTGCGGGTCTACGACATCCTGCTGGACGACGACCAGCTCTCGATCGTGATGAGCTTCGTCGACGGCATCTCGCTGGCCGACCTGCTGACCCGCTCCCGCGGGCGGCTCGATCTGGCGCGCGGGCTGGACTACTACCAGCAGGTCCTGCACGCCGTGGCGTTCATCCACGCCAAGGGGGTGATCCACCAGGATCTGAAGCCGCACAACGTGCAGATCGACCGCGATCACGTCGCGAGCCTGATCGACTTCGGGATCGCCGCGCGGGTGGACGAGCAGCCGGCGCGGCAGCGGACCCACAAGGTCCAGGGCTCGCCGGCCTACATGTCCCCCGAGCAGGCCCAGGGCAAGTTCCTCGACGCCCGCACCGACATCTACTCGCTGGGGATGGTGCTGTACCAGACGGTGGCCGGCCGGCACCCGTTCTCCAAGGCCCAGACCGTCGCCCAGATCCTCTCGTGGCAGATCGACCGGCTGCCGCCGCCGCCGTCGCACTACCGCCCCCAGCTGCCGCTGGGGATCGACGAGGTGGTGATGAAGGCGCTGGCCAAGCGGCGCCGCGAGCGGTTCCGTTCGTGCCGCGAGCTCGGCCAGGCGCTGCTGTACCTGATCGACGAAGGGAGCCTGCCCGCGATGGAGCACGACGACGGCCGCTGGGACCCGCGCGCCGAGGTGGCGCTGCGCACGCGGATCCTCGTCGGCGACGAGGTCCAGGCGGAGAACGCCCGCACGATCGACGTGTCCGCCACCGGCCTGGCGCTGTGGTCCCCCAAGCTGGTGATGGCCGGGACCGAGGTGACCCTCGAGATCGCGATGCCCGCCGCCGGCGACGCCACCGCCACGCTGCGCACCGACGCCGAGGTGATCTGGAACCGCCCGGAGGACGGCGGCTTCCGGCTCGGGCTGCGCTTCGTGCGGATGATCGACGAGGACCGCCGCACGGTGGCCAACCTGGTGCGGGACGCGCTGGTGTTCGGGGTGTGAAGGCCGCCACCATCAGCCACATTTCGCCCCGCACCAAGTGCCCGAACTACCCCGTGGCCACAGGAGGCACGGGCTGAACCACCGCACCGCCCCCGTCGATCCGTCACTCGGCCGCCTGTCGCTTGTTGCATCGGGGGCCGTGAACGCAACCCAGGCCGCATTCCATCCGTGGTCCTTCGGAGTGGAGGGGTAGCTCCTTTGAGGCGAGGGCCGTTGGGAGGGGCTGGGCCGTTCCGGTGCCGTGCCCGTGACCGTCGCCGTATCCGTCGCCGTTGCCGTCGCCGTCGCCGTTGCCGTCGCCGTTGCCGTCGCCGTATCCGTCGCCGTTGCCGTCGCCGTGTCCGTCGCCGTTGCCGTCGCCGTCGCCGTTGCCGTCGCCGTGACCGTCGCCGTTGCCGATGCTGTCACCGGCACCGGTTCCGTGACCGATTTCGTCTCTGCGGACGGGGGCGCATGGGGACCTGCCTGGGTACGAGCCCGTGCCTCCTGGTCCGTGGGTTCATGCGCGGAAGATGGCCCGGCTGCCCGGCCCGTCAAGGGCGAGTTCGGCTTCGCCTCATCGGCGCTGCGCGCCGACCCTTGACGGGCCGGGCAGCCGGGCCGGGGGAGGCGCATGAACCCACGGACCAGGAGGCACTCGATGACAACGTCCAGCTACCCACCCCCTCCCGACGGGCGATTCCTCGCCCTCGATCTCTCCATCGAGGCCGCGGGCCTCGTCCATCGGCTGGTGTCCAAGCTCCCGCCTGCCGCCAGCCACCTTGCCGACCAGGCCCGCCGCGCCAGCGCCAGCGTGCCCCTCAACCTCTCCGAGGGGGCAGGACGGGCGGGCCGGGATCGAATCCAGTACTGGCGCGTCGCCCACGCCTCCTCCAAGGAGACCACCACGTCGATCCAGCTCCTCCAGGCCATGGGAATCCTCGATCCCGACCTGGTCACCCAGGCCCTGGCCCTTCTCGATCGGGTCAACGCGCTGACCTACCGTCTGGTCCACACCCGCACCTGAGATCGGATTCGGCACCGATGA
>CAZOYV010000318.1:0-9417 GCA_964584075.1 uncultured Rickettsiales bacterium | reverse complement strand
CGAGCGCCGCTACCAGCGCGCCCGCTGCGGCGCCGATCTCGAGGCGCTGCTCGAGGCGGCCCACGCCGAGCCGTGGATGCTGTCGCGGGCGCGCCTCGACCCCCTGCTGGCGATGATCCACGGCCCGCTCTCCGAGGCGGAGCGCCGGCTGTCCGGGGAGTCCGAGCAGGCGCTGGCGGCGGCCCGCGAGCGGTTCCACGCGGCGATGTCCCGCTGCGAGGCGTGGATGGCGCTGGCCGAGGGGCGGCTCCACGACCGGCTGGCGGCGCTGCAGGAGCGGCGGGAGCAGGCCGAGCGGCGGGCGGCGCGGGCCGATCCGTTCGCCGGCCAGGACGCGGCGGCGCTGCTCGACCCGCTGCCGGGCGAGGCGGCGGCGCTGGCGCGGGACGCGCGGGCCGAGGTGACCCGCGTCGTGCGCGACTCGGTGGGGACGCTGCGTGACGCGGTCGAGCGGGCGGAGCCGGGGGTCAGGGCCACCCGGGAGTGGGCCGCGGCGCAGCGCGCGGCGACGGATCTCGAGGAGCGGCTCGCCGACGTCGACGAGCGGGACGACGCGGAGGCCCGGGCGCTGCTGGACGAGGCGCGCCACGTCACGGGGGTCCAGCTCGAGATGCTCGAGGTCACCGGCGAGGAGGTGGCCGTTCGCGAGAGGGCCGCGTCCGAGGACCGGACGGTCCGGCACGTCGCCGACCGGGCGGTGCTGGCGGACGTCCGCGGGCGGCTGCCGGCGATCCACGCACTGCTGGCGGCGGCCGCGGTGCTGGGCGTGCTGCTGCTGTGGACCGGACCGGGGATCCTGATCGCGGTGATCCCGGCGGGCCTGGCGCTGTTGCGAGCAGCGACCGGCCGTGCCATCTTGCGGCAGCGGGTCTGGACGATCCCCCGCGGGGACGCCGACGAGCTGTCCGGGGAGCTGACGACCCGCGTGATCATCGCCGTGCTGCTGCTGGTGGCGATGGCGCTGGGACTGGTGATCCGATGGATGGTGCTCTCTACAGGCTAGTGCTCGCGCTCGGCCTCGCCGGTGCGCTGGCGGGCTGCACGACGGACGAACCCCTCGAGGCGGTCACGATCTGGGGCGAGATGACGGTCGGGCCGGAGCTGGGCGACCCCTACGAGCTGATCAGCGGCGCCCACCTCGACGCCTACGACGACACGGACACCGTGATCGCCCGCGGCGAGGAGCCGTGGCCCGGCGACCGGCCCGGCTACTACCGGGTGCCGGACGTGCCGCCCGAGGCCCACGTGCAGCTGGTGGCGTTCGACGACGCGGGGGAGCTGGTCCCCACGGTCCACGCCGCGTGGACGCCCCCCAACCACCTGTTCGTCACCCGCGGCGAGATCTTCGCGCTGCGCCACGGCTGGCTGTACAGCCGGCTGGCGCTGCTGTCCAAGGACGGTGTCGGGCCGACCTACGACGACGTGATCGATCCCGACCACGCCGGCGGCCCCGGGTTCGTCCTCGGCTCGGTCGCCGACCCCGAGGCGGCCGTGGGGCTGCGCATCACGGTGCACGCCGCGGGCGAGCCCTACGAGACGCTGTACCTCGACGAGCTGGGCATCGCCCGCGACGAGCTGACCTCGCTGGGACCCGGCGGCGAGTTCGCGGTGTTCGGCGTGCCGGCCGGCCCGATCGCGGTCCAGGTCACCCGCGCGGACGGCACCGATCTGGAGCCGATGTCCTCGATCGTCCACGAGGAGGGCTGCACCGCGTTGTACGGACTGGAGGTGGCCCCGTGAGTGTCCGGATCCCGATCGTCATCGCTGCGCTGGCGCTGCTGTGCACGGCGTGCCCGAGCGAGGAGGTGCTGATCTCGGTGTCGGGGACGCTGTTCGGCTGCGACGACCTCGACGAGTGCGGGGGACTCGAGGGCGCCGACATCGCGGTCCACGACCTCGAGCAGGCGCTCCGCGCGGAGGCGGTCACCGACGCGCAGGGCGACTTCACGCTCGACGAGGTCCCGGGCAACAGCACCGTGTTCATCACGGCGTCGGCGTGGCCCGACCACGTCCCGGTGGCCTACCTCGGCCAGACCGGGGGCGTGGACGGCGCGCTGGAGGACGGCTCGCTGTACTCGGTCCCGCTCGAGGACGCCCAGGCGATGATCGACGCGTTCTCCGCCGCCCACCCGGACGGCGACACGGTCCAGGTGATCGACCCCGACCACGACGGCGACGGCGGCATGGTGCGCGGCGTGTTCAAGAGCGCGATCGACGGGATCCTGCCCGAGGACTGGCCGGGACGCGACCGCGTCAGCTGCCGCTTCGACTCGATGGACGGCGAGTCCTACCCCTGCGTCTACCGCGACGCCGACGGGGAGCCGGACTACGGCTTCGACACCACCAGCCTGCACGGCGGGTTCGCCGCGTTCGGGCTCCCCGAGGGGCTCTACACCGGGGTGGTGTTCGACGGCCCCGAGGACGAGGCCGAGCAGTACTGGCTGTTCCACACCTGGGTGATCGAGGACGGCGTCACGATCTTCGACAGCTTCGCCGCCCCGTTCTAGCGGCGGGCCGTCACTGGCACTGCAGCTCCCAGACGAACGCCCCGGTGGTCGGCTCGGGGTCGGAGAAGCTGTACTTGCTGGTGAACACCATCGTGTAGATCCCGTCGGCCGGCAGCGTGTAGTCGATCACCGAGTTGGTGTCGTTGGGCGCGCCGTCGTCGTTCTCGGCGACGATGTCGCAGGCGGGGCCGAGCAACAGCGCGTAGGTGTCGAACTCGTTGGAGCTCATGTAGACCGTCACCTGCTGGCCGGCGAGCCCCTCGAACTCGACGTCGTCGTAGTAGCGGCCCGGGCCGTACGGGCCGGTGTCGGCGTCGTTCTGGTTGAGCCCGAAGTTGTTGTTGACCTCGCCACAGGTCCCGACCCACGAGTCGAGCTCGCAGTTCTCGCCCGGCGGGGCGGCGCCCTCCCAGATCTCGACCTCGTACTGCGAGAACTCGTTGGGGTTGGCGGTGGTGGCGACGATGGTGTACGTGCCGTCGGCCGGCAGCGTCAGCTCGATCAGCGGGTCGTCGCCGCCGAGGCCGTCGTCGTCCTCGGCGATCACCGCGCAGGTGTCGTCGAGGAGGTACAGGTAGGGGTCGAAGTCGTTGGCGTTGTCCACCATCGTGATGTGGATCTCCCAGCCGGCGAGCCCCTCGAACTCGATGTCGTCGTAGTAGTGGCCGGGGCCGGCCGGGCCGTCGTCCCAGTCCTGCTGGCTGATCGTGAACTGCACCGTCCCGGGGACCCCGATCACGTTGGGGTCGTGGAGGCACCACTCGCCCGGGCCGGGATCGTCGTCGCCGTCGCAGTTGGAGTCGACGCCGTCCCCGGGCGCCTCGGGGGCGGCGGGGTTGATCGTCGGGTCGCTGTCGTCGCAGTCGTCGAAGCCGCAGTCCTGGTCGGCGAAGCCGTCCCCGTCGGCGTCCTTGTCGTCGGGGATCCCGTTGCAGTTCTGGTCGATCCCGTCGCAGACCTCGGGCGCGCCCGGGTGGACCGCCGGGTCGTTGTCGTCGCAGTCGCCGTCGCAGGCGTGGACGCCGTCGCCGTCGGCGTCGGGGTTGTCCGGGGTCTGGCCGGAGCAGTCGTTGTTGAGGCCGTCGCACGGGATCTCGGGCATCCCCGGGTTGACGTCCGGGTTGTTGTCGTTGCAGTCGTCGTCGGCGGGCCAGCCGTCGCCGTCGTTGTCCACCGGCTCGCTGTCGTCGTCGCCCATGTCGTCGTCGGAGACGTCGTCGTCGGACACGTCGTCGTCGGAGACGTCGTCGTCGGAGACGTCGTCGTCGGACACGTCGTCGTCGGACACGTCGTCGTCGGACACGTCGTCATCCGAGGCGTCGTCGTCGGCCGTGTCGTCGTCGGAGACGTCGTCGTCCGCTCCGTCGTCGTCGGCCGCGTCGTCGTCGTCGTCGATGGACAGGCTTCCCGCACACCCGCCCCAGGCCAGGGGCAGGGTGCAGGCGAACAGAATGATCAGGAGCGTACGAGTCGACATGGTGACGGACCTCCCGCCGGCATGATAGGTCAAGGCACCGCGGTGCGTCACCGGAAAGGGGTAGCGGTGCCGATCCACATCCTGCAGGGACCCCCGCGCAGCGGGAAGACCACGGCGCTGCGGCGGCTCCTCGCGCGTTCGCGCGCCAGGCAGCTGCGCGTGGGGGGATTCCTGGCGCTGGGGCGCTGGACCGACGGCCGGCGCGCCGGCTTCGATCTCGAGCCCTGCGCCGGTGGCGCGGTGGTCCCGCTGTGCCGCGCCGAGACCCCCCCCGACGGCCCCGCCGAGGTCGCCCTCGACGAGCCACGGGGGCCCCGCGTCGGCCGCTTCCGCTTCACCCGCGCGGGCCTGCGCGCCGGGCGCCGCGCCCTCGAGGCGGCGGCCGCCGACCCGCCCGACCTGGCGGTGGTCGACGAGATCGGGTTCCTCGAGCTGGAAGGGGGCGGCTGGGACCCGTGGCTGCGCCCGCTGCTCGCCGCCGGCGTGCCGCTGCTGCTGGTGGTCCGCGACGAGCTGGTCGAGCGGGTCTGCGAGGCCTACGGGATCGACGACCCGATCCGGCACCGCCCGGACGAGCCCGGCTGGCCGGAGTCCGTGCTGGACACCCTGGAGGAGGCCCGATGAGCCACGGCCCACCCCACGCCGATCCCGGGGAGCTGGCGCGCCTGCTGGCCCTGCGCGGCGGCGACGGCGGCCTCGAGGGGCGCCTCGAGCGCCTCTCGGCGGCGCTGCTCGGCCGGCCCTACCAGGCCCACCCGCTGATCGGCGGCCCGGATCGCACCGAGCGCCCGGTGACGACGCTGGCGGGGTTCGACTGCGTGACCTACGTCGAGACGGTATGGGCGCTGGCGACCTGTGCCGGGGCGGAGGACTACGCGGCGACGCTGATGGCGCTTCGCTACGAGCAGGGTCGCGTCGAGTGGATCGCGCGCAACCACTACACCAGCGACTGGATCGCGCGAAACGGGGCGCGGGGCGCGCTGCGGCCGGTGCTCGCGGAGCGGACCGTCGCCGAGCCCGGACCCCGCCGGCTGGACTGCCTCGCGGACTACCCCCCGCATGAGCGCGAGATGCGGTACCTTCCCGTGGAGCGCGTCGGGGAGCTCCCCGCGGCGGTGCGCAGCGGCGACCTGGTGGGGTTCGTCTCCACGCGGCCGGGCCTCGACACCTACCACGTGGGCCTGCTGGTCCGCGGCGAGGTCGTCCGCGTGCGCCACGCCGCCCGCAGCGCCGGCGTGGTGACCGACGAGCCGCTGGCGGCGTTCCTGGCGCGCAACGAGACCCCGGGCCTGCTGCTGGCGCGCCTGCGGGACGTCCCGGATCGCTAGCCGCGGCGGCCGCGTGCCGCCCCCGACAGGAGAGTCGATGCCGCCGATCACGTTGCTCCACCGCGGTGCCTGGTCCGAGGCCGCCCGCCGCAACCTGGAACGCCTCGTCGCCGCCGATCCCGTCGGCGCGGTGGTGGCCCTGCTGCCACCGGGGAGCGCCGAGCCGCCGGCCGCGCTGGCCGGCGTCCCGATCACGGCCTGGCACGAGGAGCGCCCCGACGGCGGCGAGGCCGTGGCCCGCGTGCTGGACCGGGTCGCGTCGCCCTACCTGCTGCAGCTCGAGGCGCCCGGGGGCCTGTACCCGGTGCCCCACGTGCTGGAGCGGATCCACGCGGTGGCCGACGCCACCGGCGCGCTGCTGACCTACGGCGACTTCCACGAGCGCGACGGCGACGACACCAGCGGCGCGCTGACCCTGCACCCGCTGGCCGACGCGCAGGAGGGCAGCGTCGGTGACCGCTTCGACTTCGGCCCGCTGCGGCTGTGGTCCACCGCCGCCCTGGCGCTGGCGATCGGCCGCTACGGCGCGCCGTCCGCCGACCTGCAGGGGCACGCGTGGTACGACCTGCGGCTCAAGGGCTCGCTGGCCGCGCCGCTGGTGCGGCTCCCGGAGCCGCTGGCGATCCGCGAGCGCTGGGACCCCCGCGCCTCGGGCGCCGCGGTGTTCGACTACCTCACCGCCGAGCGGGCGCTGCAGCGCGAGGCGGAGCGGATCGTCACCGATCACCTGCGCCGCGTCGGGGCCCACGTCGAGCCCCCGTTCGAGGCGTTCGAGTCCGCGGCGGCGTTCCCCGTCGAGGCCTCGGTGGTGATCCCGGTCCGCGACCGGGTGCTGACCGTCGCCGACGCGGTGGACAGCGCGCTGTCCCAGCAGGCCCCGTTCCCGTTCAACGTGATCGCGGTGGACAACCACAGCTCCGACGGGACCACCGAGCTGCTGGCCGAGAAGGCCGCCGCCGACGAACGGCTGGTGCACGTCCTGCCGGATCGCCGCGATCTCGGGATCGGGGGTTGCTGGAACCAGGCGATCTACCACGAGGCCTGCGGCCGCTACGCGGTCCAGCTCGACTCCGACGACCTCTACGAGGGCGACGACACCCTGCGGCGGATGGTCGCGGCGCTGCGCGACGGGGGCTGCGCGATGGCGATCGGGTCGTACACCACGGTCGACCTGTCGCTCTCGCCCGTGGCGCCAGGGCTGATCGACCACCGCGAGTGGACCGCCGACAACGGCCCGAACAACGCCCTGCGCGTCGAGGGCCTCGGCGCCCCGCGGGGCTTCGCCACCGAGGCGGTCCGGGCCATCGGGTTCCCCAACGTCAGCTACGGCGAGGACTACGCCGTCGCGCTGCGGCTGTCCGGCCGCTACCGGGTGGCGCGGATCTTCGACTCGCTGTACCTCTGCCGTCGCTGGGAGGACAACACCGACGCCGACCTGTCGCCGGCAAAGGTCACGGCCCACCAGACCTACAAGGACCGCGTGCGGACCCTCGAGATCGCCGCGCGCCGGCGGCGCAACGGCCCCGGGGAGGGGGGCGCGTGAGGCGCGTCCGTCCGGGACGCGCGAGGGCGCGGAGGGCGCCCGTCCGGGGCGCGGAGGGCGCGGAGGGAGAGCGATGATGGTCGACCACCGGCGAGACCTCGGCGGCGACCTGCGGGCGTTCCACGCCTGGCAGACCGAGCGCTGGCCGCGGCTGGCCGAGGCGGCCGGGCAGCTCGACGCGGTGCAGACCCGGACGCTGCGGGTCGGCGATCGCGACGTCACGGTCCAGTGGAACCCGGGGCGGGTACAGAGCACCACGGCGCGGGTCGACGACCGCGGCGTGGCCGCGCGGGCCTGCTTCCTGTGTGGCGAGAACATGCCCGACGAGGAGTGGGGGGTGCCGTTCGGCGACGCGCTGGTGATCCTGGCCAACCCGGCGCCGATCCTGCCGCTCCACCTGGTGATCGCCCACCGCGAGCACCGCCCGCAGCGGCTGCGGCCGATGCTGGACGACGCCGTGGCGCTGGCGATGGCCACCGCCGGGACCCTGACGGTGTTCTACAACGGCCCGCGCTGCGGGGCCTCGGCGCCGGACCACGCCCACCTGCAGGCCGTGGAGACCGGGCACCTGCCCGAGGAGCGGATCGTGACGTGCCGGCTGGGGGGGTGCGGCCGCGAGCCGGTGGGGGACGTGCTGGTGCAGCGGGACGGCCTGCGCGCCTGGCGGGCGCGGGGCGCGGGGCGCAGCATCGTGGTGATGAACGGCCTGGCCGCGGAGGTCACGGCCGCGCTGCGCGACGCCGAGGACGTGCTGGCCGACGTGCTCGGCGGGGACGAGGAGCCGCCGATCAACCTGCTGCTGTCCGCCGAGGGGGTGCTGCTCACCGCGCAGCTGTACCCGCGCGGCGCCCACCGGCCGGCGTGCTACTTCGCGGAGGGGCCCGGCCAGCGGCTGGTGAGCCCCGGCGCGCTGGACATGGCGGGGCTGGTGGTGACGGTGCGGGAGCAGGACTTCCGCGCCCTGGACGACGAGACGATCGCCGGGATCTATCGCGAGACGACCCTGGCCCCCGAGGCCGAGGAGCGCCTCGTGGCGGGGCTGGCAGAGAGGTGGACCGATGCCTGAACCGATCCTGCGGGTGGGGCTGCTGCCGGGGACCCAGGAGGCCGAGCTGCAGCTCGACGGCTTCCACGCCGTGCGCGCCGACGGTGCGTTCGCCGGCGAGGCGCCCCCCGGCGCGGTGCTGGTCGCCACCGCCGAGGGCAACGCGATCCGGCTGAGCGATCCGGACGGCGAGTGGGTCGTGATCGGCCGCCGGATCAAGCTGGTCCCCAAGCCGCTGGCGGAGTGCTCGTTCACCCTCCGCGGCGTCACCGTCGGGCTGCACTTCCACTGGGAGCACGAGGAGGACCTGGCCTACCGCGGGACCGTCGCGCTGGAGTCCCACGGCCTGCACTTCGACGTGATCGACGAGCTGCCCCTGGAGGAGTACCTGGTCTCGGTGATCAGCTCGGAGATGAGCGCCCGTTGCCCCGCCGACCTGCTGCGCGCCCACGCCGTGATCTCCCGCAGCTGGCTGATGGCCCAGCTGCACCGCGCCAAGCAGCAGACGCTGCCGTTCGGGTACGGCATCGAGCGGATCGCCGAGGCCCGCGACGGGGCCCCCGAGGAGGTCCGGATCCTGCGCTGGTACGACCGCGAGGACCACCAGGACTTCGACGTCTGCGCCGACGACCACTGCCAGCGCTACCAGGGCATCGCGCGCATCACCGAGGCCGCGGCGGCGGCGGTGGAGCTGACCCGCGGCGAGGTCCTGGTCAGCGGGGACCGGATCTGCGACGCGCGGTTCTCCAAGTGCTGCGGCGGGATGACCGAGCTGTTCGCCTCGGCCTGGGGGGACGAGGAGGACGCGCCCTACCTCCAGGCGTTCCCCGACACCGCCGCCGGGGAGGCGCCGTTCGCGCTGCCGCTGACCGACGAGGACCACGCCACCGCGTTCATCGAGGGCGAGCCCGAGGTGTGGTGCAACACCGAAGACCGCGACCTGCTGGAGCGGCTGCTGCCCGCGATCGACCACGACACCCGGGACTTCTTCCGCTGGACGGTGACCCTCGACCAGGACCAGCTGCAGCGGCTGGTGCGGGAGAAGTCGGGGATCCGGACGGGCCCGATCCACGCCATGCGCGCGCTGAAGCGGGGCCCGTCGGGGCGGATCACGCTGCTCGGCATCGACGGCGAGCGCTGCCGGCTCCAGGTCGGCAAGGAGCTGGAGATCCGGCGCCTGCTGTCCGAGACCCACCTGTACAGCTCGGCGTTCACCGTCCACCCCGATGGCCGCTCCGGAGCGGTGCCGGCCCGCTTCGTGCTCCGCGGCGCGGGCTGGGGCCACGGCGTCGGCCTGTGCCAGATCGGCGCCGCCGTGATGGCCGAGCACGGCGTGTCGTACCAGGAGATCCTGGCCCACTATTACCGGGGTGCCGAGCTGGAGACCCGGTACTAGACGGGGTGGGGGAGATCGCGCAGAGACGCGGAGGGGCAGAGGACGCAGGGGAAGAAGAGGGAAGAGGGAAGAGGGAAGAGTTCTCACGCAAAGGCGCAAAGGCGCAAAGGGAGGAGAAGAG
>CAZOYV010000317.1:0-9430 GCA_964584075.1 uncultured Rickettsiales bacterium | reverse complement strand
GCGCTGGGACGTGTATCTGAATACCGGCGCGGGGTTCGCCGCGACGGCCACGGCGTGGGCCCTGCCGGCGGGGCTGCCGGCCGACTTCTTCGACGCGCCTGCGGGCGAGGGTGCGTGCTACGTCCAGGACCACGTCGGCGTCACGCTGGACGTCGACGGGGACTGGCGCCCCGACCTGGTGGTCACCGACGGCTGCGACGCGAGCGGGGTCGGGACGACGCGCTGGGACGTGTACCTCAACACCGGCGCCGGCTTCGCCGCGACGCCGCTGAGCTGGACCCTGCCGGCGGGAGCGCCCGCGGAGTTCTGGGACGCCCTGGACGGCCAGGACGCCTGCTACATCCACGATCACGTCGGCTCGACCCTCGATCTCGACGGCGACCACCGCCCGGACCTGGTGGTCACCGACGGCTGCGACGCGGCCGGGATCGGGACCGCCGAGTGGGTCGTGTACGAGAACCTGGGAGCCTGAGATGGACCGACTCTGCCGCCGACCCGCCGTGCTCGCCGCCGCCGCGGCGCTGGTGCTGCCCGCCACCGGGTGCCTGTTCGGACCCGCACCCGTCGACCCGGTCGACGATCTGGCTCGGGACGTGGATCAATTCTGCGACACCGCCGCCGCGCTCCAGGTGGGCCAGGCCGAGGTGCTCGGCGAGAGCGCGGGCGAGCTGTTCTCCACCGGGGAGACGCTGTTCTGGCTGGACTTCTCCGCGTACGAGCCGACCCTGCACAGCGAGGGCGCCGGCGTGACGCACTACGCGTTCCCCGTGTCGCACGACGGGCTGTGGAACGTGCGCGCCAGCGACGAGCTGGTGGTCACGGCGGTGGACGAGGTCGGCGCGATCCGCTACCGCGCCTACGCCACCGGCGCCCCGGAGACGCTGCGGGGCGAGGCGACCTTCGACGCGCCCGGGGACGAGCAGCGCTGGTGGGCCTACGCCGTCGACGGGGGCACGGTCTACGTCGTCACCACCGGCGCGGAGACGACCCTGTGGTCGTGGGTCCCGGGCGGCGAGCCCACGGCGCTGACCACCCTGGAGAGCGCCGGCGCCAGCGTCGGCGAGTTCTGGGAGCTCGGCGTCGACGGCGACCGCGTCGTGTTCGTCGAGAGCGGGCGGGTGTGGGTCCTGGAGCTGGGGAGCAACACCGCGACCTGGAGCGGCAACCCGACCCAGGCCAGCGGGACGGTCCACATCGGGGACGACGGCGTGCTGTTCGACACCGCGGCGGGCCCCCAGTTCTACCGCTTCGCCGACGGAACGCTCGAGGACGTCGGCGCCGCGATCGAGGCCAGCGCCTACCGGTTCAACGAGACCTACACCTCGCTGCACCTGTACCAGGGCGGGCTGACGCGGGCCTGCTCGGCGATGGTCTACGAGGGCAGCCACGGGATCTACGCCTACGATCTGCAGACCCGCGCGTTCGCGCCGCTGCTGCTGTCGCCGTGCGACGAGGAGCTCCGGATCGACTACCGCGACCCGGTCTACCGCGACCCCGGGACGCTCTACGTCACCGCCCTGCAGAGCGAGAGCGGGGCCGTGGGCGCCGACGGACCGGTGGTCCGCGTCGACCTCGCCGGCCGCCTGCCCTGACCCTGTCCGCACCTCCGGACAACCCCCCGCCCGCCGCGTGTCCGGGATCCCGGACAGGGCGTGCCCTCGTGTCGAGCACTCCTGCGTGATTCCAGGTAGTTGCACGTTTCGCCGGGCCTGGCACGGTCCGTGCGAGGACCTCCGACTGCGACCCGCAGCGTCCGGGGATCGGCGGCTCGCGGAAGGAGGCGGAGATGGGTGGACGGAGCATCATCGGCAGCGGACACGGGGCCGGCCGCACGGCGCCGCGCGGCAAGGTCCTGCGGATCGGGATCCTCCAGGGCGGACGGATCCGCGAGGAGCGCCTGATCCGCGCCGGGCACCACGTCACCGTCGGCGAGTCGACGCGCAACACCTTCGTGCTCCCGCCCTCGGCGCTGCCGGGCAGCTACAAGCTGTTCATCGCCCGGGGCAACGAGTACATCCTGGCCTTCCGCGAGGGGATGCACGGCAAGGTGTTCATCAACAACACCGTCGTGCCGCTGGACGAGCTCGCGGGCAACGTCGCCGCGCGCCGCGGCGACGCCTACTGGCTGAGCCTCGAGGAGCGCAACCGCGGCAAGGTCCAGATCGACGGCGTCACGATCCTGTTCCAGTTCGTCGACGCACCCCCCGAGCCGAAGACCGCGCCGGTGGACTTCCGCCCCTTCGGCGTGCGCCAGCTGGACTGGGTGTTCTGGGGGTTCTTCGCGCTGTCGTTCGTGATGAACATGGTCGCCTACGTGTGGATCCAGTCCCAGCCGGCCCCGGGCAAGGTCAGCATCGAGGACATCCCCGAGCGCTACACCACGGTGTGGTTCACCGAGGACCCCGAGCCGGAGCCCGTCGAGGACGACGCGCTGGTGGACGAGGACGTCGACGGCGACGAGCCGGTCGCGGACGCGGCCGATCCCGAGCCGGCCGGCGACGGCGCGGCGGACGGGGGGGGGCAGGACGAGGGCCCGCGGGAGACGCCGGAGGAGCGCGCCCAGCGGATCCGCGAGGAGCTGGAGCAGGTCGGGCTCGCGGGCGTGATCGGGACCAACGGCCAGACCTCCAACGACGACGCGGTCGCGGACCTGGTCGGCGACGCCGATCGCTTCGCCGACAACCTGGACGCCGCGCTCAACACCGCCGACAGCGTGCGCGTCGCCCAGCTGGGCGCCGTGCCGGAGCTGCGCGACGGGATCGGCGACCGGCACCGCGACCTGGAGAGCCTGTCCGACACCACCGGGATCGGCTCCGGCGACGCCGGGGACGGCGACAAGGGCCAGGCGGCGGTGGTGCCCGAGGTGCACTGGGACCCGCCGATCCTCGAGCCGGGCAGCGACGCCACCGGGATCGGCGAGGTGATCCGGAAGAAGAAGGGCCAGATCAAGCGCTGCTACGAGGTGGGGCTGAACGTGGACCCCGACCTCGCCGGCCGGGTCGAGGTGGTGATCGTGGTCGCCCCCGACGGCTCGGTGGACAGCACCTGGATCGTGGACAACGCCACCGGCGACCAGGAGCTGGGCGACTGCATGCTGCGCCGCATCCGCCACTGGCAGTTCCCGGCCACGGGCCAGGCGTACGAGATCTCCTACCCGTTCAACCTGTTCCCGGGTTGAACGCCGTCCAGGGGCGGGCGTCCCGGACCGCGGGGCGCCCGTCACCCGTTCGAACCGATGCGTTGACCCCCCTCTCGGCCGCCCCCTACGATCGAGCCGAGCGAGGACCGGCGCCCCCGGGGAGGAGCCCACCATGAACCACCGCGGTGTCTCGAGCGCGATGCTGGCGCTGCTGTGGATCGCGCTGGCGACGCCGGCGGCGGCCCAACGCCCCGTCGACGCCTCGCCCGGGGACGTGGTCGCGCTGCCCCGCCCCGGCGAGCTGCAGGTCTGCCCCGGCTCCGGCGTGGCCAGCGCCCAGGAGTGGCAGCAGAACGCCGACGCCGTGCTGCGCGAGGTCCGCGACGACTGCACCGGCCGCGTCTCCGAGGCCGACGGGGCGGTGTGCCGGGTGTCGACCTACGACGTGGTGCAGTTCGTCAAGGAGCGGGGGGACGACTGCCTGCTGCCGCCCGCGGAGGTCCGCGCCGCGGCGCGCTACGTGATCGGCGACCGGCTGCTGCAGCGCGGCGCGCTGAAGGAGGCCGAGCTGCTGCTGTACCGCGCGCAGCAGGCGCTGCCCGACGACGCACCGGTGCTGCGCCGCTGGAACGACGCCCTCGGCGAGCAGCTCTACCGGCTGGCGCTGGACCAGCCGATGACCGACCTGTACGCCCGCGACATCCTGCTGCTGAGCACCGCGGCGCAGCGGTTCTACCCGGACGACGAGGACCTCCAGCAGCGGCGCGCCTGGGCCGAGTGGGCCGTGGGCGCCGAGCGCGTCGGCGCGGAGTTCGAGCGCTGCCGGCAGGCGGTCCGGGGGCGCGACTGGCGGACCGCCGAGGAGGCCTGCGAGACGGTGCAGCGCATCGAGCCGGGGCACCTCGAGGTGGTCCCGATGCTGGAGCTGATCGAGGACGGCCAGGCGCAGCAGCGCCGCGCCCGGGAGCTGGCCCGGACCGCCTCGCTGCTGGCGGCCCTGGCGCTGCTGCTGGTCCTGTTCGTGGCGTTCCAGGGCGACCTGTTCTACGCGCTGGGCCAGCGGCGCTTCGCGCTGGCGGCCTACGACTACCTGGCGGGGCTGTTCCCCTCGTGGCGCAAGCCCGCGCTGCGGGCCGCCGCGATCCACCGCGACGAGGGGGACGTGCAGGCCGAGCGCGAGGCGCTGCGCCGCGCCGAGACCCGCTGGCCCCGGGACCCCGAGGTGCTGCAGCGGCTGTTCGAGCACGCCTCGCGGGTGGCGGACATGCGCGGCGTGCGCGACTCGATCCTGCGGCTGGCGGTGGCGGGCGAGCTGACCGCCGACCAGGTGGTCCGGCTGCTGGACGCCCAGCGCGTGCTGGGGCTGGTCGAGGACGACCTCGTCGCCGAGCTCGAGGAGCGGGTCGCGGCCCGCGACGACACCCCGCTGCTGCCGCTGCTGGCGCTGGCCTACGACCAGCGGCGGGACTACGGCGACCGCGCCCGGGAGGTCTACGAGCGGACCCTGGCGCTGGCCGACACGCGGCTGCGCTTCCTGGTGCCGATGGCCCGCGTCGAGCTGGCCGCCGACCGCGCCGGCAACGCCATCGAGTACGCCGAGCAGGCGGTCGCCGAGCACCCCACCGCCGAGGCCGTCGAGTGCCTCACCGACGCGCTGCTCGAGACCGACCTGCAGGAGCACATGGTGTGGGCCTCGCCCCCGGCCGGCAGCCCGCTGCTGCTGTACCCGGCGCTGCTCAAGGTCGCCGAGCGCAGCCCCGACCTCGCGCCGATGATCGTCGACCGGATGAAGGAGTTCTACGAGGGCACCGCGGACGCCGACGTGGCGGTCGTCACGGCGTCGATCGTCGAGCTGCTCGAGGACCGCGATCCCCGCGAGCAGCTGCTCACCGCCGCGGACAGCGTCGACGAGTCGGTGCCCTACCTCAAGGCCGTCGAGGCGGCGTTCGAGGAGTACGCCCGGCGCAACCCGCGGGACGGGATGCTGTGGCTGCGGCTGTCCGAGATCCACCACAAGCTGGGCCGCCACACGCTGGCCTACGCCGCGCTGGATCGCGCGTTCCACATCGCCGACACCAGATCATTCGCATCAAGAAGATCCGCCGCCCTGGTGCACGAGCTCGATGCGCTGGAGGTGGTCGAGCTGCTCGCCACGCAGCTCGGGCTGGAGAGCCGGCCGCTGCAGCAGACCGCGGACGGCGTGATGGAGCTGATGTTCTACGGCCCGCGGCGGCCGCTGCACGGGTGGTGGACCGAGCTGGACGGCGCGCGGGTGCGGATCTACTCGGGGCGGCCGCCCACCCCCGAGGACGTGCTGGCCCTGCGGCGCAGCCTCGAGGAGCACCGCGGCGGCGGCCCGACGCTGGCCGTGCTGGTCAGCACCGGGCGGCCCAGCGTGGGCACCAACGAGCTGATCATGACCACGATGATCGAGGCGCCGCGGCTGCACCTGCTGCCGCTGGACGAGCGGACCCTGCGCGACGCGGTCACCGAGTTCCGCGGGCGGGGCACGCTGGCGCAGCTGCGCAGCCAGTGGCTGCTCGGCGAGGACCTGTTCGACAAGAAGGACCCGGTCCTCGATCCCGCCGAGTTCTTCGGCCGCGGGCAGGTGCTGCGGACCCTGGTGCGCAAGGTCCACCGCGGAGAGGTGTTCGGGTTGTTCGGGGTACGCAAGATGGGCAAGACCTCGCTGGCCCACCGGCTCCGCAGCCACCTGGCCGACGCGGTGGTGGCGATGGTCGACCTGCAGGAGATCTCGTCGTCCTCGTGCGTGTCCCTGGCGCAGCTGCTCGGCGAGCGGGCGCTGGAGGACTGGCGCGAGAAGTTCCCCGATCTCGAGCCGCCCGAGCTCGAGCCGGTGGAGGGCGCCGAGCGACCGATGGTGGCCTTCGAGCGCAACCTGCGGACGTTGCGCGCGGCCGTGCTCGCGACCGAGCGGATCGCCACGCTGTTCTTCCTGGTCGACGAGGTCGAGAACCTGATCCCCCACGACCTCGACGGCGGCGCGTTCCACCAGGGCTTCGAGCACTACGACGCGTTCTTCCGCCTGCTGCGCGGCCTGCACCAGACCGACTTCCGCGACGTGTTCTCGTTCGCGGTGATCGGGGCCAACGCGCGGCTGTGCCTGCAGGGCAAGTGGGGCGGCCTGGACAACCCGATCTTCCAGTATCTCTCGGAGTTCTACGTCGGTCCGCTGAGCCCGGCCGAGACCGCCGAGATGATCTCGACGCTGGGCGGCGGGATGGGGCTGACCTTCACCGACGCGGCGCTGGCCCGGCTGTACGAGCACAGCGGGGGGCACCCGATGGTCTGCCGGCAGCTGTGCAGCGAGACCGCCAAGGTCGCCGGAGAGCAGCGGCCGGCGACGATCGACACCGCCGCCGTGCGGGAGGCCGCCGACCGCTACCTGTCGCTCAAGAAGGGCTACTTCGGCGAGGTCGTGACCTCGTACTTGAGCGCCGGACAGCGTGCTATCCTCGACGCCGTGGCCGCCGACGGGGACGGCAGCATCACCCGTGCCGAGCTGCTGCGCGCCACCGAGCGCCACTTCGCCGACGCCGAGGCGTTCGACCGCGAGCTGCAGAGCCTGGGGCAGTACACGCTGCTGCTGCGCCGCGGCGATCGATACCGGTTTCCGATGCACTTGCTACGAACATACATCCGGGTCCATCGGCTCGACCTCGAGGAGGGCGCGTGACCGACGACGTCCTCGCGCCCTACGTCCACGACCGCCCGGTCGAGCGCCCGGCGCTGTTCGTCGGGCGCCGCGAGCAGGTCGCCGAGATGGCCTCGCGGGTGCGCCGCGGCGAGTCGTTCGCGGTGCTCGCCGGGACGCGGATGGGCAAGACCTCGCTGCTGCTGCAGCTCCAGGCGGCGCTGCGCGCACGCCCCGAGAGCCCCACCGGGCGATCGGTGGTGCCGCTGCTGCTCAGCACCCACCAGTTCGGGCGCCTGCGCCGCAGCGCGGTGTTCGCCGCGATCCTCGACGGCCTGCGCCGCGCCGTGGCGCCCGCGCTGGTCGACGATCTCGCCGCCGCGGTGCGCGAGATCCGGATCGGGGGGATCGAGCAGGACGTGGCGTTCGAGTACTTCTCGTCGGTGCTCGTCGACCTGCTCCGCGAGGACGACCGGCTGCAGCTGTTCGTCGCGCTGGACGAGACCGACGAGTTCCAGGCCCACGAGTGGAGCAAGGTGTTCTTCAGCAACCTGCGGTTCCTGATCAGCCAGAGCGAGATCCGGCGCCGCGTCAACGTGCTGATCGCCGGGACGCTGAGCAGCGCCGAGCTGTGGAACACCGCCGGGTCGCCGTTCTACAACGTGGTCACGATCGTCGATCTGACCTTGCTGGACGACGGCGCACTGAGCGAGTTGATCCCCGTGGGATTCCCCGCGGGAGGGCTGCCCGCCGACGTCGAGCGAGACCTGTTGCGCGAGGTCGGCGGGCACCCGTACCTGATGCAGTACTACCTGCACCACCTGTGGCAACGACAACGTCGTTGTACCACGCTGACGCGCGATGACGTGCGCGCCGCGGGCGATCGCTTCGTGCGCGAGCGGCGGGGGGACTTCCAGCGCTGGTGGGCCGCCTGCGGGCCCGCGGCGCAGACGCTGTTCGGCGAGATCGCGCGGTCCCGAGATCGGTTCAAGAAGCGCACCGCGATCGAGGTCTTCGCCGACGTCGACACCGCCGAGCGGGCGCTGGACGAGCTGACCGTCAACGGCCTGGTGCGGGAGGTCCAGCGCAACCGCTTCCGGGCCGGCAGCCGGCTGTTCGCCCGCTGGGCCGGAGAGCGGCGGCCCAGCGGTTCCGTGGCCCCGCCGGGCGGGACCGTGACCGCCGAGGACCCGCTGCCCTCCGCGCTGGGGGACCTGTGCCCGATCTGGGAGGGCCGGCTGGCCAACCGGGCGAACCTGACCCCGGGGTTCTACACCCGGCTCGGCGCGCGCCTCGCCGAGGTGGGGGACCCGTTCCTCGCGGTGGATGCGCTGCAGGAGGCGGCCCAGCGGTGGCCCGAGGACCGCGCGGTGATCCTCGCGCTGGGCCGGGCGAGGGTCGCGTGCGGAGCGCCGTGGCGCGCGCTCGAGGGGCTGGCTCCGCTGTTGGAGGGGGGGCACACCGACGGCGAGACCCTGTCCGTGCTGGCGACGGCGGAGCTGGCCGTCGCGGATCGGCTCCAGGGCGAGGCGGCCGTGGCGGCGCGGGCCGAGGCCGTGGCCCTCGCCGGGCGGGGAATCCGCCACGCCGAGGCCGACGGGCACGCGGAGGAGGCCGCCCGCTGCCGGGCCGTGCGAGCCCGAGCCCTGGGGGAGCGCGGCGACGGGGTCCGCGCCGCGGGGCCGGCCGCGGAGGCGGCGGCCGGGCCTGGTCCGTTCGCCTGCGTGGCCCTCGCCGGCGGGGAGGAGCTCGACTTCGCCGAGTCGTTGCTGGACCGGGCGGGGACGCTGTACGCCGTGCTGCCCTGCCCGGCCGAGGTGCTGACGGTGGAGGTCGGCGAGCTCGCCGGCCCGCGGGCCCGCGAGCGGCTCGCCGGCGTGCTCCGGCGGGCCGTGGAGATCGAGGTCGTCGGGGACCACAAGGCGCTGGAGAACCCGCTGGCGATCCCGTACGCCAGGCGGATCGCCGCCGGGCTGGCGCGGCTGCGCGGCGGCGCCATCGGCCGCCGCTTCGAGGACCCGGGGGCCCCGGACCCGGGACCGCTGGTCCGCGCGGACGGCGCCTACCGCATCGTCGGGTTGCTGTTCGCCGACGCGGAGCGCTTCAGCGACCTCGACGACGCCCAGAACCGCGCCTTCGGGCAGCGCTACCTGCCCGCCGTCGCCGAGCTGGCCCAGCGCTCGGCGTTCGCCCCCGTGGTGCGCAACACCTGGGGAGACGGCCTGTACATGGTGTTCCACGAGCTGGACCACGCCGCGCGCTTCGCCGCGGAGCTGCGGGACGCCGTCGACACCCCGGCGGGATCGGCGGCCGGCCTGCCCGAGGGCATCCGCCTGCGCATCGGGCTGCACGCCGGCCCGACCCACGCGCTGACCGACCCGGTCACCGGGCAGTTCACCTACATGGGCCGCCACGTCAGCCTCGCGGCCCGCATCGAGCAGGGCGGCGAGGCGGGGCACGTCGTGGGTTCGGCGTACCTCGTGGCCCTGACGCAGGCCGCGGACGGCGCGGCGGGGGAGTGGGAGTACGCCGGGCGCACCGAGCTGCCCAAGGGAGCCGGGGCGCTGGCGCTGTTCCGGCTGGCTCAGAGCTTGTGAATCTATCCCCGGACCGAGCCTGAGTGCCGCAGCGCCACG
>CAZOYV010000316.1:0-9443 GCA_964584075.1 uncultured Rickettsiales bacterium | reverse complement strand
CGCCCCACCGCCCGCCGCGGCCCGCGAGCCCGCCACGCCGCCGCCCCCGGCGGCCCCGGCGATCGCCGAGGGACCGGCGTTCGACGACGAGGACGACTGGGCGCGCTACTACTTCGACGAGGACGACGAGGACGAGACCGCCTTCGTCCAGCCGTTCGACCTGGCCCAGGAGCTGCTGGAGCGACCGACGCCGACGGTGGAGGGGCCGCGCGAGGGCTACTGCGTGGCCCACGTGGTGCGCGTCGTCGACGGCCGCGTGGCCGAGGCCAAGGGGGTGATGCCCGGCCAGGCCTACCGCTCCAACGCCGGTGACCTGGAGTGCCGCATCGAGGGCGGGCGGCTGACGCTGCGCACCCCGGTGGGCGCCGGGGGCTGGATCAACCAGGGCGGCGCGCAGGCGGCGGACCTGGCCTCCGTCCCCGCCAGCAACGGCGCCCACACGGCCGTGCTGGGCGACGGGCACTCCGCGCTGATCGCCACCACCGCGGCGACCTACAAGGTCGAGGTCTACCGGCCGCCCAAGCCGGTGCGCTTCGGCGGCGTCGGCGCCAGCCCGCTGTTCCTGGGGATGATCGTCGGCGCGTTCGCGATCCACGTCGTGGTCGGGATCGCGGTGGCGGTGCTCGACATCAGCCTCGAGCCCGAGCCCGAGATCGAGCACGAGGAGGTGTTCGCCGAGGTCCAGATGGAGGACGAGACGCCCCCGGACGTCGAGCAGCCGGAGGTGCCGGAGATCGAGCCGGACGCCACGGCGATGGCGGAGAAGGCCCCGGAGGTCACGCAGCGAGCGGTCAACCGGGTCAAGGAGGCGCCCACGACCTCCAACACCAGCGTCGCGTCGGTGCTCAACGTGCTCAACCCCGGCAGCGGCACCGAGGGGATCAGCAGCGACCTGAAGGACAACATCTCGAACATCGACGCGGTGGACGGCGGGACGGCGCTGGGCGGGTTCAACATCGCCGGCGCGATCGGCGCCCTCGGCGACGAGGTCAACGTCGCCCGCAGCGGCGGCGGCGGGGACATCTCGACGATGACCGGCGACCAGGTGGCGGGGGACGCGGCGGCGCTGGCCGACGGCGAGCGCGGCGGCGGAGTCCGCGGCAAGGTGACGAAGATGAGCTCGGAGCTGAAGGTCCAGGGCAGCCTGGATCGCTCCGAGGTGACGCGCGTGGTCAACCAGCACATCCACCAGATCCAGGCCTGCTACGAGAAGCAGCTGCTCAACGATCCCGAGATCAGCGGCCGGATCGTCTTCGACTGGACCATCACCGAGTCCGGCACCGTCACCAACGTCCGGGTCCGCAGCTCGACGCTCGGCAACGCCGACGTCGCGGACTGCATCGCCAACCTGATCAAGAAGTGGAAGTTCGCGCAGCCCGAGGGCGGCGAGGTGACGATCACGTATCCGTTCCTGTTCCGCAGCGTCTCCTCGTGACGCTGGACTGGAGGGGAGGAGCTTCATGAGACTGTTGACGGCACTCCTGCTGGCCGCGGCGATGGCCCTGGCCCCGACGACCGCGGTCGGAGCGCCCAAGAAGCAGGTGGAGGACGAGCAGGGCCCCAAGACCCTGGCCGTGCAGAACCGGATGCACACCGCGCGGCACGAGTTCGGGGTGTGGGTCGGCCTGCTGCCGATGGACGCGTTCACCAAGGGCCTGACGTTCACCGGCGGGTACACCCTGCACTTCAACGACCTGGTGGCGTGGGAGATCGCGCAGTTCACCTACTCGGTGGGCATCGACACCCGCCTGGCCGACGAGCTGGCCAACCTGCCGCAGCCGCTGGGGGCCACGCCGTTCGAGGTGGTGCGCTACTACGCGACCTCGAGCCTGATGATCAAGCCGCTGTACGGCAAGCTCGCGGTGTTCAACCGCGGGCTGATCTACCAGGAGATGTTCTTCCTCGTCGGCGGGGGCTACGGCCGGCTGACGATCACCCACCGGCCGGTGATCGACTTCGGCTTCGGGTTCCGGACCTACGCGGGGCAGGTGCTGTCGTTCCGGCTCGACTTCCGCGACTACATGTTCGTGACCAAGGACGACGTCGAGAACGAGATCTGGATCGCCCTGGGGATCGCGCTGGCGTTCGGGAAGTAGGGGAGCCGCCATGAGGCATGCATCACTGCTGCTCTTGCTGGCGCTGGCGCTCTCCTCCGGCTGCGCCTCGGTGCCGGTGGTCAAGGACGAGGCCTTCACCTTCGCGGTGGAGGCGGTCCAGGAGGACCGGTACGTCCACGGCGCCGACGCCGCCTACAACTTCCTCTCCGCCGCCGATCCGGACGACCCGCGCTACGACCGCGGCCTGCGCCTCCTGGCGCGCAGCTGCGAGGGCATGGGGCTGCGCTTCGCCGCGGCGCTGATCTACCGCGAGATCGCGCAGCAGCGCCGCAACATGGAGCTCGTCCCGGACGCGATCCAGGGCATCGAGCGGATCGTGCAGAGCGACTACTACGACGAGGACACCCTGATCACCAGCTTCGTCGCCGCCGAGGAGTTCGGCTACCTGCCGCCGGAGACCGAGGCGTTCGTGCGGTTCCACAAGGGGCTCGACCTGGCCCGCCGCGGCGAGGACGAGTGGGCCGCGGTCCACTTCTCCGCGATCCCCCAGACCAGCCCCTACGCGGTGCGCGCCGACTACGTGCAGGCCGTGCGGCTGATCGCCGACGGGAGCTTCTCGGAGGCGCGGCTGCTGCTGGAGGACCTGCGCGAGCGGGACACGATCACGCCGGAGCTGGCCCGGCAGGTCGAGCGCGCGCTGGCGCGGCTGGCCTTCGAGGAGATGCGCTACGGCGACGCGCAGGTGCACTTCGAGAAGCTGCAGGTGCTGGCCCCGGACGACCCCGAGATCCTGCTCGAGGCAGCGTGGACGCACTACTACCAGGGCGACTCGCGCAAGACCCTGGGGCTGCTGATCGCGCTGGACGCCCCGGTCCACGAGTCGTTCATCTCGCCCGAGCGCTACCTGCTGGAGGCGCTGGCGCTGCGGCGGCTGTGCCAGTTCGACGCGGCCCGCGCCGCGGCGGTGAGCCTCGAGCGGCGCTACGAGGGCGCGCTGGACGACCTGTCGCGGGGCGACCTGCCCGAGGACATCCCCGAGATCCGCGAGGCGGCCCGGCTGCGGGGGTTCTCCAAGCCCTACGCCAAGCACATGGACCGGCTGCACGCCGAGCGGGCGGCGCTGCCCAGGCTGCGCGTCGGGGACGGGCTGAAGGCCTACCTCGAGGAGCTCTACGACCGCGGCCTGACCGAGGCCGAGCGCAAGGAGCAGGAGCGCATCGGCCGCGACGCCGACGAGCTCGCCGAGGAGATGCTGTCCTCGGTGGAGGGGGTGCGGCTGATCGTGCACGAGCTCGGCGTGTCGCTGCTGCGCGGCCGCCGCCGGCCACCGGGGGCGCTGGAGAGGCCCGCCGTGGCGGTCCCGGTCACCGGGGAGAACGCGTTCTACCCGTTCAACGGGGAGTACTGGACCGACGAGATGGATGACCTCGTGGTCATCGCGGAGGACCGATGCATCGAGTGACCCGACGTGCCCCGCGCGCCGCGGTCGCGATCGCGCTGGGTCTGTGTTGTTGCTTGTCGAGCGCCGCGGCGCTGCTGGCGGGGGGCTGCGCGGCCACCAAGCCGGTGGTCCGCGACCAGCCCGTGGTCGAGCAGTACCGGCTGCGGATCACCAAGGTCCGCAACGCCATCGCCGAGACGCGCGCCACCATCGCCGCCTCGCGCGGCGCCCCGTACCAGCCCGAGCTGTACATGCGCCTCGCCGAGCTCCAGAGCGAGGAGGCGCGGTACCACTACATGGTGGCCTTCGAGCGGGAGCAGCAGCGCGCCGAGGGGCTCCACGTACCCCAGGTGCGGATCCTCAAGGAGCAGGCGATCGGCACCTACCGCTCGATCCTCAAGGAACACCCGCACACCCACCTCGCGGACCGCATCCTGTTCAACATCAGCCACGAGCAGCGCGAGCTCGGCGAGTTCGACGCGATGCGCGTCACGCTCGAGGAGCTGGTCGACAAGTACCCCGACAGCCCGTACCGCGCCGAGGCGCTGCTGGTGCTCGGGGACTACCACTTCGACCGCAACAAGCTGGTCTTCGCCCAGAAGCACTACCAGCAGATCATCGACATGGGGGACACCCCGCTGCTGGGCCTGGCGATGTACAAGCAGGCCTGGGTCGACGTGAACCTCGGCGATTGCGAGAAGGCGCTGGAACACTTCGAGGGGGCGATCGAGGCGGCGCGGACGCTGGACGACGTCGACGCCACCGAGTTCGGCGCCGCCGACGTGGGCTACCACTTCAACGAGGAGTTCGAGATCCCGCCGACGGAGAAGCCCAGGTGGAGCTTCGCCGGGCACATGACGCTCAACGTCCAGCGCGAGGCGCTGGTCGACCTGACCTACTGCTACGCCCAGGAGCGGGAGCCGGAGAAGGCCACCGCGTTCCTGCGCGGGCTCGCCTCGTCCCGCGAGGCGTACGTGGCGTCGCTGGGCAAGATGGCCAGCCGCTACGCGCTGATCGAGCAGCCGCGCGGTGCCGCGGACGTGTCCCGCGAGCTGCTGCTGCTGGCCCCCGACGACATCGAGCGGCTGGACGACGCGCGGATGCTGCACCGGGTCGTGGTGCGGATGAACGACTACTCCCAGGTCGGCGACGACGTGTGGCTGATCCTGCGGGCGATGCGGCGCCAGACCCAGCAGGCCGAGCTCGACGAGGAGGCGCGGCAGCGCGTCGAGACCGAGTTCGAGCTGATGGCGCGGGATCTCGCGACCAAGTCGCACCGCGTGCTCAGCGGCGAGACCCCCGTGGAGGCCGGGACCAAGGAGTGGACCAAGACCCCCGCGACGGCCAAGCAGACCGCCCGGGCGTACGAGGTCTACCTCGACGTGATGGGCGACTCGCCGTACGCCGAGGAGATCACGCTCAACCTCGCCGACGTGCTGATGGACAGCGACCGCTTCCTCGAGGCGGGGCACCGCTACCGCGACGCCGCGGCGCTGCTGGCGGGGCCTCCGCCGGTGTTCCCCGACGAGGCGGCCGGCGAGGAGGACGCCGCGGAGGACGCCGCGGGCGACGAGGCCGGCGAGGGCGACGCCGAGTCGGAGATCGCCATCGAGGACGACTCGGAGCCGCTGCGCGAGGCCACGGACCCCGCGGCCAGGGATCGCGAGGAGCGCAAGTCCCAGCACTCCCGCCGCAAGCAGCGCGCCGACGCGCTGTACAACGCCGTGGTGGCGTACCAGCGCTCGCTGGAGACCGAGCGCTCGCGGACCCACCTGGAGCGCGCCTCGGCCCGCGCCGGGCTGCGCGAGGCGGGCGGCGAGTACCTCGCGGTGGGCAACCCCGAGGGGGACCGCTCGCAGCGGATCAAGTTCGCCATCGCCCAGTCGTACTACGACGAGGGCAGCTACCTCGAGGCGATCGACCTGCTCACCGCCGTGGCCTACGAGTACCCCGGGACCGAGCAGGGCGACGCCGCCGTGCACATGGTCCTGGACTCGTACAAGACGATCAACGACATCAGCGGGCTGATCACCGTCGGGCGGCGGTTCACCGACCCCGAGAGCCCGATCGCCGGGAAGATCAAGGGCGAGGTGGTCCCGATCGTCGAGGCCGCCGAGCAGCGGCGGCTGGACGAGCTCAGCCTGGCGGCGTCCGGGGACCAGGCGGGCGGCATGGAGGTCCTGATGGCCTTCGCCGACCGCTACCAGGACAGCGATCTCGGGGAGCGGGCGCTGCTGTCGACCTTCGTCGCGGCGCGCGCCGGCGGCGACACCGACTCGCTGTACGACCTCGGCGAGCAGATCCTCGAGAAGTACCCCAAGTCGGACCAGCTCTCCGGCGTGGCCAGCTCGATGGGGCAGACCGCGGCGTCGCGCTTCGAGTTCGACCGCGCCATCGAGTACCTCGAGAAGGCGGCGCAGATGAACCCCGAGCAGAGCGCGTCGCTGTACCTGCTGTCCGGCGAGCTGCGCGAGCAGCTGGCCGACCGCGCCGGGGCCGAGAAGGACTACCGCAAGGCGATGAAGGCCGCCAAGGAGGGGGGCCCGCAGTACACCGAGGCGGTGGTCCACCTGGCCGACCTGCTCGAGGCCAGCGGGACGGCGCAGCAGGTGGCCAACGAGCTGCGGCCCCTGGCCAAGTCCAAGAACCCCGAGGTGATGAGCCGCCTGGGGCTGGCGATGCTGCGGGTCGGCGGCCAGGACTGGGACGCCGAGGAGTACCTGCGCGGCGTGGTCGAGGGGGCCCAGGCCGCCAGCGCCACCGCCACCGCGCGGGCGAACTACGGCATGGCCGAGATCATGCTCCACTCGCTGGAGAACTACGAGCCGTACGCCGAGCTGGACGCCATCGAGGAGGCGGTCTCGCTGGTCGACGTGGTGATGCAGTCGTACCTCGCCGCCGCCCGGCAGCCGGACCCGACGTACTCGCAGGCCGCGCTGGCGCGGCTGGCGCGGGCCGCCGAGATCGGGGCGCAGAAGCTGGAGAGCATCCCGCTCCCCGAAGACCTCAGCGCCGAGGATCGCAAGCTGGTCCGCGAGGCGATGGCCAAGCGGGCCGAGAGCCTGATCGAGGGTCGCGACGAGGCGCTGGCCGAGTGTGCCTCGCGGGCCAAGAGCGCCTACCGACTGGACGAGGCCGGGCTGGCGTGCATCGAGGGGCGGCCGCCGCGCGAGGACCCGGTGCGGGCCCACAAGCTCAAGCCGCGCAACAAGTCGGGGCCGCTGCCCGACGTCGACGAAGCCCGCGAGCGGCTGTCGCGCAACCCCGACGACGTCGACGCGCTGCGCACGGTCGCCACGGCGTTCCTCGACGCCGACGACGCCCACGCGGCGCGGCTGGTGCTGGCGCGCGTCGCCGAGGCCGGCGGCGACGCCGACGACCTCAACCTGCTGGGCGTCGCCAACTACCAGGCCGGTGACACGCTGGGCGCGCTGGACGCCTTCGGGCGTGCCAAGGACGCGGGCTCCGGCGCCGCGGCGTTCAACCTCGCCGCGATCTACATGGAGCTGGGGGTCGGCGACCTGGTCAACGAGACGATCGAGAATGCCCCGGCCAAGATCGACGGGCGGATGTTGCCCAGAGCTCGGGAGATCCGCAATGCGCTGTAGACGATGGATCATCCTGCTGGTCCTGGCCGTGGCCGCGCTCAACGGCTGCAAGACGACCCGGGTCGCGCGCCTCGACCTGCGCGACCCGCGCCTGCCGGTGGAGGCGCGCCGCTGGCTGGCCGACGCCGAGGACGAGGTCGCGATCGCCCGCGCCCGCCTGGACGACGCCGAGGACGGGCTGCACGACCTCGAGGACTACCGCGAGAGCCTCTACGACCGCTGCCGCGACATCGAGCGGGGCTCCCACGTGGAGGCCCAGGTGACCTGGGCCGAGTACCTCACCGACGCGTTCGACGACTACGCCTACGAGCGGGTCCAGCTGGAGAAGCTCGAGCTGACCGCGGCGCGCAAGGCGCTGCAGCTGGCGCGGGCGCGGCTGACGCTGGCCCGGGCCGAGACCGCCGTGCGCTACGACGTCGCGGTCTACGACCTGGAGCCGATCGCCCTGGAGGTCGAGGCGCTGCGCGACGACGTGGCCCAGGCCGAGCGCGATGTCGAGGAGCAGCGCGCCAACGTCGAGCGCACCGCCACCGAGGTGTGGAAGGCCTACACGCAGTTCGTGGGCAAGCAAGGCGACACCCACGCGCTGTGGAAGACGCGCTGAGGCGCGAAAACGGTCAGGGGACCGCGCGGTGCGGCCGCGCGAGATTGGGGAAGCGATGAGACGAACCCTGTGGCTCCTCGGGCTGGTGCCGCTGCTGGCGATGCTGGCCTGCGAGGAGGAGAAGACCCCGCCCGAGATCTGGATCGACATCAGCCCGGTCAACGTCGGCGTGCGCTCCACGTCGCCGGACGCCGGGTCGCTCCACTTCGACCTGCAGATCACCAACCGCGGGGACGAGCTGCTCGTGATCGACTCGCTGGAGTCCCACGGCGACCAGAACTGCCACTTCACCTTCGACGGGCCGGACAAGACCGAGCTCGGGGACGAGGAGTCGGCGTTCATCCGTGGCTGGTACCAGCCGGTGATCCCGGCCGGCGATCAGATGGCGCTGCTGATCCACTCCAACGCCAGCAACGTCGACCCGCTGGTCGTCCCGATCTGTGGCCGGGGCCTCAACGAGGGCGACCCCTTCCGCAAGCCTCCGATGTGCGTCGTGCCGCCCGACGACCAGCCGGACTGCCCGGACTGGACCCCGTAGCTACTCCCCGCGCAACCCGTCGTACGGCGCCGGGTAGCCGCTGTACTCGAAGAACCACGGCGAGCCGGCCACCACGCCCCAGTACATCTTGCGGGCCGCGCGCTCGCAGCGGGCGCGCTCGTCGCCCTGGAAGCGCGCCGCGCAGGTGGCGAGCATGTCGTCGCGGAACTCGCGGTCGCAGGTGGCCTTGTCCTTGCCGTAGGTCTTGGGGTTGTGGTGGTAGCAGTGGTCGTGCCACACGCAGGCGTCGTGGTGGACCATGCCCCACGTCTCGCCGTCCGGCGGGCGCGGGCGGGAGACCTGGCCGGAGCAGCCGTCGTGGAACACCACCGCCCCGTCGGGCAGCGACAGCTCGCAGACCGTGGGGCGCTCCCAGGAGTCACCGCGGATGTTGGTGTAGGTGCCCTCGATCCAGCGGGGCTCGAGGCCGAGCTCCTGGCCGCCGAGGCAGCGCTCGCGCCGCCACTCGGCGTTGATCCCGCCCACGTCGCGCGGGCGTCGCAGCCGGGGCAGCGCCAGCGCCAGCGCGATCAGCGCCACGATCGCGAGGATCGGCAGCAGGATCCAGGGCTGGCGGCGTCGGCTCACCGCCCGATCCTACCCCAGAATGCCCGGCGTGCTGGCTTGGATCTGGCATGATGTTCGGGTGGGTTCAGGGGTAGGCACTCCGAGGGAGCACGATCATGGCGTGGAGGAGTGTGGGAACGATCTTCGTCTGCTCGGCGTTCGCCCTGCTGATCGGCGGCTGCTGCATCGGTTGCTGCGACGAGGACGAGCCTCCCGGCGAGGAGGGGACCTGGGAAGAGGGCTACTTCTCCACCGATCTGCTCGGTGGCCTCGGGGCGTGGCCCGACGTGGCGGCGGGGAGCCACTTCCAGATCAGCGTCGAGCTGCCCGACATCCCGTGCCCCCCGGAGGAGCCGTGGGGGGACGACGACACCGGGGACGACGACACCAGCGGGGACGACGACTCCGCAGGGGACGACGACTCCGCGGGGGACGACGACTCCGCGGGGGACGACGACTCCGCGGGGGACGACGACTCGGCGGGAGACGACGACAGCGCGGGCGACGACGACACCGCTGGGGACGACGACTCGGCGGGCGACGACGACACCGCTCCCGACGAGTGGCTGACGATCGTCTCGTCCAACCCCGAGGTGCTGACCATCGAGGAGTCCACGCTGGCGTGGCT
>CAZOYV010000315.1:0-9475 GCA_964584075.1 uncultured Rickettsiales bacterium | reverse complement strand
TGGATAACGTCGCATGGGGTCGTGTCGTTGCTGAGGCAACCGGACAACCACGCCGGCGAGTTACCGCCGAAATCCGGCGATGAGTCCGGAGGTTGATAGTGAGCCGGCGAGTTACCGCCGAAAACCGGCGATGAGTCCGGAGGTTGATAGTGAGCCGGCGAGTCACCGCCGAAAACCGGCGATGAGTCCGGAGGTAGATGGTAAGCCGACGAGATACCGCCGAAAACCGGCGATGAGTCCGGGAGTTGACGGGAAGCCAGCGAGCTACCGCCGATTTCCGGCGGTAAGTCCGGAGCTACGTCCGGTGCCCCTCGCACCGAAGCCCTCCAACAGTATTGTACGCAGAAGCATCGGACGGCGTGACCCCGGTGGGGAGGAGCCGGGCTCGAGGCTCGCATCCACCACGTCTCCGCGTTTCTGCTTGCCTGTGTGAAGGGGTTTCCGTACGATGCTAACGGCTGCTGGTCATACCACCAGCCGGAGGGAGTCCGGATGGAAGAACCGCTCGAGCCGCTGGTCGCGCCCAGCCTCAAGGACGTGTTCGTCGAGAAGCTCGGCGGGCTGATCGTGGCGGGCCGCTACGACCCCGGCGAGCGGCTGCCGTCGGAGCGGGACCTGGCCACGCAGCTGGGGGTCAGCCGGCCGGTGGTCCACGCCGGGCTGGCGGAGCTGGAGGCCCGCGGGCTGGTGACGATGCGGCCGCGGGTGGGCACGGTGGTCAACGACCTGCGCCGCGACGCGTCGCTGGCGACGCTGACGGCGCTGCTGGAGTTCCACCGCGAGGGGGCCGACCCGCGGCTGCTGCAGAGCATGCTGGAGATGCGGCGGCTGTTCGAGGTGGAGAACGCGCGGCTGGCGGCGCGCTACCGCGAGGCCTCGGACCTGGCGGCGCTGCAGGGCGTGCTGGACGACGAGCGGGCCGCCGACCCGGCGGACACGGCCCGCGTCACGGCGCTGGACTTCGCGCTCCACCACGCGGTGGCGCTGGCCTCGCGCAACCTGGTGTACCCGATGCTGCTGAAGTCGTTCGAGCCGGGGTACACACACTTCTCGGGGATGTTCTTCGCCGACCCGGCGGTGGTGCCGGTGGTGGTGGGGTTCCACGAGGAGCTGGTGGAGGCCATCGCGCGGCGGGCCACGCGGCGGGCCGAGGACACGATGCGGCGGCTGCTGGACCACGGCCGCGAGGAGCTGATCGCGCGGCTGACCGCCGGCGCGGAGGGAGACCGGGGATGACCGACCACACCGACGGCAGCGCGGCGATCCAGCTCAAGCAGCCCCACGGCCTCTCGCCGCGGATCCGGTGGCTGCGCGACTTCTACTTCCAGGGCCTCGGCCGGGAGTGGAACAACGAGTGGACGTGCTTCACCACCGGCACCGAGTGGGACGTGATCTACAACGAGCTCGCGTTCTACATCGTGCCGGAGACCTACGCGTTCTTCCCGGCGTTCCGCGCCTCGAGCCTGCAGGCGGCCCACGAGGTGCCGACCCCCGAGGGGTTCTTCGGCTGGAGCATCGCCGAGCGGCGGGCTTGGTTCATCAAGGAGATCATGGTGAACCAGCTGCCCCAGGAGATCCTGCCGGGGGACCTGCTGGCGGGGGCGCGGTTCAACATCCTAGCGTCGCTGTGCCTCGACCGCGAGGAGGCCCGCGCGCGCGACGCGGCGGTGCTCGGCGAGGACGGGGCCCGCGCCGCGGTGAAGTGGTTCCACGACCACGGCTACGGCAACGCCGGCGCCACCTCGGGGCACCTGATCCCGGGCCACGAGCGGGCGCTGCGCCTGGGCTGGAAGGGGATCCACGCGGACCTCGAGGAGCGCCTCGCGGCCCTGTCGCCCGCCGACCGCGAGGGGCCCCGCGGCCAGCAGCTGCGGGCGATGCGCACCGCCGCGACGATGCCGCGGGCCCTGGCCGGGCGCTACGCCGCGCTGTGCCGCGAGCACGCCGCCGCCGAGGGCGACGAGGTCCGCCGCGACGAGCTGCACCGCATGGCCGACAACCTGGACCGCGTCGGCTGGGAGCCGCCGGCCACGTTCTGGGAGGCCGTCCAGGCGCTGTGGCTCAACCACATGCTGGTCCTCGCCGACGAGAACTACCCCGGTGCCGGCACCAGCTTCGGGCGCATCGACCAGGTCCTGCTGCCCTACTGGGAGCGCTCGCTGGCCGAGGGCATGGACCGCGAGTTCGGCAAGGAGCTGCTGCGCTGCTTCTGGGTCCACTGCAACACCGCCTACGACGCGATGATCCGCGTGGGCGGCAACCAGGGCATCACCGCCGGCTTCGGCCAGCTGCTGACCCTGTCGGGGCTGGGGCCCGATGGCACCGACGCCACCAACGATCTGACCTGGGCGATGCTCGAGGTGATCGACGAGATGAGCCCGATCCTCGAGCCCAAGCCCAACGTGCGGCTGCACCGCGACACCCCCGAGGAGCTGCTGGACGAGGTCGTCGACATGATCGCGTCCAGCCAGGGCGCGCCGTTCCTGCTCAACTTCGACGAGCGCTCGATGGCGGGGATGATGCGGCAGGCGCGCGTCGCCGGCATGGAGTCCCTGATCCACGAGGGCAACGTCCACGACTACGCCCCGGTGGGCTGCCTCGAGAACACGATGGTCGGCAACGACCGCTCGGGCACCGTCGACTGCAACCTCAACCTGCTCAAGGCCGTGGAGCTGGCGCTCACCGGCGGCGAGGACCTGCAGGCGTTCGTCGACCCGATCACGGGCAAGGCCGACCCGATCCGCCGCGACGGCGCCGCCACCGGCGACGCCACGGCGTTCACCACCTGGGCCCAGTTCTGGGACGCCTACGCCGAGCAGACCCGCCACATCGTGCGGCGCACCGTCGAGCTGTACGAGCGCTCCGAGGAGACCCGCGCGCGGTTCGGCCCGACGCCGTACCTGTCGTGCCTCGTCGGCGGCTGCGCCGAGTCGGGCAAGGACGTCACCCAGGGCGGCGCCGAGATCGGGTTCGTGACCATCGAGGCGGTGACCTTCGCCACCACGGTGGACTCGCTGCTGGCGGTGCGGGAGCTGGTCTTCGAGCAGCGCAGGTGCACGATGGCCGAGCTGATCGCCGCGCTGCGCGACAACTGGGAGGGCCACGACAAGCTGCAGGCGTGGGCGCGCCACAGGGCCCCCAAGTACGGCCGCGACGACGACGCCGCCGACGCGCTGGCGCTGGCGGTGATGGAGCTGTGGACCGAGGAGACCTGGAAGTACCGGACCCGCTCCACCGGCCGGCAGTTCCGCCCCGGGATGCTCAGCTGGAACTACTGGGTCGGCGACGGCTTCGTGCTCGCCGCGTCCCCCGACGGGCGGCCCAGGGGGCAGTTCCTGAGCAACGCGATCTGCCCGTCCAACGGCGCCGACATCGAGGGCCCGACGGCCAACGCCAACTCGGTGGGCAAGGTCCTCGGCGGGCGCGCCGCCGACGGCGCCGGCGACTGGGGCGACACGCTGTGCTCGCTGCCCAACGGGGCCAGCCACACGATCTCGTTCCACCCGTCGCTGCTGCGCGGCGACGAGCAGCGGGCCAAGTTCAAGGCGTTCCTGCGGGGCTACGCCGAGAACGGGGGTACCGCGCTGCAGGTCAACGTGGTGGACGCCGAGACGCTGCGCGAGGCCCAGCGCAACCCGGCGGACTACCGCCACCTGCTGGTTCGCGTCACCGGCTACAACGCGTACTTCACCGCCATCGGGCGCGAGCTGCAGGACGAGCTGATCGCGCGGCTGGCCCACGAGCAGCTGTGACATGACCGAGGCAGCCACCGGCACGGTCCTGACCCTGCAGCGGATGTCGACGGACGACGGTCCGGGGATCCGCACGACCGTGTTCCTCAAGGGCTGCCCGCTGGCGTGCACGTGGTGCCACAACCCCGAGAGCATCGATCTCGCCCCGCGGGTGGTGTGGAACGGCGAGCGCTGCATCGGCTGCCGCACCTGCGTCGAGGTCTGCCCCGAGCACGCCATCGTCGCGGGGGAGGACGGGATCGAGCCCGACCCCGGCCCGTGCACCCTGTGCGGGACGTGCACCGACGAGTGCCCCAGCGGCGCGATGGAGCGGCTGGGCACCGAGTGGACCGCCGGCGCGCTGGTGCGCGAGCTGGGCAAGGACCGCGCCTACTTCTCCCAGTCCGGCGGCGGGGTGACCGTCTCCGGGGGCGAGCCGGCGCTGCAGCTCGACTTCGTCGCCGCGGTGCTCGACGGCTGCCGCGAGGACGGGCTGCACACCGTGCTGGACACCTGCGGGGCGGTCTCGGAGCGGCGCCTGCGGGCGCTGGCGACGCGTGCCGACCTGGTGCTCTACGACCTGAAGCTGATCGACAGCGCCGCCCACCGGACCCACACCGGCCAGCCCAACGAGCGCGTGCTGGCCAACGCCAAGCTGCTGCGGGAGCTGGTGGAGCGGGGGCCACGTCCCGCCGGGGTCTGGGTCCGCACGCCGCTGATCCCGGGCGTGACCGCCACCGCGGACAACGTGCGCGGGATCGGCGCGTTCGTCGCCGCCGAGCTCGACGGCGCCGTGCAGCGCTGGGACCTGTGCGCGTTCAACAACCTGTGCGAGGGCAAGTACCGCCGCCTGGGGCGGCCGTGGACCTTCGCCGACACCGCCCTGATGAGCGAGGACGAGCTGGAGCAGCTCGGCGACACGGCGCGGCGCAGCGGCGTCGACCCCGCGATCGTGCACACCAGCGGGATGACCCGCGCGGAGCGAGACCGATGACGACCCACACCACGTTCACCGCCACCGAGATCGAGGCCTTCGCCCCCGAGGCCAAGGTCGGCCTGCTGGCCACCGTGACTCCCGAGGGCCTGCCCCACGTGACGCTGATCTCCACGCTGCGCGCCGCCGGCGAGCGCACCCTGACGTGGGGGCAGTTCTGCGAGGGGGAGAGCAAGGCCAACGTGCGCCGCGACCCCAGGGTCGGGTGGCTGGTGATGACGCTGGACCGCCAGCTGTGGCGCGGGCGCGCCGACTGGACCGGCACGCGCCGCGAGGGGCCCGACTTCGAGCTGTACAACCACCAGCCGATGTTCCGCTACAACGCCTACTTCGGGATCCACACGGTGCATTACATGGAACTGGTCGATCACGGCGGTCGCGAGGGGCTGTCGATCCCGCGCATCGCGGTGGGCTCGATCCTGGCGCTGGCCTCGCGGCCGTTCCACAAGTGCGGCGGCGGCGAGCGGATCCTCAAGCCGTGGGCCGAGCAGGTGCTGGCCAGGCCGGCAGCGATGAAGTTCCTGTGCTATGTCGGAGAGGACGGCTACCCGGCGATCGTGCCGATGGTGCCGTGCGTCGCGGCGGACAGCCGCCGCCTGCTGTGGGTCCCGACGGTCCACCGCCGGGCGCTGCTGGACCTGCGGGAGGGCACCCCGGTGGCGATCTACGCCGCGACGATGGAGATGGAGAGCGTGCTGATCCGCGGGACCTACCTGGGCACCCGCCGCCGCCCGGGCTGGCGGGTCGGGACCCTCGACATCGACTACGTGTACAACACGATGCCGCCCAAGTTCGGGCAGATCTACCCGCCGGTGCCGCTGCGCGCGGCGTTCCCGCCGGGGCCGCGGCTGGTGGCCAGCGCGTGAAGCGGGCGCTGACCATCGCGCTGGAGATCGCCGGCGGCGCGGTGCTGCTGGTGGCGGCGCTGGTCGGCGGGGGGATCGCGATGTTCAACGCCCCGGGGTACCAGGGCGAGCCGTCGGAGCACTTCGACGGCGCCCGGTTCCACAACGACCCCGACGACCTGCGCGATGCCGGCGACCTGTGGCGCTGGATGCGCACGCAGCAGCGCACGCCGTACCCCGACCACGTGGACGTCACCCCCGGCGAGGACCCGGACTGGCGAGTCGAGGGCGACGAGCTGCGGCTGTACTACGTCAACCACAGCACGTTCCTGATCCAGACCGCGGGGGTCAACCTGCTCACCGACCCGGTGTGGTCCGAGCGGGTCGGGCCGCTGCCGTTCGGCGGCCCCAGGCGGGTCGCCGATCCGGGGCTGGCGTTCGGCCAGCTGCCCCCCATCGACGTGGTGCTGATCAGCCACAACCACTACGACCACCTGGACCTGCCGACGCTGAAGAGCCTCTACGAGCGCCACGAGCCGACGTTCGTGGTGCCGCTGGGCAACGCGCGGCTGCTCAACAGGGCCGGGATCGGCAACGTGCTGGAGTGCGACTGGGGCGACGAGCTGCCGCTGGCCGAGGCGCTGGCGGTGACCTGCGAGCCGGCGCGGCACTGGTCGGGGCGCGGGATCGGGGACGCCAACAACACGCTGTGGGCCTCGTTCGTGATCGAGGCCGCGGGCTCGGCGATCGTGTTCGTCGGCGACTCGGGGTACGACGCCGCGTTCGCCGGCATCGGCGAGCGCCACGGACCGGCGCGGCTGGCGCTGCTGCCCATCGGGGCGTACGAGCCGCGATGGTTCATGGGGCCGGCGCACATGAACCCCGCCGAGGCCGTCCAGGCCCACGGCGAGCTGCGCGCGGCGCGCAGCGTCGGCCACCACTTCGGGACGTTCCAGCTGGCGGACGACGGCATCGACCAGCCCGTCGAGGACCTGGCCGCCGCCCTCGCCGAGGCCGGCCTCGACGCGGGGGCGTTCCGCACCCTCGACCACGGCGAGCGCCTGGACGTACCCTGACCCGCCGGTGGGCGGGGGATCGCCGCCCTGTGTATGATCGGCAGGAGGGCGGGACGAACGGGGGCGTCCAGCGGGACGGGACAGCGATGAACCACCGCCGCCTGGGCTGGATCGCGGGGCTGTGCGTGCTGTGCGCCGTGGCGCAGCAGGCCCGTGCCCTCGATCCGGACAAGTCCCTGACCCAGTACGTCCACGAGGCGTGGTCGAGCGCCGAGGGGTTGCCCCAGGTCTCGGTCCAGACCATCGCCCAGACCCCGGACGGCTACCTGTGGGTCGGGACCCAGGAGGGCCTCGTGCGCTTCGACGGGGTGCGCTTCGAGGTGTTCGACAAGCGGACCACCCCGGCCATCGGCCACAACAACGTCGGCGCGATCCTGGTCGAGCCGGACGGCGTGCTGTGGGCCGGCACCAACGGGGGCGGGCTGGTGCGCTACGCCGACGGCGAGTTCCAGTCGTGGACCAGCGCCGACGGGCTCTCCGCGGACGTGATCCTCTCGCTGGCGCGCGCCGCCGACGGCACCCTCTGGGTCGGGACGTCGGCGGGCCTCGACACCTTCCGCGACGGGGCGTTCCAGCGCGTGCCCGGCCCGGGGGGGATCGACCTGGGCGGGATCGAGGCGCTGCTCGTCGACCGCGGGGGCGTGGTCTGGGCCGGGACGCGCAGCGACGGGCTGGCGCGGATCCGCACCGGCCACGTCGAGCTGCTCGGCGCCGACCAGGGGCTGGCGCCGGGGGCGGTCTACGATCTGGTCCAGGGCGCCGACGGCACGATCTGGATCGGCTCGGAGGGGGGGCTGTTCCGCTGGCTCCACGGCGCCCTGGTGCGCTGTGACTTCGCCGGCCCGCTGGCCCACGCGACGGTCAAGTCGATCCTCGAGGACCGGCGCGGGAGCCTGTGGGTCGGGACCCAGTACGAGGGCCTGTACCGCCTGCAGGAGCGCGATCTGGCCCACTTCGGGACCGAGAGCGGGCTCCCGCACCACCACGTGATGGCGCTGTTCGAGGACGCCGAGGGCAGCCTCTGGATGGGGCTGTTCGGCGGCGGTCTGAACCGCCTGCGGGACGCCCCGTTCGTGACCATCGGGGTCCGCGAGGGGCTGACCCACGACGACGTCTGGACCGTGGTCGGGGACGACCGCGACCAGCTGTGGATCGGCACCGAGGACGGGCTCGACGTGCTGGTCGACGGCCGCACGGCCCACTTCGCCGAGCAGTCCGACTTCGCCGGCGTGGCGGTGATGACCGGGCTGCAGGATCGCCGCGACGGGGCGATGTGGTTCGGCACCTACGGCCAGGGCGTGACCCGGATCCACGAGGGCGAGCTCACCGTGATCGACGGGGACGATGGGCTGGTCAACGACAACGTGCTGGTGCTGTACCAGACGAGTGACGACGCGATCTGGGTCGGCACGATGGACGGGCTGGCGCGCATCGCCGACGGCGCGATCTCGTCGTTCGGGCGCGACCAGGGGCTGCCGCACATCGACATCCGCGCGCTCCACGAGGACGCCGCGGGCACGCTGTGGGTCGGCACCGAGGGGGGCGGGCTCGCCACCTGGCGCGGCGACCGCTTCGAGCCGGTCGAGCTGGGGATCGAGCTGGCGCCCGCCCAGCGGGTGGTCTACACGATCCACGAGGACCCGGACGGCACGATGTGGTTCGGCACCTCCGGGGGGCTGCTGATGCGCCGCGGCGGCGCCACCACGGCGTTCACGTCCAGCGAGGGGCTGTTCAACGACACCGTCTACCGGATCCTCGACGACGACGCCGGCAACCTGTGGATGAGCTGCAACAAGGGGATCTTCCGGGTCGCCCGCGCCGAGCTCGAGGCGGTCGCCCGCGGAGAGCTCGAGCAGGTGACCTCGGTGACCTACGGCCGGGCCCACGGGATGGCCGAGGCCGAGTGCAACGGCGGCGCGCAGCCCGCGGGGTGGCGGGCGCGCGACGGGACGCTGTGGTTCCCGACGATCGCCGGGGTGGTGGCGATCGATCCGGGCGAGCTGCGGACCAACCAGGTGCCGCCGCCGATCCAGATCGAGGCGGTGGTCGCCGACGGGGCGACGTGGGACCCGTCGGTGGAGATCGTGTTCCCACCGGGCACGCGCCGCTTCGAGTTCCACTACACCGCGCCCTCGTTCGTCGGCCCCGAGCTGGTCCGGTTCCGGTTCATGCTGCGCGGGCTCGACCGCGACTGGGAGGACGCCGGCACGCGGCGGGTCGCGTACTACCCGCTGCTGGGCCCCGGTCGCTACGAGTTCCTGGTCACCGCGTGCAACGCCGACGGCGTGTGGAACGAGGAGCCGGCGGTGTTCCCGTTCACCGTCCAGCCATTCGTGTACGAGATGCGCTGGTTCCAGATCGCGGTGCTGCTGGGGCTGCTGGGGGCGATCGCCGGGGCGTTCGGGCTGCGGATCCAGCAGCTGCGGGTGCGCGGCAAGGAGCTCGAGGCCGCGGTCGAGGAGCGCACCGCCCAGCTGCGCGAGCTGACCGAGGAGCTGCGCGAGCTGTCCCTGCGAGACCCGCTCACCGGGCTGCGCAACCGCCGGTTCCTGTTCGAGCGGATCAGCGACATGAAGGAGCACATCGATCGCCAGCGCGTCCGCGACGACCGGCCCCGCGAGGACCGCCGGCGCAGGCGCCACGCCGACGTGCTCGGGGTGTTCATCGTCGACATCGATCACTTCAAGCGCGTCAACGACGAGTACGGCCACGACGCGGGCGACTCCGTGCTGCGCCAGTTCGCCTCGGTGCTGCTCGACACGGTGCGCGCCGACGACATCGTCGTGCGCTGGGGCGGCGAGGAGTTCCTGGTGGTGCTGCCCCAGACCG
>CAZOYV010000314.1:0-9478 GCA_964584075.1 uncultured Rickettsiales bacterium | reverse complement strand
CACGACTCGGCACTACATCTTGGGGTCACTGGAGTCAAGGGCATACCCCTTTGGGTGCAACTCGGACGGGCCGACTGGGGCTGAACTTCCGGAATTCGGAAGTTTGGACTAACTCGGCCGGCCCGACTCGAGGCGAACTTCCTCTTCCTCAACACCACCCT
Source organism: uncultured Rickettsiales bacterium (assembly GCA_964584075.1). GTDB lineage: Bacteria > Myxococcota_A > UBA796 > UBA9615 > CAYRNR01 > CAZOYV01. The sequence continues at coordinate 9,317 of CAZOYV010000314.1, read as the reverse complement.
CCGCCGGAGCCCACCCTCCTCCGTCGCCCACCTATCGAACGCCAGGCCGGACCGGGGAGGGTCAAGGGTGGCGGCAATAGCCGCCATGAGCGGAGCGAACTTGCCCTTGAGGCTCCACGGGCCGGCCTGGCATGCTCGAAAGGCGACGGGCTCCCCCCTGATTCCGGGTTCGATTCCGACACGTCTCCGCCGCTCGCCCTCGAATCGAGGCTCCGTACCCGTGTCGAGAAGTCGCCTGGCGCGGCTGCCGGTTCGGTGATCAGAAACTACCGATCGCCACGACCCAGTCCGACGCCGACGGGAACGTCAGCGTCTGCGCCCCGGGGCTCAGCGTCCCCAGCGAGACCTCCGCGTAGGGCTGGGTCGTGTCCACCGCCACGGCGGGCTGGTCGCCGGCCATCGCGGAGAGGTCCACCGCGAGCCCGGCCGCGTCCTCGACGTACAGCAGGTGGCGGGCGTGGCCCGGGTCGCGCAGGCAGACGCCGTCGGTCAGCTCGCTGCAGCGCTCGAGATCGGCGGCGAAGCGGTCCTGGAAGAACGTCGCGTTGGTGCGGATCCACTCGGCGTGGGGGTAGCTGTGGGTCAGCCCCTCGTCGAAGTCCCCGCCGACCCCGTCGTCGAGCAGGTAGCCCCAGATGTTGGCCACCCCGCCGGCCATCGTCGAGTGGTACAGCCCGCGGCGCGTCATCTCCTCGGTGTAGTCCTTGTCCGGGTGGGTGTCGCGGACCCGGAAGCGGTCCTCGGAGAACGTCGGCTTGCCCGGCCGGGCGTCGATCGCGGCGACGTAGACGTCGTAGTCCGGGCGGTGGTGCTCGTAGCCCGAGTAGTCCAGCCCCTCGTAGATCTGCTGGTCGCTGTGATCGGTCCCCGAGTTGGGTCCGGCGCTGCGGCCGCCCAGCAGGTGGGGCCAGCCCAGCAGGTCGTGCATCGTGGCGTGCCAGGTGGCCAGGTCGGCCTCGGTGGTCCACTCGTCCAGATCGAAGCCGTAGCCCAGCGTCCACCCGGGCAGCGGGCCGAGCCGCGCGGCGAGGTAGCGCTGGATCCGCAGGTCGTCGCTGCCGTTGAGCCCGTCCCACTCCTGGGGCGTCATCTGGCGCTGCTGGTCGCCCCACATCCACAGGTGGACCATCCCGCCCGCGGCGTGGACCCGCTCGATCAGGATCTCCAGCGCCTCGAACGTGCGGCCGTCGGGGTTGGGATCGGCGACCTCGTCGCAGGCGGCGTGGTCCAGGTCGGCCCAGCGGCACAGCACGGGCACGTGGAGCCCGTTGAAGCCGTGGTCGACCAGCAGCCGCTGGAGCTCGTCGTCGTAGGCGTCCCAGTCGCCGTAGTGGTAGTGGGGCCCCGCGAACATCGCCAGCTGGGGCACGAACGCGCGGTCCGTGCCGGTCCACACCCACTGCTCGCCGTCGTGGTCCACGAACCCGTTCACGCCGGGGTTGGGTTCGATCCAGATCGAGCCGGTGTGGCCGTCCAGGTCGGGATCGCCGCACGCCGAGGTCCAGTGCCACATCCCCTCGGCGGTCCCCGTGAAGCGGAACGCCCAGCTGTCGCCCCCGGCGTAGAACATCTCGGTGGCGTGGGTCGCGCCGCTGTCGTCGTGGGTGAACGTCACCGTCGCGACCAGGTCGAACGGGTTGCCCTCCCAGCCCGGGTTGTCCAGCGTCCACTGCAGGGTCGGCGCCCACAGCGTGCCCTCGACGTCGGCGGGCGGGTGGGTGTCGTCGTCGCCCCCGTCGTCGTCCCCCGCGTCGTCGTCGGCGCCGTCGTCGTCCCCCGCGTCGTCGTCCCCCGCGTCGTCGTCGGCGCCGTCGTCGTCCCCCGCGTCGTCGTCCTCGCCGGGGCAGCCGGTCCACAGCGCCAGCGCCAGCAGCCAGGTCCACGGCCCGCGCATCTCATCCCTCTCCCCGCAGCAGCGCCAGGGCCTCGACCTGGTCGGTGTGCGGCATCATGTCCACCGGGAACACCCGCTCCACGGCGAACCCCCCGTCCACCAGCACGGCCAGGTCGCGGGCCAGCGTCTCGGGGTTGCACGACAGGTACGCCAGCCGCGACGCCGGGCTCTGCACCAGCGCGTCGAGCGCCCGCGGCTTGCACCCCGGGCGGCCCGGGTTCATCACGACCCTCGTGGGGACCTGGCGGGCGACCAGGCGGCCCAGCTTCTGCTCGACGCGCCCGGGGCGGAACCGGGTCCGGTGGCCCAGCCCCGCGGTGTGGGCGTTGAGGCTGGCGCACTCCACCGCGCGGGGGTCCTCCTCGACGCCCATCAGCTGCGGCACCACGTCCCGCCCGGCGTCATCGGCCACGATCAGGCCCCAGGTGCCGACCCCGCAGTACAGGTCCAGCATCGGCCCGGCGGGGGCCGGGGCGAGGTGCGCCAGGATCCGCCGCGCGATCGGCCCGAGCTGGAACGCGTTGACCTGGAAGAATCCGGTGGCCGGGACCTGCAGCGACGCGACGTTCGGCGGCAGGTCCGGCGCGGGCGCCGAGAACCGGTCCTTGCCGTGGAGCGTCACGGTCTCGCGCCCGAAGACGTAGGACGAGTCCTCGGGCTGGTGGTTGACACAGATCCCGACGACCCGCTCGCGCAGCCGCGACACGAGCTCGTCCACCGGCCACTCGTGCTCCCCGGGCGGCTCCGACGATATCAAGGTCAGGTGCAGCGCTCCGCCCTGCGCCTCGCGCAGGTCGAGGTACTTGACCGGACCGGCCGGGGCGGCCAGCCGGTGGGCCCGCAGCCAGCGGCGCAGGGGGTCCAGCGCCGCCTGGATCGTCGGGCGGTGGACGCGGCACGGCGACACGTCGACGACCCGCGCCGTCTGGCGCTGGTACAGCCCGAGATCGACCCCCCGGTCGGTGGCGTGGACCGCCAGCTTGGCGCGGTTGCGGTACTCCATCTGGCGCGCCGACGGCATCGTCTCGGGGATCTCCACGCCGCGCAGCGAGCGCTCCCGCCCCAGCGCGGCGGCCAGCACCTTGCGCTTGCTCCGGAGCTGCTCGCGGTAGGGCCGCTCGATCCACGCGCACCCGCCGCACGATCGCGCCACGCGGCATGTCGTCCCGCCTCGTTGCCGCCTCCGCTGCTGCATCCATGCCTCCGTGTGTCGACCGCTGTCGACAGGTCGCGGACCTTCCTCGGCCGCGGGTCGGATCCCGTCGACAGACCGCCGCTGCCAGCAATGGCGCATTTCTGCTTTTTTTTCAAGCCATTCCAATGAGTTACGAACCGTTCCGGGCATTCTCCCGGATCTGGCACGCATCTGGCTTCATCCCGGCCGAAACGCGCTCGGCGCGACGTCAACGACGAGAGGAGAGCCCCATGAACGCTCGCACCCGGATCATCGCGATCGCCACGACCCTGACCCTCACCCTGGCCGGCCTCGGCCTGCTGCCCCGTCCCGCCGAGGCCGCCCGCACCTGGCACTGGTGGGACGCGGTCTCGGCCCAGCAGCAGCAGTCCTACTGCCCGATCGACCCGCCGACCCAGACCCAGTGGGAGAACGCGCTCGGCGACCAGGACGACCCCCACTGGACCGAGCTGACGGTGTACTTCATCGCCTACCCGTGCAGCGGCACGCCGGCGGACTTCGTCGAGTTCCGCCAGTGGCTGAACTACGAGGTCCACGGCGTCGGGACCTGGGACTCCGGCTGGCCGGACGAGGACTTCTACGAGCTGCAGGCGCTGGTCCACGAGCTGGATCAGTATCCGGCGAGCTTCTTCGACAAGGGGCCCTGGGGGTAGTCAGCGCTTGGGGCCGACGAGATCGGCCAGCGGCCGGAAGGCCAGCCCGGCGCTGCGGTCGGACGCCAGGTATCCGACCCGCCGCGCCAGCCGGGCGGTCCGTTCGTACGAGAACCACACCCCGCCGCCCACGTGGCGCTGGGTCTGGTCGCCGGTGAACCCATCGGCCAGCCAGTCCGCGACGTTGCCCGCCAGGTCGCGGACTCCGGCGACCGAGCGGTCTTGGGCGACCCGGCCGACTGCGGCCGGGATCGCCTTCGGTCGGTCCAGCTGCCGTTCGGCACCCCAGCAGTAGTGCGGCTCCCACCGATTGCCCCACGGGAAGAACCGGCCGTCGCCGCTGCGCGCGGCGTACTCCCACTCGTCGCGGGTGGGCAGCCGGCAAGTCCGCTCCATCCGCGCGCCTAACCACGCGCAATACGCCTCGGCGTCCTCGGCGCGGACCAGCAGGGCCGGTGTCTCGGGGCCCATCGGGTCCCCGTGGGGGTCTCGAGCCGGAATCGTCCACTGCCCGTCCTCCCACCTCCAAATCGGCACATCGTCGACCGGCTCCCGCGGGATCCGCCGCTCCGCCTCCTCCCGGGGCAGCGTCGCGATGAACGCCCGGTACTGCCCCATCGTCACCGGGAACACGCCGATCGCGAAGTCCGCCACGTCGACCCGCCGCCGCGGCCCCGCCTCGGGCAGCGCCGGATCGCCTCCCACCAGGCACGGCCCCGCCGGCACGTAGGCGAAGCCGTCGGGCACGTCGGCGCGCAGCGGCAGCGTGGGCCACAGCCGCAGCTCGTCGTCGGCCTCGATCCGCAGCGCGTAGCGCGCCGTGGCCCGGCCGTCGGCGCGGATCTCCAGCTGGTAGCGGCCCTGCTCCAGCGCCCGCGGCCCCACCGGGGTCTGGCCCAGCTCGGTCCACGACGCGGGGACCAGCCGGCGGTCGACCTCGACCAGCGGGGCCAGCCGCGCCGCCGCGCCCCGCGGGCGCCCCTCGATCGTCAGCGTCCCGGCCCGCGCGCGCAGCTTCAGCCGGCGGCCGTCGTCGTACTCCCGCAGCCGCGACAGGTAGTACGCCGCCCCGGGGGCGTCCCCCTCCCGCTCCGCCTCGCGCAGCCGGTCCTCGTACAGGTCGGCCAGGCGCTCGCGGGCCTCGCGGTTGCCGCCGTCGTGGGACAGCGCCAGGTGGTAGGCCCGCTCCGCCGCGGCGAACCGGTCGGCCACCGCCAGCGCCAGCTCCTCCTCGCGATCCTCGGCGTCCCACAGGTCCCGCCGCGCCTCGAGCGGCGCGTGGGGCGGCACCCGGTCCTGCAGCGCCCGCCGCCGGCCGCGGGCCTCCACCAGCTTGCGCTGCTGCCCGTCGAGCTCGCGCGCCGAGGCGTTGCCCACCGCCACCGCCTCGGTGGCGCGCTCGCGGCGGCGCTCCAGGTCGACCAGCTCGTCCAGCGCGTCGTCGACCTTGCGGAACAGCGCGCCCGCGTCGGCGTAGCGGTCCTCGGGGTCGACCGCCAGGCAGCGCATCGTGATCGCGTCCCAGATCGGATCGAAGCGCTGCTGCCAGACGCCGAACTCCGAGGGCCGCGCCAGGTCCACGATCTGCCCGCGGATCCGCTCCCAGTAGGCCTCGGGCGGCTCGTCCGCGCCAATGGCCGAGACCGGCGGGCGCCAGGCCAGCACGTGGTACAGCACCGCCCCGAGGGCGTAGACGTCCTGGGTCGTGGCGGCCCGGATCCGCCCCGGCTCGAGCCGCTCGGGCGCCAGGTACCGGGGGGCCCCGTGGACGCCGAACAGCACGGTCTGGCCGCTGCGGATCGAGCCGGCGCTGGACAGCGCGTCGCCGGGGCTGGCCGCGATCGGCATCGGCCTGCCCCCCACCCGCGCCGCCAGCCCCCAGTCCAGCACCAGCACCTCGCCGTGCTCGCCGAACACGATCTGGTCGGGCTTCAGGTCGCGGTGCACCACGCCGCGCTGGTGGGCGTGGGCCACCGCCCCGCACACCGTGCGGAACGCCTGCAGCAGGCGGCTCAGGCCGTAGCGCTGGGTCGCCTCCCGCTCGCGCGCCGCGAGCCGGGCCAGCACCTCGTGCAGGTTGGTGCCGGCGACCCGCGGCATCAGGTAGTAGTAGCCGTCCCCGTCGTGGCGCAGGTCGAGCAGCGGCACGATGCTGGGGTGGTTCAGCTGCGCGGTGACCTGGGCCTCGTGGACGAAGGCGCGGAACCCCGCCGGGTCGCGCCGGTGCGTCCGGGGCCGCTTGCGCACCAGCGTGCGCCCCAGCAGCCGGTCGTAGACCTCGGCGAGCTGCCCCATCCCCCCGACCTCCTCCCACTCGCCGGGGAGGAACCGCGGGTACTTCTCCACCGCCAGGTCCAGGATCGCGACCAGATCCTCGGCGTCCGCCGGGGCGCGGTCCGCGCCGCCGCCCTCGGTCTGCGCCCAGCTGAAGTCGCGCCGCTCGTTGACTGGTGTGCGTTCGCCCCCCCCACGGTGACGCTCGCTCATGCCCAACTCCCGCCGCGCCCCATCGGGGCGGGTGGGATCTTACCCGATCGGGATCTGGTACTTCTGGCAGAGCTTGTACAGGTAGGTGCGGTGGACCCCCAGCTCGCGGGCCACGTCGCGCAGCGCCGGCCCGTACTGCTGCAGCGCCCAGCGCAGGTAGCCCTCGCGGAAGCGCTCGCGGGCCTCGTCCCAGGTCCACGCCCGGCGGTCGTCGTCCAGCGAGATCACGCCGTCGGCGACCCGCCGCAGGTCGTCCGACGCGAGCACCGGCCCGGCCGCGGCCTCGACCAGCTGCTCGATCAGCGATCGCAGCTCGCGGACGTTGCCCTCCCAGCGCTGGGAGCGCAGCGCGACGAGCAGGTCGGGGGAGAGGTAGGGGGACGGGCCGGTGCCCCCGGCGGCGGCCTGCTCGACGAAGTGCTCGACCAGCGCCTCGATGTCGTCGGGCCGCTCGCGCAGCGGCGGGATCGCCAGCACGGAGCTGGACAGCCGGTAGTACAGGTCCTTGCGGAAGCGCCCCTCGTCCACCATCCGCTGCAGGTCGGCGTTGGTCGCCGCCAGGACCCAGACGTCCACGTCGTCCTCGCGCTGGGCGCCGACCCGGCGCACCCGGTGGTCGTCGAGCACGCGCAGCAGCTTGACCTGGATCTCCAGCGGGATCTCGCCGATCTCGTCGAGGAACAGGATGCCGCCGGACGCCTGGTGGAACAGCCCCGGCCGGTCCACCGCCCCGGTGAACGCGCCGGCCACCGTCCCGAACAGCTCGCTCTCCACCACGGTGGGCTGCAGGTTGGCGGCGTTGACCGCCACGAACGGGCCGTCGCTGCGCAGGCCGTAGCGGTGCAGGCTGCGGGCCACGAGCTCCTTGCCGACCCCGGTCTCCCCCGTGATCAGCAGCGTCGGCGCGTCGGCCTGGCGGCCGACCCGCTCCATCCGCCGCAGCAGCCGCGCGGTGACCTGGCTGCGGCCGACGATCTCCTGGTACCGCCCCCCGCGGCGGTAGGGCTGGGTCGGGTCGAAGCCGGGGTGGCCGTCGGCCTCCATCAGCGACAGGTGCAGCGCCATCTGCCCGGCGAGCAGCTGGACCGCCTCGCGCCACGCCGCGGGGAACGCCGCGGCCTGGCTGCGGTTCTCCACGTAGATCGCGCCCCGCGCGTGCTCCTCGCGCTCGCCGCGGATCGGGCAGCACAGCACCGTCTTCATCTGCAGCGCCTGGACGCTGGCCAGCTCGCGGTAGACGGTGTCCTCGACGGCCTCCTCGCAGTAGACCTCCTGCCCGGTGCGGCCGACGCGGGCGATGATCCCGCTGCTGAGCTGCTCGTCGAGGTGGGCCCGCTCGTCGTCCGGCACCCGGATCGTCTCCAGGATCAGCGGGTGCTCTTCCCGGGTCTCGAACAGCACCACGCAGCCGCGCTCGACGCGCGGCATCTGCTCGATCGCGCGCACCGCCGCGGCGACGAAGCTGTGGGGCTCGCTGGAGCCGATCAGCCCGTCCAGCGGCGCCCGCGCCACCAGCCGCAGGATGTCCCGCTCGCTGCGGTAGTCGATGGCGGCCTGCTTCATCCGCCGCAGGTCGCGCTCGGTGCTCGCCACCGAGTCGCGCACGGCGGCCTCGATGTCGCGCGCCAGGTCCCGCTCCCCGCCGGGCAGCCGCTCGTACAGCTGGGCGAGCAGCTCGGCGAGGGTCGGGGTCGGCTCGTCGTTCGTGTCCATGGAGTGTCGCCAATTGTAGACAGCCCCCCGGAGCCGGTTCAAGACGAGGGGCGACATCGTCACTTTCACTTCTGTTCCCGAGTAGATACACCGCCGGAGCGGGGCTCCGGGGGGACGCTTCGGCGCACGCCGCCGAGGTTGTAGAATCGATCAGACAATCAAATTCGAAGAACATTGAACCTTTTGTTTTTTCTTCCTTTTTCATCTGTATCCGTTCGTCTACAATGACAGATTGGTGGGGCTGCGAGCCCTCCGAGAAGAACGGGATCACCGTCGTGCACAGCGAACGCATCCTCATCGTCGGCGACGATCCGGCGTCGCGCCGCGCCGTCGCCCTCGCGCTGGTCGACCACGGCTTCGAGTGCGCGTTCGCGGCCTGCACGCGGGACGCCCGCGAGGCCCTGGAGTCGGCGGAGTTCTCGCTGCTGCTGTGCCACGCGGCCCCGCCGCTGCGGGACACGCTGACGCTGATCCGCGACCTGCAGGAGACCTTCCCCGGGACGTCGGCGATCCTGGTCGCCGACCGCGATCACCCGGAGCTCGGCGCCGCGGCGCTGGACCTCGGCCTGGCCGGCTACCTGGTCGGGCCGTTGAACCCGTCGCAGCTCCTCGTCAACGTCGACAACGCCCTCCGTCGCCGGCAGCTGGAGCGGTCCCTCGAGGGGGCCTCCCAAGGATTCCGATCCGCCTCGGAGTCCAGCCCCCGTCTCCCCCCTGTTCCCCCGCGCCGCTCCAGCTCGCCGGACGACCCCGTCGATCCGTCCTTCGAGGAGATGCTGACGCGCCTGTGCCACGTCGCCGAGTTCCGGGACCTCGGGGGCGACTCCCACGTGGAGCGGGTCAGCCAGCTGGCCCACGATCTCGCGCTGATGTGCGGGCTCGACGCCGACGGCGCCGTGCGGGTCCGCCTCGCCTCGCGGTTCCACGACGTGGGCAACGTCTGCGTCCCGTACAAGATCCTGTCCAAGCCGGGCCGCCTGACCGAGCGCGAGTACCGCGCCGTCAAGGCCCACACCCAGATCGGCTACCGCATGCTCAGCGGCACCGACTCGCCGGTGCTCGATCTCGCCGCGTCCATCGCGCTGTGCCACCACGAGCGCTTCGACGGGACCGGCTACCCGGCCCAGCTGATCGGGGACGAGATCCCGATCGAGGCCCGGATCGTGACGATCTGCGACGTGTTCGACACGCTGACCAGCCGGCGGGTCTACAAGCCGGCCTACACCGTGGGCGAGGCGCTGCGGATCCTGCGCCGCGAGCGCGGCGCGATGTTCGATCCGGACTTCCTCGACCTGTTCTTCGCGCTTCAGGACCGCGAGGTGCACTGAGAGCTTGTGAATCTATCCCCTCCCGTCGCCTGAGCACCGCATCATCC
>CAZOYV010000313.1:2611-9499 GCA_964584075.1 uncultured Rickettsiales bacterium | reverse complement strand
CCACAAGGGGTAGTGGTCACTGGAGTCAAGGGCATACCCCTTTGACCCCAACTCCTCTCCTACACCAGGAGCGAACAGGACCAGATCCGATGGATATCAGAGGACTTTGTTCTCGCGAGAACACCTTCAGTCGATCTGCAACTGCTCGACGTCGGTGCCGTCGGGGGCCTTGGGCGGGGGGCGGTCGGCAGAGAAGTGCTGCTCGATGGCGCGGCCCCGCTTCTCGACCTCGAGGACGAGCTTGCTCAGACCGCCCGGGCCGAACTCGTTGACCACCCAGGGGGGGACCTTGCCCCCGATGTCGCTCATGTCCTGGTAGGCGATGTAGCAGCGCCCGTCGGGCAGGTCGACGAGCAGCCAGCAGCCGTCGTTGATCGGGGTGACGATCGCGTCCCCGGCCTGCTCGGCGTCGATCTTCTCGATCGCGCCGCTCTCGAGGTAGGTCGGGATCAGGTCCTCGGCCCCGGGCTCCAGCGACCAGGACGACTCCCACACCGTGCGGCCCGAGGCGAGCCACATCGGGCCATTGGTGCGCGTCCGGATGATCCAGTGTCGGTCCTTGATCCCGGGCAACTGGAGGTACTGGTAGACCAGCCGGGAGTGGCCCTCGTCGAGGAGCATCACGCCCTCGCGGATGTGGGGCATGAACTCCTCGTGATGATCGCGATCGCAGATCGCGAGCCACAGCCGCCAGCCCTCCACGTCGGCGACACGGAACACGGTGGCCCCCAGCGTCTCGGAGCCCTCCATCTCCTGCTGCTTCATCACCGTTGCGCCGGCGGCGAGCCGGCGGTAGTCGGCCTCGTCGAGCGCGGGCAGCGCGCCCCCCTCGCGCATCGCGAGCACGTCGGCGAGGGACTCGAGGTGGGCCTGCAGGCCGGGGCCGTCCAGCGGCTCGGCCCCCGCGGCGTGGCTCGAGATCAGCGCGCACAGCAGGGCGGCCACCGCCGTCCGGCCGGTCATGGCTCCCATGGTGGCGTCTCCGGTGGGACCGCGGCAGGCGCCTCGAGGCCCGCGTTGCGGACCCGCTCGGAGGGGTCCAGGGAGAGGTCCTTGAGCGCCCGCTCGGCCTGCGCGGTCGCACGCTGGCGGAGCAGGCGTACCGCCGTCTCGCGGAGCTCGTCGGGGTAGTACGGGCGTCGCCCGATCAGGCCCTTCTTGCGGTTCAGCACGTGGTCCAGCACGCCGATCACGTCGTCGCCCGAGAGCAGCGCCAGGCGCTCCACCGCCGCGACCCGCACCGCCAGGATCGTGGACTCGTCGATCACGCGTACGAGGAAGTCGAGGATCGCGAAGCCGGGGTCCTCGATCAGCGCACCGGCCAGCGCCTCGAGGGCATCGGGGGTGTCGATCTCGATGCCGTCGGCCACCGAGCGCAGCAGCCGCCGCACGGCAGGGGTGCGCATCTCGGCGCAGGCGACGATCGCCTCCTGTCGCACGCGAGCGTGGTCGCTGTCGAGGAACCGTGCGATCCAGTCCAGGAACCGGTCGTCGCCGATCTTGCGGATCACGAGCAGCAGGTTGCGCACGTAGTACCAGGGGTAGTCCTCGGCGTGCTCGATCTCGTGCAGGATCGAGCGGAACGAGCGGTGGAAGGTTCCCCCTGCGTCGTGCTCGCGTGACAGCAGCTGCGCCAGCAGGTCGACGATGATCAGCCTGATCTCGGGGCTCTCCGATCGCTTCAGCTCGGCGAGCAGCAGGTCCCCGGCCGAGGGGCCGAGGTGGAGCAGGATGTCGCGTGAGCGGTGGGCGACGTCCTCGTCGCGGTCGGTCGTCCCGATCAGCAGCCGGTCGACCACGTCCGGGCGGCACAGCCAGCGCAGCAGCTGCGTCGCTCGGGTGCGGATGATGATCGGGCTGCGCTCCGAGATCCGCAGGTGGTCGATGACCCGCAGCGCGATGTGGGCGGTCTCCAGATCGCCGTCGGCGATGCGACCCGGGATCAGCGCCTCGAGCGCCTCGGCGATCATCAGGAACAGGTCCGGATCGTCGGCCTTGGAGGCGCGGAACGCCAGATCCTGGACGACGCGGTTGGACAGCTCGCGGGCGTGGATCAGCCCCCGCATCACCTGATCGCGCAGCGCGCGGCCCTCGGGCAGCGGGTAGGTCAGGAAGCGACCCAGCAGCTCCGGGGGCATCTCGAGGGTCAGCGCCGCGACGCGCTGGATCAGGATCGCGCGGTCCTGGGGATCGCGCATGTAGCCGATCCCGGTGGCGTAGCGGCCGAGGCGCTGGAGCAGCTCGGCGGACCGCAGGTCCCCGTCGAGGCCCTCCAGCGCGGTCTCGAGGTGGTGTTGCAGGAATTCGTCGAAGCGCCGGTACCCGAGCCCCGAGGCGTAGTCCACGAACCGCTGCGAGCGCAGCAGCTTGACCGGGTCCCACAGCGCCAGCTCGGGGTGCTGCTCGAGCGTCGAGAAGTCGAAGCCGATCTGATCCAGCTGGCGACCGTCGAGCCGCCACAGGTCGAGGTTGGTCGGCTGCAGGCGGTCGACGTCGATCCCGCGGAACGACATCCGGGTCACGTCCACCGCCCGGAAGTCGAAGGCGGTCAGGTCGACGGCGTGGAGATCGATGTGCTCGGGATCGACCTCCCCGTCGAGCGACGCCGCGCCCATCGACGGTCGATCTACGTCGTCCTGGTCCGGTTCCGCCGTTCCGTGAAACAGCCCGACGCGGTCGCTGACGACGTCGCCGACGGCGCCACCGTCCGTCAGCCCGCGACGGACCGGGAGGTTGCAGGCGGCGTGGACGATCTTCTGCTCGTCCAGCAACGGCTGCATCTCCACGAGCCGCTGGCGGTCGTCGGGCAGGGCGTACAGCAGCGTCACGAGGCGCCCCGCCTCGTCCGCGGTCAGCCCGTCGACGAAGGCCATCGTGTGGATCCCGCGGGAGCGGAGGAAGCCGCTGCACAGCACGGCGTGATCCATCGCGTCGCCCGGATCGGTCGGCGCGGCGCCGTTGACCTCGAGGTAGGACTCCCCGCTCAGCAGCACCACCGGGTTCTCTGCCGCGAAGATCGGTCCACAGAGCGAGACCCAGCGTTCGGTCGCGGCCTCGGTGCTGGCATGCGCGGAGCCGTAGATGCGGTGGTTGACGAGGACGTTGCGGAACGCCTCGAGCAGCTGCGAGAGCTGATCCGGCGCCGGCGCCATCACCGAAGTGAGATCGATCTCGTGCGGCAGCCTCTGCTGTTCACCCATCGGGTCTGCCCCTCGATCAAGGCGACCCATTGTAACGCGTGCGAGAGGGGGGTAAAGCGTGGTACGGATCACGGGCCTGCGCGACGCCGCGGGCGAGGGGAGCGGGCATGAGCGAGACCGACTGGATCGGCGACCTGCCGTGGGACGCCATCGCCGACGAGGCGCTGGAGGTGCTCCGCGAGCTGCTCCGGATCGACACGACAAACCCTCCCGGCAACGAGGAGCAGGCCTGTGCCCTGCTCTCGGGGATCCTGCAGGCCGAGGGCATCGCCCACGAGGTGTTTCCCGTCACCGAGGGCCGCGCCAACCTCGTGGCGCGGCTCGAGGGGGACGGCAGCGAGGACCCGATCCTGCTCGCCGGGCACCTCGACGTCGTCGAGGTCGGGGACGAGGCGGCGTGGACCCACCCGCCGTTCGGCGCCGAGATCCACGACGGCTACCTGTGGGGCCGCGGCGCGATCGACATGAAGAACATGGTCGCGATGGAGCTCGCCTGCCTGCTGGCGCTGCACCGCCACGCGGCGGGACGCCTCCGCCGCGACGTGATCTTCGCAGCGGTGGCGGACGAGGAGGCGGGCTGCGAGCTGGGCTCCCTGTGGCTCGTCCGCGAGCACCCCGAGCAGGTCCGTGCGCGCTACGCGTTCGGCGAGTTCGGCGGGTTCACGAGGCGCGTCGGCGACCTGCGGATCTGTCCCGTCCAGATCGCGGAGAAGGGCGTCTGCTGGCTGCGCATCCGCGCCCGCGGGGTGGCCGGACACGGTGGATTCCCCGGCCCGGACAACGCCCTGGGGGCGATCGGCGCCGCGGCCCACGCCCTCGCCACGCGCTCGACGCCGCTGCACGTGACCCCGGTGATGGAGGGGTTCGTCCGGACCCTCGCCCGGCACCAGCCGTTCCCCAAGGGGCTGGTCCTGCAACAGGTCCTCAACCAGCACCTCTCCGCGCTGGTGCTCGATCGGGTCCTGCCGGACCGCGACACCGCGCGCAACCTCCACGCACTGCTGCACAACACGGCCAACCCGACCGTCCTGCGCGCAGGGGGCAAGATCAACGTGGTGCCCGGCGAGGCCGAGCTCGAGGTGGACGGCCGCACGCTGCCGGGGCAGGACGCCGAGGACCTGATCCGCGAGGTGCGCGAGATCATCGGGGACGGCTACGAGATCGAGGTGATCAAGAGCATGCCGCCGGTGGACGGCGACCCCCGCGATCCGGTGTTCGACGTGATCCGCGAGGTGCTCGGCCGGATGGACCCCGGGGTGGTGGTGGTCCCCAACCTGATCTGGGGCTTCACCGACGCCAAGGCGTGGTCCTCGCTGGGCGCGACCTGTGTCGGGTTCTCCCCGGTGCGGCTGGGTCCCGAGGACGAGTTCCAGGAGCTCCTGCACGGGGTCGACGAGCGGATCCCGGTGGAGGGCTTCCGGTTCGGCGTGCGGGCGCTGATCGAGGTGATCGGGCGGCTGGTCGGCTGAGAGCCTGTCGGATTCGCAGCCGAAGTGGCCATGCCCGACAGGCTCCTGGCGTTACTCCTTGGCGGGCGCCTTCGGGGCGGCCTTCTCGTCGGGCGCCTTCTCGGCGGGCGCCTTCTTGGCGGGCGCCTTCTTGGCGGGCTTCTTCGGGGCGGCCTTCTTGGCGGGTGCCTTCTTCGGGGTGGCCTTCCTGGCGGGCGCCTTCTTGGCGGACTTCTTCGGGGCCGGCTTCTTCGGTGCGGGCTTCTTCGGGGCGGCCTTCTTGGCGGGTGCCTTCTTCGGTGCGGGCTTCTTCGGGGCGGCCTTCTCGTCGGGCGCCTTCTCGGCCGGGGCCTCCTGGACGGGCGGGGCCTCGGGTGCGGCCTCGGGCGCGGGGGCCTTGGCGGCCTCTTCACCCTCCAGCGGGCGCGCGTAGTCCTTGCCCTTGACCACGACGACCCGGTCGGCGCCGCTGCCCTTGGCGTCGAACGGCTGCGCCGCGACGCGCTTGTCGATCTTGACCTTGTCCCCGGCGATCGTGGCGAACCCGTCGGGATCGACGTAGCCGTCGAGCCGTCCGCGGCGCCAGGCCTGGTAGTGCTTGGCGCAGAACCCCTTGGAGCGGACCGGCAGCTTGCAGCCGTCCACGGTGCACATCGGCGGGGGCCCCTGGCGGGGCGGCCGGCCCCGGCGCTTGCCGCTCTTGGTCACCGCGGGCGCGGACGCGACGGGCGCGGACTTGACCTTGGCGAGCTTCTCGCGCATCGCCTTGATCTCCTCGTCCATCCGCTCGAGACGGTTCTTGAGATCGCGGATCTCCGAACGCGTCGGCAGCCCCTTGCGGTCGAGGATCTCGTAGACGATGTCCTCCACCGGGGTCTGTAGCAGCGGCGTCAGCCGCTCGGCGAGGTTGGCCAGGAAGAAGTTGGAGATCGTGCTCATGGTCCGTCACTCCGGCTCGGGTTGGGGTGCAGCTCGGCTCTCAGCTCGGCCACCGCGCGGGACTGGTCGCCCGCGCGCACCTGCATTTCTCGAAACTCGCTACGCATCGGCATCGCCCGTCGCTGGATCACACCCTGTAGCACGTCTTCGACGATCCGGCGCACGAAGGGCAGCAGGTGGGGGCGCAGGCGGGCCGCCAGGTGATGTCGTGGATCGAACATGCGCGCTCCCCCGCACGATCCCGTGCGGGACGGGGTGCACGCTAGCGGTCCGCTCGATGGCCTGTCAAGGGGATTGGGAATTACACGATTCAGCCGCTCGGCGTCGCCGGGGCGCCGTAGATCGCGTCGGCCTCCGCGCGCAGATCGACGACCAGCTGTCGCAGCGCCTCCACGTCGGTCTCCATCTCGCCGGCACCGCTGGCGAGCTCGTCGGCGGACCGGGTGAGCTGCTCGACGGTGGCCGGATCGGACGGATCCAGCTCGGTGCTGCGGCCGGTCATGCCCTCGGCGACCTGCTCCAGCGCCGCGCTGCGCTGCTCGGTGGCGGCGGCGAGCTCGCGCATCCGCGCGACCCGCTGCTGCATGTCGGCGGCCAGCGCCTCGATGTCCCCGGCCTCGATCAGCTCCACGACCTCGGGCGACACCGGGATCGACGCGACCGGCTCCTCGGGCGTCGCCTCCTCGGCCGTGGTGGGTTCCTCGGGCGTCGCCTCGGCGGGCGTCGCGTCCGCGTCCTCGGACGGGTTGCAGCGACAGGCGGGCAGGACCCCGGCGAGGATCAGGCTCACGACAGCGGCGATCGGTGTTCTCGTCATCGGGTCGTCTCTCCGCTGGACGCTGCGACGATGCCAGCGCGCCGCGCCGAGATCAAGGGAGACGGTGCGCGGGGCTCGCCCCCGGGCCACGAACCTGAGAGAATCCCGTTGCCCGCTGGGGCGGAGGAAGCATGGCCACCGAGATCCCCGACGAGGTGCTCGACGACCTCGAGGCCCGGGTCGCCAGGGCCGAGGAGACCACGTCCGCCGAGATCGTGGTGGTCCTCGCCGGGCACTCCGGCCACTACCGCGACGCCGCGATGGCGGTCGGCGGCGCGCTGGCCGTCCTGTGCCTGATCCTGATGATCTACCTGCCCGTCGACATCCCCGCGTCCCTGGTCGCGCCGATCTCGGCGCTCACGGGGTTCCTCGGGCTGCTGCTCGGGCACCGCTTCCCGGCGCTGCGGCGCTGGTTCACGATGGCGGAGCGACGCGCCGCGCAGGTCGCCGAGGGCGCCAAGCTCGCCTTCGTCGACGAGGCGGT
>CAZOYV010000313.1:0-2601 GCA_964584075.1 uncultured Rickettsiales bacterium | reverse complement strand
AGGCGGTCTCGGCCACCCGCGAGCGGACCGGCGTCCTGATCTACCACTCGCGGTTCGAGGACCTCGTGGAGGTCCTCACCGACCACGGGGTCGACGCCCGGATCCCCCGCGGCGAGTGGAACGCGCTGGTCCACGACGCCGTCGCCGCCGCCGGGCCGCGGCAATGGCAGCGGTGCGTCGAGGAGATCCTCGATCGCGCGACGCCCCTGCTCGCCGAGCACCTGCCCGCCGGAGACGAAGACACGGACGAGATCCCCAACCGCCCGCGGGTGCTGCCATGAGCCGCGCGACGTACCGGTGGGGACGCGAGGCGGCGGTCTGGCTCCGGCGCTGGCTCCCCGTCGTGCTGTGGGTCGCCGGCGGGATCGCGCTCTGCGCGCTGTGCCTCGGCCCGGAGGAGGCGCTGGCCCGGGTGGGCGGCGGGGACAGCTTCGGGGGCGGCGGCGGGGGCGGCGGCTACGGGGGTGGCAGCGGAGGCGACGACGCCCTGCTGATCTGGATCCTGATCGAGATCGCCCGGTTCCTGATCATCCTGACCATCGAGTACCCCGCCATCGGGATCCCCCTCGACATCCTGTTCATCGTGGTCGTGATCCTGATCATCCGGCACCGGCTCAAGCGCCGCGGCACGGGGCCGCGCGGTGCCCCGGCGCGGCGCCCGCCGAGCCGCCGCGCGCGACAGGACCCGCGTGCCCGCGCCCAGGTGGTCAACCAGGCCCTCCAGCGCCTGCGCGGCGAGGACCCCAACTTCTCGCGCCCGCTGCTGCTCGACTTCGTCCAGCTGCTGTACGTGCGGGCCCACGAGCACCGCGGCTCGGGCAAGCTCGAGCACCTCGCGCCGTACCTCGATCCGCAGGTCCGCCGCGAGCTCGCCGCGCTGCCCGGGGACGGGCCGCTGCGCGGCGTCGACCGGATCGTGATCGGCGCCAGCCGGATCCTCGAGGTCGGGGGCTGGACCGCACCCAACCGCGGCCTGGTGGTCGAGTTCGAGGCCAACTACCGCGAGCTGCGGGGGGAGGGGGACGCCCCCACCGAGCGAACGCTGTACGTGGTGGAGCGCTGGGCCTTCAAGCGCAAGGCCGGCGTGCTGTCCAAGGGCCCCGACGCGATCACCGACCTGCGCTGCCCCAGCTGCGGCGCCGCGGTGGAGCTGAAGCCGGACGGCACCTGCCCCTACTGCGACAACGTCGTGGACAAGGGGCACTTCCACTGGACGGTGGCCAGGATCCAGGTCCAGCTGCGGCGTCCGCGCAGCCGCGCCGAGCTGCACCTCGGCGGCGGGGCCGAGGTCGGCACCGACCTGCCCACGGTCGTCGACCCGGGGCTCAACGCCCAGCTGCGGGCGCTGACGGCCCGGGACCCGGCGTTCGACCAGGCCGCGTTCAAGGGCCGCGTGCACCACGTGTTCATGGCGCTGCAGAAGGCGTGGACGGAGGGCACCTGGGACGAGGCCCGGGCCTACGAGACCGACCACCTGTTCCAGAGCCACCGGTTCTGGATGGAGCAGTACGCCGCCGAGGGGCTGCGCAACGTCCTCGACCGGATCCAGATCCAGAAGATCCAGCTGGTCAAGGTCGAGCAGGACGCCTACTTCGACGCCGCCACCGTGCGGGTCCACGCCTCGATGATCGACTTCGTCCAGGACGGCCAGGGCAAGGTCGTCTCCGGGGACAAGCGCAAGCCCCGGGTGTTCACCGAGTACTGGACCTTCATCCGCCGCGCCGGGGTCGCGTCGAGGCCCGGCGAGAAGGCCGACCAGTGCCCCAGCTGCGGCGCCGAGGTCCACGTCAGCCAGGCCGGGGTCTGCGACTACTGCGGCACCAAGGTCGTCTCCGGCGAGTTCGGCTGGGTGCTCTCGACCATCGAGCAGGACGAGGTCTACGGCGGCTGAGCGGTGGGCGCGGGGCCCGGCGCCCGACCCGGCTTGAATCGCGCGCCCGTCCACGCGATGATGCGACTCCCGTTCACCCGCTATCCGCTTCGGAGGAATCGATGAGCACGCTTCTGAAGGGCCGCGTGGCCCTGGTCACCGGTGGCATGAAGGGGATCGGCCTGGCGATCTCCGAGGACCTCGCCGCGAACGGCGCCCACGTCGCCGCCTGCGGCCGCAGCATGGACGCCGCCGACGAGTTCCGCGCGACGGTGGAGGCCCACGGCGTCGAGGCGCTGCCGATCCAGGCCGACGTGTCCGATCACGCCCGCGCCCACGAGGTCATCGCCCAGATCCGCGAGGAGCTCGGCGGGATGGACATCCTGGTGCTCAACGCCGGGCTGAACCGCGACGGCGTGATCTGGAAGATGGGCGAGGACCAGTGGGACATGGTGCTCGGCGCCGACCTGAAGGGCCTGTTCAACTACACCCGCGCCGTGGCGCCGGGGTTCCGCGAGCAGAAGAGCGGGCGGATCATCGTGATCTCGTCGATCAACGGCCTGCGCGGCAAGTTCGGCCAGTCCAACTACTCGGCGGCCAAGGCCGGCGGGATCGGGTTCGCCAAGGCCGTCGCCAAGGAGCTCGGCCGCGCCCAGGTGACGGTCAACGTCGTGGCGCCCGGCATGGTGCGCACCGCGATGGCGGACAACATCCCCGAGGAGTTCATCAAG
>CAZOYV010000312.1:0-9548 GCA_964584075.1 uncultured Rickettsiales bacterium | reverse complement strand
GGCGGTGGGCGCCTCCGAGCGCGGCGGCGGAGCAGGCGACGGCTCGGCCGGGGTCGGCGGCGCGGCGGGCGGCGGCGGCGAGAGGGCGGGCGCCGCCGACGGCGGGTCGACCCCCTCGAAGATGTCCGCCGGGGCCGTTCGCTCCCGCGACGGCGGGACCACCGGGATCGCCTGCGACCCGGGCATCACCTCGTAGCCCGGCGAGGTCGTGTCGGGCGGCGGCGACGGCGTCAGCTCGCGCTCCACCAGCCCCAGCGCCTCGATGAACTCCGCCGCCAGCATCGACGGCGGCCGGTCCACCGCCACGTGGAAGTAGGCGTTGAGGTCCTCCGCCAGGTGGATCGGGTGGGCGTAGCGCTCCGCCGGGTCCTTGCGCAGGCAGCGCTGGATCACCTGGACCAGCACCGGGTGCACGTCGCTGCGCAGCTTCTGCAGCGGGAACGGCTCGGACTGCACCACGGCGTCCATGATCTCGTAGCCCGAGCTCCCCTGGAACGCCATCCGCGCCGCCAGCAGGCCGTAGCCCACGGAGCCCAGCGCGAACAGGTCGGATCGGATGTCGATCGGATCGCCACGGACCTGCTCGGGGGACATGTAGGCGTACTTGCCGACGAACCCGCCGGTGCGGGTGCTGCTCTCGCGCGCCTCGCTCTTGGCGACGCCGAAGTCGATCAGCTTCACCACCCCCTCGGTGGTGACCAGGATGTTCGAGGGGCTGATGTCGCGGTGGACGAGCTTGAGGTCGAGGCCGTCGAGCGTGCGCGCGTCGGCCATGTAGGCCAGCGCCGAGGCGACCCCCTGCAGGAAGTAGGCGGCCACGTCCTGGGGGAACGGGAGCCCGCGGTCCCAGCAGAGCGTCATGATCTCGGCCAGATCGACCCCGTCGATGGCCTCCATCAGCATGTAGTGCTGGCCCTCGAGCTGGTGGTACTCCATCACCCGGACGATGTTGGAGTGGCGCAGCAGCAGCCCCAGCCGCGCCTCGTCGCGGAACCGCTTGACCAGGTCCTCGGAGACCGTCAGCTGCGGCTGCATGCGCTTGACCACCAGCCGCCGCCGGCCGCCCTTGGGCATCACCTTGTCGGCGACGTACAGGTCGGCCATCCCGCCCTGGGCGAAGCGCCTCGCCCCGACCATGCCGAGCAGCGCCGGGAGCTGGTCGTCTGCGCTCATCCGTCCCCTCGCGCGTGAGCTTCCATCATAGCGGGGCCGCCCGCGCGCTGCGCACACAGGCCCGAGCGACGGGCGTAAGATACGCGCCCTCGACCACCCGCAGGCGACAGGAGGTCCAGGCATGTGGGTCCACGTCGACGGGGAGTTCGTCCCGCAGGACCGGCCGGCGATCCGGCCGCTGGACCGCGGGCTGGTGTTCGGCGACGGGCTGTTCGAGGTGATGCGCATCGTCCGCGGGCGGGTGCTGTTCCTCGGCGAGCACCTGGCGCGGATGCGGCAGAGCGCTGCGTTCTTCCAGCTGTCCGTGCCGCATCGCGACGAGGAGATCGAGTCCATCGCGCGGGAGCTGGCGCGGCGCAACGGGATCGACGACGGCGAGGTCTACCTGGAGCTGACCCGCGGCGTGGGTCCCTCGCGCGACCACCGCTACCCGCCCCCGGGCACGCCGCCGACGTTCCTGGTGATGGTGATCCCGCTGCGCCCGATCGACCCGGCCAACTGGGAGGCCGGCGCGGCGGTGTACACCTACCCCGACCTGCGCGGGAAGCTGTGCGAGCACAAGACGCTCAACCTGCTGCCCAACGTGATGGCCAAGAACCACGCCTACGCCCGGGGCGGCTACGAGGCGGTGATGCTGCGCGAGGTCCACGGCCGGCCGTACGTCACCGAGGGGGGCAGCTCGTCGTACCTGGCGGTGCTCGGAGGCACGCTGGTGTCCCCCGCGATCGACAACATCCTGCCCAGCATCACCCGCGACAAGGTGCTGGGCCTGGCCCGCGAGCTGGGGTACCCCGTCGAGGAGCGCCGGCTGTGGCTCGACGAGCTACTCGCCGCCGACGAGGTGATGCTGCTCAGCACGGTCTCGGGCACGATGCCGGTGCGCTCGGTGGACGACACCGCGTTCCCCACCCCGGGACCGGTGGCGGTAACGCTGATGCGGGCCTACGCCGCGATGCTGCGCGGCGTCTGAGGGCTGCCGGCTCGCCGCGTCAGGCCGGCTCCGGCGGGGGGTGCGGGAACGCCCGGCGGACCCGCTGCAGCTTCTGGCTGGAGCGGTTGACCTCCGGCGGCGCCGGCTCGACCTCGATCGCCGGCAGCGCACAGCCGAAGCGCGTCAGCGCGGCCTCCATAGAGGCCCGCACCGTCTCGGCGACCTCCGCGAAGTCGGCCCCCTCGACCGGGACCAGCCGCACCACCACGCGGTCGTAGGCCTCCTGGACCACCTGGTAGTCGCGGACGTCCCCGGTGGCGGTGATCACGGCGCGGCGGGCCAGGTCGGGGAACAGGTGCTGGTACCCCTCCCCCCCGGCGCGCGGGAACCAGAAGATGTCGTCGTGGCGGCCGAGGACCCGCTCGATCACGCGGTACCCCGAGCCGCACGGGCACGGGTCGCCGAACACCAGCAGGTCGTTCAGCTCGTAGCGGATCAGCGGCTGCAGCTCGTTGTACAGGTTGGTCACCAGCATCCGGTGCGCCGGCTGGTGGGGCGGCAGCGGGTTGCCGTCCTCGTCGAAGCCCTCGATGTAGACCAGGTCCTCGTTGACGTGCAGCTTGCCGAGCTTGCACGCCGAGCCGATGGGGCCCTCGCTGGCCTGGTACAGCTGGATCAGCTTCACCCCCAGCTTCTCCTCGATGAACGCCTCGTCCTCGGGGGTCAGCACCTCGGCGTAGGACACCGCCAGCCGCAGCGGCGCGGTGATCCGCTCCGCCTGCTCGGCGATCATCCTCAGCACCGAGGGCGGCCCCATCACGATGTTGGCGCGCAGCCCGTTCAGCTCGGCGAGCATCTCCTCCATCGGCGTCATCAGGTGCCGGTAGCGCAGCGTGATCAGCGGGCTGTTGACGTTCTCGAAGGCCTGGTTGTGGACCCGCAGGATGAACAGGATCCGGTACGGCAGCAGCCGCAGCGGCACCCCGCTGCGGGCCAGGAAGATGAACGGCAGCCGCTCGCTGAGCGCCCGGTCGGTGAGCACCAGCCCCTTGTTGCCGCTGGTCCCCGAGGACAGCCCGACCACGTAGCGGTCGTCGAAGTAGCGCAGGAAGTCGGCGTCGCTCTCCATCTTCAGCGCGAACTCGATCAGCGCGTCGCGGTCCAGACCGGCGGTGTTGAACTCGCTGAAGTGCTCCATCATCGTCGCCTTGTCGACGGTGGGGAGCGACGCGAAGTCGGCGAGATCGTGGCCCTCGTAGAGCTTGCGGTAGAACGGGCTGCGCGCCACCGCGAGGCGGACCATCGCGTCGACCTTGCGCCGCTGGAAGCGCCGCAGCCGCTCCCCGCGCAGCCACCAGAACCACCACTTCAGCCGCGCGAAGTCCCACAGCCCGCGGACGGCGGCGGCGAGGAGACGAAATACGGACAGCACGATCAGCGGCATTGCCGGGGATGATATCCTGAGCGGCGATTCGGGGTGGTGGCGGAGGGCGACGCGCCGTGGAGAATGTCACGAGATTCGTGCTGTGCGGGACGCTCCTGGCCCTCGCCGCGGCACCGCACGCGGGGCGTGCCGGGGTCTGCGAGGACGCGTTCCCGCCGCTGGCGGAGCAGGGCGTGTGCGGGAACTACACGCTCAACAGCGTCGAGGTCTGCGCCTGCCCGGTCTCCACCGGTGGCGACCTCGGCTGCGGGCCGCTGGCCCCCGGCGCACTGCTCTCGGCGCACCGCATCTCCGGGGACGTGACCAGCTACGGGACCTGGCCGCCGGCGGTGGCCGCGATCACCGACGAGGCCGCGCTGCGGCTGTTCGCCACCAAGGTCGGCCCCTCGGCCGACCTGGACGTGCACGTCAGCGCGCTCCAGGCAGACTTCGAGGGGTCCGGCGGCTGGGACGAGCTCGACATCGTGTTCTCCCCCGAGGGCGAGGCGCTCGCCGTGGGCGCCCGCGACGTGATGGGCGCGAGCTTCGAGAACACCGTCTCGCTGGTGCGCTGCGACACCGGCGGCGGCGGCTGGAGCATCGAGCGGGCGCTGCCGGCCACGGTGTGGCTGGCCCGCTGGGGCCTCGGCGCGCCCGACGAGCGGGTGCTGTACTTCGCCGACCGGAGCCTCTACCGGCTGGTGATGGACCGCGAGGCGGTGGTGGTCGAGGACGGCGGCGGGCAGCCCGTCGAGGCGCTGGTGATGCGCCGCCTCGAGCTGCTGGCGCGCAAGCCCGACCACGACGACGGCCAGGCCGACGTCAACACCGCCGACATGGACGTGGTGTTCCCCGCGGGCGAGGACACCTACCTGGCGTTCCTCGAGGGCGAGATGGGCCAGGGCTTCGAGGTGCTGTCGCGGATCCTGCTGACCGATCTGGGCGACTGCGACTTCGTGCAGTGCGAGGCCCAGGCCTGGGACTACTGCTGCAAGACCGCGCTGATCGCCGAGTACGGCCCGCTGACGCCCAACCCGTGGACCGGCACCGCGGTCACCAACCCGGCGATGAACCACGACGGGTCGATCCTGACCTTCCACTGGGACAGCCTGGTGCTGTTCGACGTGCCCGCCAACTACTCGATCCTCTACCTGGTGAGCAACCCGATGATGGACGGCTCGGTACCGGGTAGCTGCACCGAGGTGGGCACGACGCCCGGGTTCTCCGAGGCGCTGGACTGCCTCGACATGCTCGGCGACGACGGCGCCGGGCGGCCCAACTGCCCCAACTACCACCACTGCGGTGAGCAGGGCGTGGACTGCAGCCGCTGCGTCTCCATCGGCCGCATCGATCCGGACCCCGACGCCGACGACGGCAGCGACGTGCGCAACCTCACCAGCTTCTTCCACCTCGACGGCGGCGAGTACATGGCCGTGGAGCGCTACACCTACGGCCGCGACGGCGAGGGCGGGCCGCCGATGGCGTGGCTCGACATCTACGCGATCCCCGCGCAGGGGCTGGAGCTGCCCGGCGACGCCGACGGCTGGCCGCTGGTGCTCGAGACCGCCACCGACCTGGTGCCCTACGACAAGTGGCACCCCTCCGCGGTGCGCCGTGCCCCCGGGGACGACGACGACGGCGACGACGACGACACCGCGGCCGGGGACGACGACGGGGGCGACGACGACGCGGACGACGACGGGGCCGACGACGACGCAGCCGACGACGACGGGGGCGACGACGACGGCGACGGGCCGCAGACCTGCGAGTGCCGCTGCGCCACACCGCCGCCTGCGGGGGTCTCGCCCGCCCTCCGGGTGACGCTGATGGTAGGGTTTCTCGCTCGAACCCTCGGGAGGAAGCGGCGATGACGATCACCCTGTACGGCATCCCCACCTGCGGCACGGTCGAGAAGGCGCGCAAGTGGCTCGACGAGCGCGGCGTGGCCTACGAGTGGGTCGACTTCCGCGACACCCCGCCGGAGCCCGAGCGGGTCGCCCGCTGGATGGAGGCGTTCGGCAGCAAGCCGATGCGCAACACCAGCGGCGGGGCCTACCGCGCGATGCCGGCGGAGAAGAAGACCTGGGGCGACGCCGAGTGGCTGCCGCGGATGCAGGCCGACGCGATGCTGCTCAAGCGGCCCGTCGTCGAGGTGGACGGCGAGCCGGTGCTGGTGGGCTTCGAGGAGCCCCTCTACGAGGAGCGCTTCGGCGGATGAGCGAGGCGCCGCGGGTGGTATCCTGCTCGCCGGGAGGGAACCACCGTGGCACCGACCATCCGGCTCTCGATCCTGCTCGTGGGCGTCTTGGTCCTCGCCGGCTGCCCCACCGAGCAGCCCGACGACGACGACACCACCGCCGGCGATGACGACGTGGGCGACGACGACGACAGCGGCGACGACGACGCGAGCGACGACGACAGCGGCGACGACGACAGCGCCCCGCAGCACGGCTGCGAGGTGGGAGACTGGTACGTGGCGCCCGACGGCGACGACGGCAACCCCGGCACGCAGGCCGAGCCGTTCGCCACGCTGGGCGCGGCGCGGGCCGCGGTGCGCGACCGCATCGCCACCTCGGGCGTCCCGGTGGGCGGGCTGACCGTGGTGCTGCGCGGCGGCCGCTACCCGCTGGAGGCCCCGTTCGAGCTGGGCGCCGAGGACTCCGGGGAGGCCGGCTCGCCGGTGGTCTACTGCGGCTACCTCGGCGAGGAGGCGCGGATCGTCGGCGGGGTCGAGCTCGACCCGGCGTCGTTCGCGCTGGTCCACGAGTTCGACGCCGTCTGGGACCGCCTCGACCCCGCCGCCCAGGGCCACGTGATGCGGCTCAACCTGGCGATGGTGACCAACGAGTTCGGCACGCTGGAGCCCCGCGGCTTCGGCGACGACGCCGACGCGGCGCTGGAGCTGTTCGTCGACGGCGAGCCGATGCAGCTGGCTCGCTGGCCGGACAAGGTCGAGGCCGCCGACGTGGACCTGGCGATCCACGAGATCGAGGTCACCGGCAGCGGGATCTCGCCGGACGTCACCGGCCTGTACAGCGAGGCGGGGACGTACAACGGCGAGCCCTTCTACGAGCGCCAGGGGGGCGGCTGGTACATCTACTTCCGCGACGTCAACCAGGTCTACTACCTGGGCAACCACGGCGACCTCGGTGGCACCGGCGACTTCTACGCGTGGTGGTCCGGCGGCGGCAGCTCGCCGCTGGGCACCTACCACCCCGACTCCGGCAGCCCCAGCGGCGAGCCGCTGGCGATGGAGGTCGGGTTCGTGCCCGGGTTCGTGCCCGTCACCGGCAGCGACGGCTCGACCCAGTTCACCATCGACGACCCCCGCCCGGCGCGCTGGGCCGCGGCGGACGAGATCTGGTTCCACGGCTACTGGGGCCAGTGGTGGGCCGACGACCACGTCCCGGGCTCGGTGGACCCCGGCAGCGGGCTGGTGACGCTGGACTTCGAGCCCTCCTACGGGGTCGAGGACGGCCAGCCGCTGTACGTCTACAACCTGGTCGAGGAGATCTCGGAGGAGGGCGAGTGGTTCCTCGACCGGGTCGAGGGGATCCTCTACCTGTGGCCCCCGGGCGACGACATCGAGCGGGAGATCATCGCCTCGCTCGTGGACGAGCCGCTGGTCCAGATCGAGAACGCCCACCACGTCGAGCTGGTCTCGCTGACCCTCGAGGCCGGCCGCGACAGCCTCGTGGAGATCGACGGCTTCGACAACGCCGTGCGCCACTGCACGCTGCGCAACGCCGGCCGCCACGGCATCGAGCTCGACGGCAACAACCACGTCGTCGAGCGCTGCACCATCGCCCACCCCGGCGAGCGCGGCGTCGACGTCGACGGCGGCGACCGGCTGACGCTGAGCCCCAGCGGGCACGTGATCCGCAACAACGAGATCCACCACTTCTCGCGCTGGTGCTGGACCTACGACCCGGCGATCTACCTGCACGGCTCGTCCATCGGCGTCGAGGTCACGCACAACGAGCTGCACGACGCGCCCCACACCGCGATCCTCTACAACGGCAACGACCACCTCATCGAGCTCAACGACATCGGCGACGTCTGCCAGTGGGCCAGCGACGCCGGCGCGGTCTACACCGGTCGCGACTGGAGCGCCCAGGGCACGGTGCTGCGCCACAACTTCATCCACCACGTGCGGTCGCGGTTCCCCCAGCACGCGATCCAGGGCATCTACTGGGACGACTGCGCCAGCGGCCAGACCGCCGAGGGCAACGTGCTGTACGAGATCGACGACGCCGGGATCCAGGCCGGCGGCGGCCGCGACCACACGATGGTCAACAACCTGTTCGTCCACGCCCGCCGCGGGATCAAGACCGACAACCGCGGCGTCGCCTGGATCACCAACACCCCCGGAGACAGCTGGAACCAGCTCGAGAAGATCGAGGCGATGGACTACCAGCAGGAGCCGTGGGCCTCGGCCTACCCGCGGCTGGCCGCGATCCCCGACGACTGGGCGATCATCAGCGACCCCGGCACCTACTGGCTGTACCCCGAGGGCTGCGTGCTGTCGCGCAACCTGGGCTGGGACCTGGGCGACTTCGCCACCGAGTACAGCTACGGCGGCACCGGCGAGGTGCTGGCGATCTACGAGGAGATCGCGGACAACGTCGAGGACGCAGACCCGCTGTTCAGCGACGAGGCCGGCCTCGACCTGACCCTGGACCCCTCGTCGCCGGCGTACTCGATCCCGGGGTGGGTCGAGATCCCGTTCGAGGACATCGGGATCGAGCCGGAGTAGCGGCTACTCCGCCGGCCCGATCGCGCTGGTCGTCTCCACCTCCAGCGGCGCGGGCAGCGCGCCGGCGCGGAGGTTCAGCGCCAGGTCCTTGGCCGCCTGCAGCATCTCCGCCGGGTCTCCCATGCCCATCGCGATGCTCGCCGAGCCCCCGCAGATCGGCTCCTGGATCACCGGCACGCCGAGCACCTCTCCGTCGAGCACGATCGCCAGCTTCTCGCCGGTCCGCGCGCGGGTCAGCTCGCAGAACCGCTCGGTGCCCGCCTCGTCGAACTGCAGGCTCACCGTGGCTCCCCCGAACTGGTCCTGCTGGGCCCTGGCCCCCGCGACGTTGCTGCCGGTCAGCCCCACCCGCTGCTCGACGATCCACGGCCGCGTCCGCGTCCGCGCGCCGGCGGCGTCCCGCTCCCACTCCCACAGCAGCTCGTGGTCCGCGGGGATCAGGTCCCCCGCCGCCGCCTCGATCAGCTCCTCGCTGGCCGCGGCGTCGAGCCCGGCCTCCTGGATCACCAGGTCCACCGCCCGCTCCAGCTCCGCGGCGGTCCGCTGCTCGTCGGCGAAGCGGAACTCCAGGCGCGCCTGCTGGGTCAGCGCCGCGGCCAGGAGGTCGGGTTCGACGTACCCCACCACCTGCACCACGACCCGGTCGTCGCCCTCGCGGAACACGACGGGATCCCGGACGTCCATCTCGTCGAGGCGCCTGCGCAAGACCTCGACCGTCTGCGCCATCGCCTCCTCGCGGACCTCGTCCTCCGGCCGGTCGGGCCGCTGCGCCACGGCCTCGTCCAGGTCGACCCGGAACTCGACCTCCACCCACCCCGTCTCGGCCAGCGACGGCGACGAGCGCAGCGCGAGCCCCACCGCCACCGCGATCCCCGCCAGCAGCGACAGCACCAGCAGCGCGCCACACCCCAGCAGGATCTTGCCCAGCGGGCCCTTGCCCTCCGCCATGTCGCGCCTCCTCCCGCACGCCGACCCTACACCGCGCGCCCCTGTTCCCGCGCGCGCCGTCCCCCCTTCTACCCTCCACGCCGTTCTGTAGGTAGCGGAGGAGAGCAGCATGCGCGCGGTCTTCGGTGTCCTCGTGGGGGTGATCTGCGTCCTGGGCGCGGCGACGGCGACGGCCCAGCCCAACTTCGACAACGACGGCGACGGCTACGAGTTCTGGATCGACTGCGACGACGACGACCCCACGATCCACCCGGGTGCCCCCGAGGTCTGCGACGGCGTGGACAACGACTGCGACTGGCAGGTCGACGAGGGCTGCC
>CAZOYV010000311.1:0-9598 GCA_964584075.1 uncultured Rickettsiales bacterium | reverse complement strand
CGGGTACAAGTTCAGCACCTATGCCACATGGTGGATCCGCCAGGCGATCACCCGCGCGATCGCCGACCAGTCGCGCAGCGTGCGGGTCCCGGTGCACATGGTCGAGAAGATCAGCAAGCTGCAGCGCACGCGCTACGCGATGCGCCAGGAGCTGGGGCGCGAGGCCACCGCCGGCGAGCTGGCCGAGCGGATGGAGATCACCGAGGCCGAGGTGCGCAAGACGCTGCGCGCGAGCGTGCAGCCGATCAGCCTCGAGACCCCGGTGGGCGAGGACGACGACGCCGTGCTCGGCGACTTCGTCGAGGACCCCACGGTGGTCAGCCCGGTGGACGCGGTGCAGGTCCGCGACCTGTCGCTCCAGATGCGCCGGATCCTGGCGACGCTGACCGCCCGCGAGGAGCAGGTCTTGCGCCTGCGCTACGGGATCGGCTACGAGACGGACCGGACGCTGGAGGAGGTCGGCGCCGAGTTCGAGGTCACGCGCGAGCGGATCCGGCAGATCGAGGCCCGCGCGATGCGACGGCTGCGCGCCAACGGACGGAGCCGGCGCCTGCGTCCGCTGGTGGACGATGGCTGACACGGCGGGCAACCCCTGGGACAGCGCGCTCAACGCCGAGGCATACGACGGGTTCGTCCGCGAGAACGGCGTCTACGCGGCGCTGGGGCGCGAGCTGGTGCAGCGCGCCGAGGTGGACTCCGCGCTGCGCGTGCTGGACCTGGCGTGTGGCACCGGGGCGGCCACCGAGGCCGCCCTCGCGACGCTGCCCGCCGACGGCGAGGTGGTGGCGATGGACGCCTCGGCGGAGATGGTCTCCGTGGCGCGGGCCCAGATCGCCGACCCGCGGGTGCGCTTCGAGGTGGCCCCCGCCGCCGACCTGGCGCGGGTCGCCGCCGGCCCGGTCGACCGGGTGGTGTGCAACGCGGCGTTCTGGCACTTCCCGGCGCCGCGGCCGGTGCTGAGGGCGGTGGCACAGGTGCTGGACCCGGTCGGGGGGGTGCTGGCGTTCAACGTCTCCGCCGCGCTGGTCCGCGGCGAGGCGGCCCCGCTGTTCCCGTTCCAGGTCACCCTGACGCAGCTGATCGAGGAGGCCAGCGGGGGAACCTCCCAGGGCCAGCCGGTCGAGGTGGACCCCGCTGCGCTGGACCAGGTGCTGGCCGAGGAGGGCTTCGAGCCCGCCGAGCAGTGGCGCTACACCTACCGCTGCGCCCAGCGCGAGCTGATGGACCTGCTGGAGGTGCCGGCGCTGCTGGAGCCGCTGACGCCCGAGCTGGACCCGCCGCGGCGCGAGGAGGTCCTGCGCGAGGCGCGCCGGCGCAGCGATCCCGGGGCCCCGGTCGAGGTGCCGTGGATCGGGTTCCGAACCCGGCTGGCGGCGCCTACAGCCGCCGGCTCCACACGTTGACGTCCTCGATCCCGTCCCCGATCCGGCACGACTGCGGCATCCGGCCGCGGTAGCGGAAGCCGACCCGCAGGAAGCCCAGGTTGACCCCCGGCTGGCGTGCCCGCGCCAGGGTGAAGGCGGTGGGGTAGCCCAGCTCGCGCAGGTCGTCGAGCAGGCCCCGCAGCAGCGCCTGCATCAGCCCCTGGCCGCGGTGGTCGGGCCGCGTGGCGCAGTCGGTCAGCTCGGCGGTGCGGGCCGTGCGCACCAGGTCGGCGCTGGCGCAGGCCACCACCTGGCCCTCGGCGCCGCGGGCGACGCGGAACGGGATCCCCTCGGCGAGCTGGTCGGCGATCACCTCGGGGACGCCGCTGGGGGTGGGGTAGTAGGTGAAGCTGGCGTTGAGCAGCGAGGCGATCGCGCGGGCGTCCTGCTCGGTGGCCCGCTCGGTGTCGGGCAGCGTTCGGCCCCGCGCGGCGTCGTCGTCCCGGTGGGTGCGGACCAGGTCGTCGACCCAGCGGGCGGCGTCGGGGTCGGAGGGGCGGCCCCGCGCCGCGGTCAGCGCCTGCCCCAGCACCGCGCAGTCGTCCTCCCCGCGATAGAACCCCGGCATCGTCGCCTCGGGTCGCAGGCCCGCCGCGCGGGCGCCGTCGGCGAGCCGGGCCGGCGCGAGCAGCACCACCCGCGTCCGGCCCTTTCGCCGGGCCTCCTCGAGCAGCGCCCGTCCCAGCGCCTCGCCGTCGTCGACGTCGGGGTGGTCGCAGCGGATCCGGTCGGAGTAGGGGTCGTCGCGGTACGCCACCACCTCGCCGCCGGGCAGCGCTCGCTCGCGGATCCGGTAGCGCGGGGTGGGGTCGTCCGGGGGCAGCAGCTGCTGGAGCATGGGCCCCATTGTCCATACGGAACGTTTGAATGCAAATGATTAGGACCGAAAGGACACGGCTCAGCCGTCGAACAGGACCTCGGCCACGCGCGCCAGCGCCTCGGCCTCGCCGTGGGGGTCGTAGCCGCCCTCGAGCACGGTGATCACGCGGCCCTCGGCGCGCCCGGCGGAGGCCAGCTCGGTGCACAGCTGGGTCAGCTCGGTGAAGGTCGCGGGGTACAGCCCCAGCCCGGCGAGGGGGTCCGACGCGAGGGTGTCGAACCCCATCGAGATCAGCAGCAGCTGGGGATCGCAGGCCTCGAAGGCCGGCTCCACGGCCCGGCGGAAGGTGTCGAGGTACGACGCCTCGGTGGTGTCGAAGACGTCCATCGGGCGGTTGAAGATCGTGCCCTCGCCCTCGCCGCGGCCGCGCTCGATCGGCGTGCCGGTGCCGGGGAAGAACGGGTAGCGGTGCAGCGAGACGTACCAGACGTCGCCGCGGTCGTAGAAGATGTCCTGGGTGCCGTTGCCGTGGTGCACGTCCCAGTCGACGATCAGCACGCGCTCGAGACCGTGGTGCGCGATGGCGCGCTGGGCGGCCACGGCGATGTTGTTGAACAGGCAGAACCCGTTGGAGAACACCTCGGTGCCGCCGATGGCGTGGTGGCCTGGCGGGCGCACCAGGCACATCGCGCGGCGGTCCTCGCCGGCCATCACGCGGTCCACCGCGTCGCGGCAGGCGCCCACCGCGCGGACCGCCGCGTCCCACGACCCCGCGCTGACCGAGGTGTCGCCGTCGATGGCGGCGCGCCGCTCGTGCTGCCGGGCCTGCCGGCACGCGCCGCGGACCAGCGCGACCCGCTCGGCGGTGTGGACCGAGAGCAGGTCCTCGTCGTCGCACTCGATGCACTCGGGCAGGGTCATCCGGTCGAACAAGCCCCACTCGGTGAACTGGCGGCGCAGCACGGTGAGGCGCTCGGGGCTCTCGGGGTGGTAGGCCCCCATGTCGTGGCCCTCGTAGCGCTCGTCGGTGTAGCACAGCATGGCGATCCCTCCACGATCGTGACGATCGAGGGTACCTGGACCAGTGCGGGTTGGCTATCCGCGAGCGGACGGGCCGGAGGCCCCATGGGGCTCCGGGCGGGACGGGCGGCTACAGGCCGAGCAGCTGCTTGTACTGCGCCTCGCTCCTGGCGCGGATGTCCTCGTGGATGCTGTTGCCGTGGGAGTCCATGGTGACGATCGTCGGGAAGTCCTCGACCTCCAGGACCCACATCGCCTCGGGGGAGCCGAACTCCTCGAGCCAGCGCACCTCGCGGACCTTCTTGACCGAGCGGGCCAGCAGCACGGCGAGGCCGCCGATGGCGTGCAGGTAGCAGGCCCCGAACTCCTGGCAGGCGGCGAGGGTCTTGGGGCCCATCCCGCCCTTGCCGATCGCGGCGCGCACGCCGTAGCGCTTGAACACCTCGCCCTGGTAGGGCTCCTCGCGCTTGGACGTGGTCGGGCCCGCGGCGACGAAGTGCCACTCGCCCGTCTCGTCCTGCTTCACCACCGGTCCGCAGTGGTAGATGAAGGTCCCGGTCAGCAGCTTGCGGGCCTCGTCGTCGTCGTTCTCGACGAGGTACTTGTGGACGTTGTCGCGCCCGGTGACCATCACGCCGCTGATCTCGACGACGTCGCCGACCTTCAGCGCGCGCATGTCCTCTTCGGAGGCGGGGAGATTGATCTTCACGGTGGCCATGTCTCGTCCTCCTCCTACTGGGTGATCTCGGCCTGGCCGTCGCGGTACGTCATGAACGCCTTGCGGTTGGCCCAGCACATGTAGGTCACGGACACGAAGAAGCACGCCGGCACGCGGTGCCGGTAGCTGACCTTGACCCCCAGCACGGTGGTCTTGCCGCCGAAGCCCATCGGGCCGATGCCCAGGGTGTTGGCCTCCTCGGTGAGCTGCTTCTCGAAGGCGTCGAGCTCCGGGTCGGGGTTGGTGTCGTCGACCTTGCGGAACAGGGCCTCCTTGGACGCCAGGTAGGAGGTCATCCGGTCCCCGCCGACGCCCACGCCGATCGTCCCCGGCGCGCAGCCGAAGCCCTGGGCCTGGTAGACCGCGTCGAGGATGCACTTGCGCACCCCGGCCTGGTCGCGGCCGGCGCCGATGCGGGCGTCGGGCACGGTGTACTGGCGGCCCATGTTCTCGGAGCCACCGCCCTTGAGCATCAGCTTGATCTGCAGGCCCGGCTCGTCCATCTCGTCGTAGTGGATGTACGGGGCGCCGACGCCGGTGTTGTCGCCGGAGTTCTTGCCGCTGAAGGAGTCCACCGCGTTGGGGCGCAGGTAGACGCGCTTGGTGGCCGTGGCCGCCGCGGCGCGGATCAGCGGGGTGAGGTCCTTCTGGCGGTAGTCCGGTCCGTGGTGCACGTAGAACAGCAGCGA
Organism: uncultured Rickettsiales bacterium; assembly: GCA_964584075.1. Taxonomy (GTDB): domain Bacteria; phylum Myxococcota_A; class UBA796; order UBA9615; family CAYRNR01; genus CAZOYV01. The sequence goes on along the minus strand of CAZOYV010000311.1, from coordinate 4,927 downwards.
GCCGGTGTCCTGACAGGTGGGCGTCGAGGTCTCGGCGGCCGTCTGCGCGTTCTTGATCATCAGATCGAACGTCTCGCGGGACATGCTGCCCTCGGGCTCCAGCTCGGCGGCCCTCTGCAGGGCGGCCATCTGGTCCGGCGGCAGCCTGGTCGACGCCGTGCGGATCAGCTCCACCAGCGCCTCTTGAAGCTCCATTGCCTGTGCCATGTGAATCCTCCTGGAAGGGGGGGATCCTACTCCTCCGCGTCGCGGTTGTCAGGTGCCCTGCGGACGGCGCCACCAGGCCGCCAGCGGCGCCGCCAGGATCCCGCGCAGGACCGAGCCGCGGAAGCCCAGATCGCCCCGTACCAGGCGGGCCACGAGGCGACGCGCCGCGGGGCTGTGGGCCATCGCGGCGAAGTAGCGATCGGGGTGGGCGTGCATCGTGCGGACGTAGAACCACGCCCAGCGCAGGTCGTCGCTGATCGCGCGGTGCACGCGACGCTCGTAGCGGAGCAGCGCGGTGTCGTCGCCGGCGTGGAGCGCGACGCAGGCCTCTGCGGCGAGCCGGCCGCTGACCAGCGCGTAGTAGATGCCCTCGCCGAGGAACGGGTCGGCCAGCCCGGCGGCGTCGCCGGCGAGCAGCACGCGGCCGCGGTGCAGGGGCTGGCGCCGGCCGCCCAGCGGGATCGGGTGCCCGCGGCGGTAGGGGATCGCGGTGTGGCCCTGCAGCGCGGGCTCGGCGGCGAGGAAGCGGTCCAGCGCGCCGCGCAGGCCGGGGCAGCGCGGGGCGGCGCTGAACACCCCGGCGCTGAGGTGGTCGGCCTTGGGGAAGATCCAGGCGTAGCCGCGCGGCGCGCTGCCGAAGCTGAGCGTCATGCGCGGGCCCTGGCGCTGCAGGGCGCCGGCCGGGACCTCGACCTCCGCCTCGATGGCGATCCCCAGGGGAGGCTCCGGCAGCCCCGCGGCGCGGCCGACGGTGCTGGGCAGGCCGTCGGCGCCGACCACCGCCGCGGCGCGCAGCGGGCCCGCCGAGGTCCGCAGCGTCACGCCGCGAGCGCCGGCCTCGAGCCCGCGGACCCGCACGCCGTCGCGGACGTCGGCCCCGGCCGCCGCGGCGAGCGCCACCAGCCGGGCGTCGAAGCGGTCGCGCATCACCGTGTAGCCGATGCCGCCGGGGAACGACATCGACACGCGGTCGCGGGACCGCAGCGCCGCCTCGGCGGCGGTGACGTGGACCTCGAGCACGCCGGCCAGGTCCGCGCCGATCTCGACGAGGGTCTTGGGCGGGATCCCCCCGGCGCAGCTCTTGGTCCGGGGCAGGGCGTGCGCCTCGAGCAGCGCCACGTGCAGACCGGCGCGGGCGGCGTGGCGCGCGCAGGCCGCACCGGCGGGGCCGGCGCCGACCACCGCGAGGTCCACGTCGCTCCCGGTCACGCGATGCATGGACGTCGGCGCCCGAGTTGGATAGAACACGACCCTGCCCACCCCGAGGGCCCTAGGAGGGAATCGATGCTTCGCTGGATCACCACCGCCCTGTTCACCGTCTCGCTCGCCCTGACGCTGGCCGCCTGCAATGGCGAGAGCGCCGCCTACACCGAGGCCTGCGCCGCCGACACCCCGGAAGCGTACCAGTCCTACATCGACCAGTACCCCGAGGGGATGCACATCGCCGACGTGCGGCACCGCCTCGACGAGAAGAACTTCAAGATCGCCGAGGAGGCCAAGACCGCCGCGGCGTACGAGGAGTACCTCGAGCAGCACCCCGACGGCACCCACGCGACCGAGGCCCGCGACGAGGCCAAGAAGCTGGCCTGGGAGGAGGCCGAGCGGACCAACACCGTCGAGGCGATGGTCGCGTACAAGGAGAAGTACGGCAAGGGCGCGGCCGGGCTGATGGTCCAGAAGCGCCTCGACGCGCTGCGCTACGCGGCGACGAGCGTCGAGATCGAGGACGTGGAGCTGGAGCGGGTCAACATCTCCGGCGACAAGAGGGGCGATCCCAACGGCTACGCCGTGCGGGCCCAGGTGACCAACGCCGGGGAGCAGGCCTGCAAGGTGATGAAGGCGCGCGTGGCGTTCCTCGACGACGAGGGCGAGATCGTCGACGTGCGGATCGACTACGTCGCGACGCCGTCCCACCCCCTGGGGCTGCCCCTGCCCGACGAGGTCAAGAAGCCGCTGGCGCCCGGCGAGGACCGGGACTTCGAGTACATGATCGGCGACGACAACCTCAAGGAGGGGTGGGCCAAGGACCTCGATCACGTCCGCGTCGAGATCACCGAGATCGAGTTCGTCGAAGAGGGCTAGTGGCCCACCGCCGCTCGGCACGCCTGCTCGTCAACGGCGAGCCGGTGGAAGCGCCGGCCGGGCGCCGTCTGCTGGACGTCCTCCGGGAAGACCTGGGCCTCACCGGGGCCAAGGAGGGGTGCGGCTGCGGCGAGTGCGGCGCGTGCACGGTGTGGCTCGACGGCGCGCCGGTGTGCAGCTGCCTGCTCCCCGCGGGCGAGGCGGACGGTCGCGCGGTGACCACCGTCGAGGGGCTGCCCGGGGACGACGAGCTGCACGTCGTGCAGCGGGCGCTCGTCGCCGCCGGCGCCGTCCAGTGCGGGTACTGCACGCCCGGCGTCGCGATGGCGGCCGCGGCGCTGCTGCGACGGGCCCCCGACCCCGACGACCGGACGATCCGCGAGGCGCTGTCGGCCAACCTGTGCCGCTGCACCGGGTACCAGCAGGTGATCGACGCGGTGCACCTCGCCGCGCGAGGCGGGGGCGGGGCGGTGGGGCACGGCGTGGGCGCCCGGGCCGAGCGCGAGGACGCCCCCGACAAGGTCCGCGGGGCGGCGCGCTACACCGCCGACCTGCCCGCCGGAGGCGCGCTGTTCGCGGCGGTGGCGCGCTCCGCCGAGGTGCACGCCGGGCTGGTCGCGGTCGACCTCGCCCCGGCGCTCGCCGTCGCCGGCGTGGTCGACGCCTTCGGCCACGAGGCGATCCCCGGCGAGAAGCACTTCGGCAACGCGGTCCCCGACCAGCCGGTGCTGGCGATCGACCGGGTGCGGTTCGCCGGCGAGGCGATCGCGGTGGTGGTCGCCGACAGCCGCGAGGCGGCGCGCCGGGGCGCCGCGGCGGTGCGGGTCGAGACCGTCGCCCTGCCGCGCATCGTCGACCCCGTCGAGGCGCTGCACCCCCAGTCCCCGGTGGTCCACCCGGGGCGACGGGACGGCAACCTGCTGACCCACCGGCGGCTGCGCCGCGGGGACGCCGCCGCCGCCATCGAGGCGGCGCCGACCGTCGTGCAGCGCACCTACCGCACCACCTGGCAGGAGCACGCCTGCCTCGAGCCGGAGGTGGCGGAGGCCGAGCCGGACGGCGAGGGCGGCGTGGTGGTGCGCTGCCCGTCGCAGAACGTGTTCTTCGACCGGCTCCACGTCTGCCGCGCGCTGGGGCTGCCGCGCCAGCAGGTGCGGGTCGTGCAGCAGCCGACCGGCGCGGCGTTCGGCAGCCGCGAGGACATCTACGCCCAGACCCACGCGGCGCTGGCGGCGCTGCGGTCGGGTCGGCGGGTGCGGCTCGAGTGGTCTCGCGAGGAGAGCCAGATCGCGACCACCAAGCGACACCCCGCGACGATGACCTACCGGGCCGGGCTGGACGCCGAGGGCAGGATCCTCGGGATGCAGGTCGAGGTGCTGGCCGACACCGGGGCCTACGCCTCGTGGGGACCGAACATCGCCAGGAAGATGGTGGTCCACGCCGCCGGGCCGCTGGCCGTGCCGGACCTGGCGGTCGACGTCCGGCTGGCCTACACCAACAACGGCATCGCCGGAGCGTTCCGCGGCTTCGGGGCGACCCAGGTGGCGTTCGGCCACGCCTCGTTCACCGCCGAGCTGGCCCGCGTCGCGGGGCTCGACCACGCCGAGCTGCTGCGCCGCAACCGGGTCCGCGACGGGGCCCCGACCGCCACCGGCCAGCCGGTCGCCGGCGATCCGCTCGGGACCTGCCTCGAGCGCGCGCTGGCCGCCGCCGGCCCGCCGCCCGGCCCGCGGTGCGACGGCGCGGTCCGCCGCGGCCGCGGCCTCGCCGTGTTCCACTACGGCATCGGCTACGGCCACGGCATCCCCGACATCGGCTCGGCTCGCTTCGCGCAGCTGCCCGACGGCCGCGTCGAGCTGCGCTGCGGGGCCGTCGACTACGGCCAGGGGGCCCGCACCGTGTTCCGCCAGATCGCCTGCGAGGAGCTGGGGCTGCCCCCGGACCGGATCGTCGTCGTCACCGGGGACACCCACGGGACCCCCGACTCCGGCTCCACCGTCGCCTCGCGCCAGACCACCGTCAGCGGCGCCGCCGTGGCCAAGGCCGCGCGGGCGTTCCGCGAGCGGGTGCTCGAGGGCGGGGACGGGCGCGACGTGCAGCAGGGCCGGGTCCGGCTGCGCAGCGGCGCGCTGGACGAGGACGACGGCCAGGGCGACGCCTACGGTACCTACGCGTTCGGCTGCCAGATCGCCGACGTCGCGGTCGACACCGCCACCGGCGCGGTGACCGTCGAGCGCGTCGTGGCCGCCCACGACGTGGGCCGTGCGATCAACCCGGCGATGGTCGAGGGCCAGATCGCGGGGGGCGTCGCGATGGGGCTCGGCCTCGCGCTCCACGAGGAGCACGTGATCCGCCAGGGCGTCCCCGCGACCCGCAACCTCGACGGCTACCGGCTCCCCACCGCCGCCGACGTCCCGCCGGTCGAGGTCGTCCTGATCGAGGACCCCGACCCCCACGGCCCGTACGGTGCCCGCGGCATCGGCGAGCCGGCGATGATCCCCACCGCCCCGGCGATCACCAACGCGATCGAGGACGCGGTGGGCTTCCGCGCCCGTCGCCTCCCCGTGCGCAGCGAGCACGTCTACCGTGGGGTCAGCCGAGGTGGGGTCAAGTCGCGTGTTGAATAGTTGCGAGGCCG
>CAZOYV010000310.1:0-9631 GCA_964584075.1 uncultured Rickettsiales bacterium | reverse complement strand
AGTTCGTGGCGCGACTGGCGTTCAGGCGGGAGTATGTTCGTGGCGCGCGACAGCGCAATGAGCGCCAGAACCTGGAACTCGGACATCCGACTTCCAGAAAATGGCTCTGATCGCGACAGAAAGTGGAAGTCGGGCGGGAGTCGGCGCCGGACGAACGTAGCCATATTTCCTCGAGGCTGAGCCAACCAGATATCCATGCGCTGTGGATCCTGCCGGGGATATGGAAAACGCGTGTGCGTTTCCCGCATCCCCTTGGACGGCCGCTGCGCGTCGTGTCACGCCGCTTCATCAGCGGCCTGCCCACAGGCTCCACAGCGCCTCGACGACGGATTCTCCAAGAAACAAGAAAAGAAGATCAGTAGTGGAGCTGTGGGCGGCCGACCGGGAGCGGGCGTTCAGGCGCCGTGGAATTGTGGCCGGCCGGGAGCGGAAGGGCCTCCGAGATGCGCACACGTGTGCGCAATCCGTGAGGTCCCTCGCCGAGCGCAGGGAGCCCGACTCCTCCAGCCCTTCCACAAATCCACGGCGCCGACGGCCGTCCACAGCCGCCCTCGTCGTAGGCCCCGAACTTGCTTCCCTCCCTGGCGACGAAAGGGAACGCCGTCAGGGAGACCAGGATCATGCGGTTCGCGCGCCCTCTCCACGACCGTCGCCGGCAAGCCCCGCTCGGCGCCGCGCTGCTCGCCGCCCTCCTCCTCGCGGGCACCGTCCAGGCCCAGGAACCGACCGAGGAGGAACTCCGCTTCGGCCGCGTCGACATCGCCACCGGCGGGATCGCCGGCTGGTTCACCATCGGCTTCGTCAACGTCGGGGCGTTCCTCGACGTGGGGGTCCGGCTGGCACAGTGGCGACACGTGGGCCCAGGGCGAGGCGGGATCTACGTGGACACCCGCGTGGAGCGGACGCTGCTGCCGACCATGGCGGTCCTCTCCGGGGCCCGGATCCAGGCCGACCTCGGCGGTGCGAGCCCGTACTTCGTCGTGCGCGGTGGGGCGTGGCTGATGCTGTACCCCGAGCCCTACGAGTCCCAGGGCTCGGCGGACCCGATCCTGACCGTCGGCGGCGGGATCTCCATCCCGGACGGCTTCCCGGTCACGTTCTACGTCGAGGCCAATGCGTACGTGCTCCCGGTCTGGTTCCACCAGCCCTGTGGTCCCGGGGACCACTTCGAGTGCAGCGACCCCGTCCCGCTGCAGGTGTCCCTCGGTGTCCGGATCCGGACGCTGTGACGGAACCCATGCAGAGGTGCGGTCGTCGCGGCGTCGCACTACACTGGTGCCGCTCCTGGGAGGGAACCCACATGAGACACCTGGCTCTCGCGCTGTTGACCGTCGCGGCTCTGTGCGCCGCGACCGGCTGCCCCAACGTGATGAACGGCACGGTCGACGACCAGAAGATCGGTCCGGCCCGCTCCGCGCTGTTCGACACGATCGACACCGGCCTGCCCGACGCCGGGGCCGACGGCGACCTGCTGTGGGTGATCATCAGTGGCCTCGAGGCCGCCAGCGCCTGCGACGCCGTGAAGGAGTCGTTCGACGTCGACACCGAGGTCTCCTGCGAGGACTACTGCGAGGAGCAGGTCGCCATCGCCGAGCAGTACTTCCGCCAGCAGCAGTACTGGTCGCTCGACCTGACCCTGCTGCCGGCGGGCGACGCGGTGGACACCTACGTCGAGGGCGATGTCTGGGACTTCGTCACCGGTGATCCGGTGTTCTCCGGCGGGCTGGCCCTGACGATCAGCGCCGACGCCCGGGACCTCGACACCTGCGTCGAGCAGTGCGAGGAGATGGACGCCGAGCCCGAGAACTGGTGGGAGGCCGACGGCGGCACCGTCGAGATCACCGACTACGCCGAGGAGGACGTGCTCGCCGGGTCCTACGACGTGGACTTCGAGGGCGATCCGGTCTCCGGCGAGTTCCAGGCCCAGCACTGCGACTTCAACGACTGATCGCCGTCCCCACGATCCCTTCGGACGACTGCGCTCGGCTGGGGCCGGCGGATGCGGGGGTTCGGCTTCTACCACGCGGCGCTGGCCGTGGTGGACAACCGGACGACGGCTGACTAGAGGGTGGGGGACGCGGAAAGGAGGCCGACATGGCCGTGACCCCCTCGACGATGCTGCCGCTGGGCACCCCCGCCCCCGAGTTCTCCCTGCCCGATCCCGACGGGCGCCGCTGGTCGCTCGCCGACTTCGCCGACGCCCGCGCGCTGGTCGTGGTGTTCATCAGCAACCACTGCCCGTACGTCAAGCACATCAAGGCCGAGCTGGCCGCCTTCGCCCGCGAGGTACAGCAGGCCCACGACGTCGCCACGGTGGCGATCATGGCCAACGACTACGAGGCCTACCCCGACGACCACCCCGACGAGATGCGCCGCGACGCGGAGCGCTTCGGCTATCCGTTCCCGTACCTGATCGACGGCGACCAGTCGGTGGCCAAGGCCTACCGCGCCGCGTGCACGCCCGACTTCTTCCTGTTCGACCGCGACCGCACGCTGGTCTACCGCGGCCAGTTCGACGGCGCGCGCCCCGGCAACGACGAGCCGATCACCGGCGGCGACCTGCGGGCCGCGATCGAGGCGCTGGCCACGGACCGCCCGGTCCCGGCGGAGCAGACCCCCAGCATCGGCTGCAACATCAAGTGGCGGCCGGGCAACGCTCCGGACTACTTCGGGTGACCCCCACCCGCGGTCCAGCGCGGGGCTGCGGCGTAGAATCGGCTCCCGGGACCGCGGGGAGGCCGGGGATGGGGAGCAGCGAGGCAGTCCAGGCGACGGTGAGCATCGGCACCCTGTCGGTGGTCGGGCTCGCCCTGCTCGGTGCCGTCCTCGTGGTGATCGGTGCCGTCGGGGTCGGGCTCAAGCGCAAGTGGGGCCTGGTCCTGAGCGCCCTGGGGCTCCTGGGGCCGACCCTGGTCGGTGCGCTGTTCAGCGTGGTCGCGATCGGGATCGGCGCCGGCGCAGCGGGGTCGTCGCAGGACCTGACCTACGCCATGGGCCCGACCCACGTCGGCTGCGTCTCGATGTGTGTCGGCCTGGCCCTGTTCGTCATCGCCGGGTGGGTCACCTTCTACCACTGGGGCGACTTCGGGAAGACCCAGCCTTCGAAATGGAGGTAGGCCACTCGCGGTCCTTGGTACCCTTGTAGGGAACGCAGGCTGGAGAACTCGTGGACAAGTCGTACGCGCGCGGAAGCTATCGGTGGACGGCGATCGTGGTGGGGCTCGTCCTGGCGGGGACGCCGGGGATCGGTCGGGCCGACGAGGACCCCGTGGAGCTGTTCCGCGGCGGGATGCAGGACTACCGCGACGGCCGCTGCGAGGCGGCGGTGGACCAGCTCGAGGCGGCCCTGGCGATCGACCCCGACCTGAAGGGCGCGCGGCTGCCGCTGGCGGAGTGCTACTACCAGATCGGCGTGATCATCGGCGCGATCAACCACCTCAAGGTCTACATCACCGAGCTGGAGCCCGGGCCCGAGCTGGACCGGGCCGAGGCGCTGCTGGAGAAGTACCAGACCGACATGGCGATCGTGGCGGGCCTGGTCCCGAACAAGGGCGAGACGGCCGAAGAGGGCGGCGAGACCGGGACCGACCCCGAGGTCGAGGAGGCCGCAGCGACGGAGCCGATCTCGACCCCGCCGAGCGCGGGCGCGCGCTTCCCCGCGGTGATGCTCGACGTCTCGGTGGGCGCGGCCCACGTGACCACCGGGTACCAGCCGACGTTCCTGGAGGCCAACCTGGCGCTGCGGGTCTATCCCGTGAAGTACCTGGGGCTGGGCGCCGGCGGCGGGCTGGGCGTCGGCGGCGGGCCCGGCGTGGACGGCGCGCTGCGGTTCCCCGAGTTCCGCATCACCGCCGGCTTCGCGCCGCCGCTGGGCGAGGCGCTGCTGCTGTTCGGCCCCGAGCTGGTGCTGGTCGTCAGCGAGGTCGGGGACCAGCGGGGCGTCGATCCGGGCGTGATGTTCGTCGCCGAGCTGCGCGGGCCGATCGGCGACTCGCCGCTGTACGTCGGCGGCGCGGTGTCCGCCGGCTACCTGCTGGATCTCTACGTCGGGGGGCGGGCCGTGATCGGGGTCCGCTTCGGGCCCCGGGAGGTGACGCCATGAGCGCCTGTGCGCCGGGGCTGAGGGCCCTGCTGGTGGTGCCGGTCGCGGTCGCGCTGCTGCTGGCGGGCTGCATCGATCGCGGGGACGGCGAGGACTGGTTCGGGTTCGGCGACCCGGCCGACGACGACGCCGGGGACGACGACGTGGGCGACGACGACACCGGCCCGGTGGACGCCGACGGGGACGGCTACCCCGAGGGCGAGGACTGCGACGACGGGGACCCGGACAGCTACCCCGGGGCGCCCGAGCTGTGCGACGGCGCCGACAACGACTGCGACGGCGACGTGCCCGCCCAGGAGGCCGACGACGACGGAGACGGCAGCCGGCTGTGCGACGGCGACTGCGACGACGGGGACGACACGACCTACCCCGGCGCGGACGAGCTGTGCGACGGCGAGGACAACGACTGCGACGGCGACGTGCCCGACGACGAGAACGACGCCGATCAGGACGGCTACCGAGTCTGCAACGGGGACTGCGACGACGGATCCAACGCCTCGTTCCCCGGCGCGCCCGAGCTGTGCGACGGGCTGGACAACGACTGCGACAACCTGCTGCCCGAGGACGAGCAGGACACCGACGGGGACGGGTACGCCGGCTGCGCGGGGGACTGCGACGACGCCAACGCGCTGATCTTCCCCGGGGCCGATGAGCTGTGCGACGGCGTCGACGACGACTGCGACGGGACGGTCCCGGCCGACGAGGCCGACGGGGACGGCGACGGGTTCCTGATCTGCGACGGGGACTGCGACGACGCCGATCCGGCGGTGCACCCCGGGGCCGGCGAGCCGTGCGACGGGCTGGACACCAACTGCGACGGGGTGATCCCGCCGGAGGAGGCGGACGGCGACGGCGACGGCCAGGCGCTGTGCGCGGGGGACTGCGACGACGCCGAGGTCACCGTGGGCCTGGGGTTCCCCGAGCTGTGCGACGGCCTGGACAACGACTGCGACGGGGCGGTCCCGGCCGACGAGGTCGACGGCGACGGCGACGGCGTGTTGCTGTGTGCCGGGGACTGCGACGACACCGACCCGGCCGTGCACCCCGGGGCCGACGAGCTGTGCGACGGGCTGGACACCGACTGCGCCGGTGGCCCGGCGGCCGACGAGGTCGACGGGGACGGCGACGGGGCGATGATCTGCGAGGGGGACTGCGACGACGGCGACGACGCGATCTTCCCCGGCGCGGTCGAGCTCCACGACGGCGTCGACGACGACTGCGACGGGCTCTACGACGAGGGCGTGCTGCCCGCCGACGCGCTGGTCGTCACCGAGGTCATGCAGAACCCCGACGGGGTCTCGGACGCCGACGGGGAGTGGTTCGAGGTGCTCAACAACACCGGCGTGGACCTCAACCTGGTGGGCCTCGAGGTCTCCGACCTGGGGGTCGACTGGTTCGTGGTCGACAGCGACGTGTGGATCGCGCCCGGTGCCCGTGCCGTGCTGGGCCGCAACGCCGACACGCAGGTCAACGGCGGCGTGGTCCTCGACTTCGAGTTCGCCGACGGGATGATGCTCGGCAACGGGGCCGACGACCTGGTGCTGGACCACGGCGGGGTGGTGCTCGACGCGGTCTCGTTCGACGGCGGCCCGGTGTGGCCCGACCCCAGCGGGGCCTCGATGAGCCTGGACCCCGGGAGCATCGGCGCGACGCTCAACGACGACGGCGGGAACTGGTGCGCGACCCCCGAGCGCGCGCAGTACGAGCTGACCAGCGGGGACCACGGCACGCCCGGCGAGGCCAACCCCGAGTGCTGCCCCGACGCCGACGGCGACGGGCACCACGACGACGCCTGCGGCGGCACCGACTGCGACGACGAGGACCCGGCGGTGTACCCCACGGCGCCCGAGATCTGCGACGGCGTGCCGGACAACGACTGCAACGGCGTGCTCGACCCCGCCGAGAGCGACGACGACGGGGACGGGTACAGCGACTGCGCGGGCGACTGCGACGACACCGATCCGGCGCTCCAGCCCGCCGACCTCGACGGCGACGGGTACAGCACCTGCGACGGGGACTGCAACGACGCCGAGGCCGCGGTGCACCCCGGCGCCGCCGAGGCCTGCAACGGCGTCGACGACGACTGCGATCCGACCACCGACGAGAACGGCGACGCCGACGGGGACGGGTTCTCGCTGTGCCAGGGCGACTGCGACGAGACCGACGCGGCGGTCAACCCCGGGGCCGCCGAGGTCTGCGACGGGATCGACAACGACTGCGATCCGGACACCGACGAGGACGTCGACGGCGACGGGGACACGATCTCCGTGTGCGCCGGCGACTGCGACGACGGCAACCCGCTGGTCCACCCGGGGGCGGCCGAGGCCTGCGACGGGCTCGACACCGACTGCGCCGGCGGCCCCGGGGCCGACGAGATCGACGCCGACGGCGACGGGGCGCTGGTCTGCGGGGGCGACTGCGACGACACCGACGCGACGGTCTACACCGGGGCGCCCGAGCTGTGCGACGGCCTGGACAACGACTGCGACGGGACCCCCGACGAGGACACCGGTGCCGACAACGACGGCGACGGGTTCAACGCCTGCCAGGGGGACTGCGACGACGGGGACGACGCGGTCTACCCCGGCGCGCCCGAGATCTGCGACGGCAAGGACAGCGACTGCGACGGCGCCCCCGCGCCGACCGAGGTGGACGCCGACGGCGACGGGCAGATGGTCTGCGAGGGGGACTGCGACGACGCGGACCCCGACGCGGGGCTGGGGTTCCCCGAGGAGTGCGACGGGATCGACAACGACTGCGACGGCCAGCTGATGTGGAACGAGGTGGACGCCGACAGCGACGGGCAGATGGTCTGCGAGGGGGACTGCGACGACGGCGACGCCGCCATCGGGCTGGGCTTCACCGAGCTGTGCGACGGGCTGGACAACGACTGTGACCTCGCCGTGCCCGTCAACGAGGCCGACTCGGACGGCGACGGGTTCCGGATCTGCGCCGGCGACTGCGACGACAACGACGCCGACAGCTACCCGGGCGGCATGGAGCAGTGCGACGGGCTGGACAACAACTGCGACGGCACGATCCCGGCCAACGAGGCCGACGCCGACGGGGATGGCCACCGGATCTGCGACGGGGACTGCGACGACGGCGACGCCGACAGCTACCCCGGCGCGGCGGAGCTGTGCGACGGCGACGACAACGACTGCGACGGGGGCCTGCCGGCCGACGAGCTCGACGACGACGGCGACGGCTGGATGCTGTGCGAGGGTGACTGCGACGACACCGACGAGTTCGTCAACCCGGGGATGAACGAGCTGACCTGCAACGACGTCGACGACGACTGCGACGCCGGCACGCTGGACAGGCCGGACGGCGACGGCGACGGGTTCGACGTCTGCGACGACTGCGACGACGCCGACCCCACGGTCCACCCGGGGGTGACCTACGACGAGTGCACCGGCGTGGACAACGACTGCAACGGCACGATCGACGACGGCGACCTCGACGGCGACGGGTGGTGGGTCTGCGACGACTGCGACGACGACGACGCGTTCCTGACGTGGGACGACGACGACCTCGACGGCTGGAGCACCTGCGAGGGGGACTGCGACGACGGCGACGTCACGCTCAACCCCACCGACCTCGACGGGGACGGCACCAGCTCGTGCGACGGGGACTGCGACGACAACGACGCCGACCTCAACGTCGACGACGCCGACGCCGACGGCGTGACCAGCTGCGACGGGGACTGCGACGACGGCGACGACCAGGTCTACCCCGGCGCCCCGGAGCTGTGCGGCTTCGGGATCGACGAGAACTGCGACGGGGACGTCGACGAGGGCTGCACCTGCCCGATGTACGTCGACCAGGCCGCCGTCGGGTCGTCCGAGGCGGGCACCTGGGACGATCCCTACGTCAGCCTGCACGACGCCACCAACGAGCTGGGTCCGGCGTGCTCCGAGATCCACGTGCTGCCCGGGATCTACACCCAGAAGCTCGACCTCGATCAGGTGGACATGACGCTGATCGCCCTCGAGGGGCCGGACGGGACCGTCATCGACGGCGGCGGCAACACCGACAAGGTGGTCAAGTTCCGCCACGGCACCCTGCACTTCGAGGGCTTCACGGTCACTGGCGGACAGGGGGACAAGGGCGCGCTGCACATGGACGCCGTGTTCGGCGAGGTCGTCGACTGCGTCTTCGAGTTCAACTACTGCAACAACGACAAGGAGGCCGCGGCGCTGTTCGTCAAGGGCACCTCCGACGTGTGGGTCCACGACTGCGTCTTCCGCGACAACGCCTGCGACCCCGGGGACGGCGACAACAAGGCCAACGGCGGCGCGGTGATGTGCGAGGGCGCGGGCGCCAACCTGGACCTGACGGACAACGTGATCGTCGACAACGAGGCCGGAGACGGCGGCGGGGTCTACTACAAGGACTGCCCCGGGACGATCGTCCGCAACCTGATCGCGGGCAACGCGGCCTACGACGGAGCGCAGGGGGCGGGCGACAACCACGGCGGCGGAGGCCTGCACATCTGGCAGGGCTCGGTGCTGGTGGCCAACAACATCATCGTCGACAACACCACCGACGACCTCGGCGGCGGCGTGCTGATCAAGGACGTCTCCGGCGCCGTGACGCTGGAGAACAACACCATCGCCTACAACCACAGCGACGGCGGCGGCGGCGGGATCCACATCGACGTCGACGGCGACCACGTGCTGATCAACAGCGTCGTGGCGTTCAACTCCGGCACCGCCGGGATCGAGACCTCCGCCGCCGCGTTCCAGGCCGACCAGACCTACTGCGACGTCTACGGCAACACCCCGGCGGACTTCGGCTCCGCCGTGACCGACCCCACCGGCACCGACGGCAACCTCTCGGTGGCCCCGCTGTTCACCGCGTGGATCGACAACGCCGATCCCTACGACGACGACTGGCACCTGACCAACGGCTCGCCGTGCGTCAACGCCGGCAACCCGTCGGCGATCTACGACGACCTGGACGGCAGCCGCAACGACATGGGGGCCTACGGCGGGCCGTATGGGTCATGGCCGTGATAACCGGCCATCCCGTAGGTGATGTGAACCCCGCCAGGTGAGAGGCTGGACCTCGTCCAGCACGCGATCGAGGGCTTCGCGGCGCTCGCCGAGCGGGCGATCGTGCCAGGCTTCGAGGATGGCTGAGCGGAAGGCGTCCGGATCTACGTCGTCGAATGTGGGTGGCGGCTGAGCAGGAGGCAGCGCAGCGAGCCGCAGCCGGGCGTGCTCCCGCTGCTCGATCAGCGGAGCGTTGATTGCCCTGGCATCATGCTCCTCGATCAGGCCGCCGCTCACCTGGGCCGAGGTCCGGCGGATCTTCCCATCCAGATCGGCCACAAGCGCGGTTAGCCGCTCGCGCTCGGCAGCGGCGTGGTCGATGGGCGCGGCAGCGAGCTGGTCGATGGCGTCCCGGATCAGCATCCTCACGTTGTCCGGGGCGAGGACCTGCTGCTCGACGGCGTCGAGCACGAGCTTGTCCAGCTTCTCCACCCGGATCGAGATCCCGGCACAGGCGGCAGGGTTGTCCTGG
>CAZOYV010000309.1:0-9652 GCA_964584075.1 uncultured Rickettsiales bacterium | reverse complement strand
ACCGTGATTTTTTCCATGTCAATCTCCCTTGAGTGATCGTGAAGCGCGAACGGGACCGGGGGTCGGCAAGAGCTCGTTCGTCCGCGCCGGCGTGATCCCGCGGCTGCGGGAGCAGGGCCCGTGGGTCGTGCTCGCGCTGCGACCCGGCCGCCGGCCGCTGCGGGCCCTGGCCCAGCGCCTCGTCGCCGAGGACAGCACCCGGGCCTCGACCCTCGAGCGCAGCTCCGACTCGGGCGGGCGGTTCGCCTCGCGGGCGTCGTCCGGCAGCAGCCTGGTGGTCGAGCCCCGGACGCTGACCGAGGCCGAGGCGGAGCTGCGAGCGCAGCTGCAGGAGTCTCCGTCGAGCCTGGCGCTGTCGCTGGGCCGGATCGCCGAGCAGCGCGGGGCCCGGCTGCTGCTGTTCGTCGACCAGCTCGAGGAGATCTTCACCCTCGTGGAGGACGAGCAGGAGCGGAGCACGTTCGTCGCCGCGCTGTGCTTCGCCGCGGACGATCCGCAGGGCCCGCTGCGGGTGGTGTTCACCCTGCGCGACGACTTCCTCGGACGGCTCGCCGGCGTGCCCGCGTCGCGCGAGGCGCTGTCGCGCGTCACGGTGCTGGGCAGCCCCAGCCCCGAGGCGCTCGAGGAGATCGTGAGCCGCCCGGTGGCCCTCGCCGGCTACCGCTACGACCAGCCCGGGCTGACCGGCGAGATGGTCGCGGCGGTGCTCGACGAGCCCGCGGCGCTGCCGCTGCTGCAGTTCGCGGGGCGGATGCTGTGGCGGCGGCGGGACCGCGACCGGCGGCTGCTGCGGCGCGCGGTGTACGACGAGATGGGGGGCGTCGAGGGGGCCCTGGCGCACCACGCCGACGGCGTGATGGAGCGCTTCACGCCGGAGCAGGCGCGGGTCGCGCGCGAGCTGTTCCTGCGGCTGGTGACGCCGGAGCGGACGCGCCGCGTGGTCCCCGAGGACCAGCTGCTCGACGGCCTCGGCGAGGGGGCCCAGGAGGTCCTCGACCGGCTGGTCGCGGAGCGTGCGATCCTGGCCCACAAGGCCCGCGGCGGCGGGGTCGCCGAGCTGGAGCTGGTCCACGAGTCGCTGATCCGCAACTGGGCGCGGCTGGAGCGCTGGATCGACGAGAGCGGCGAGGAGCGCGCGTTCCTCGAGGAGGTCGGACAGGCCGCCGAGCTGTGGCGCCGGCGCGGCCGGCGGGACGAGGAGGTGTGGCGCGGAGACGCGCTGTGGGACGCGCTGCGCCGGGCCGAGCGGCTGACCAGCGTCCCTGGGCCGGTGCAGCACTTCCTGGCCGCCGGGCGGGGGCGGGCGCAGCGCCGGGAGCGCCGCCGCCGGACCCTGTTCGGCGCCGTGTTCGCGGCCGTGGTGCTGATCGCGGTGGTGCTCGGGGTGCAGACCTGGCTGGCGCTGGACCAGCGCCGCCTGGCCGAGACCCAGCGGGCCGCGGCGCAGCTGGAGGGGGCCCGGGCCGCGGTGCAGCGGGGCGACGTGCTGGAGGCGCGGGCCAAGCTGCGCGGCGCGCTGGAGACCTCCGACACGCCGCTGGCGCGGGCGCTGTGGCTGCGGCTGGCCTCGGACCCGCTGCGCTGGCGGCACACCCTCGGGGCCGCGGTGTGGGACGTGGCGATCGCCCCGGACGGCGGCACGGTGGCGGTGGCGTGCCTCGATCGCACCGTCCCGCTGATCGACGTCGAGACCCGCGAGGTGCGCGTGCTGCGCGGCCACCGTGGCCAGGTCCACTTCGTGCGCTACGCCCCCGACGGCGCGCGGCTGCTGTCCGTCGCCGACGGCGGGGAGACCCTGCTGTGGGACCTCGCCAGCGGGGAGGCGGTCCGCCTCGAGGGCCACGAGGACCGCATCTCGGGGGCGGCGTTCTCCGCCGACGGGCAGCGGATCGTGACCTCGAGCTTCGACGGGACCGCCCGGCTGTGGGACGGCCGCAGCGGCGAGCCGCAGGCCGTGCTCCGGGGGCACGGGTCGTACGTCCGGCCGCCCGCGATCAGCCCCGACGGCCGCCGGGTCGCGACGCCCTGCGACGACCACCACGTCCGGATCTGGGACGCCGCGACCGGGGCGCTGGAGCGCGACCTGGTGGGCCACGCAGACCGCGTCGACGCCGTGGCGTTCTCGCCCGACGGTCGCGGGCTGGCCTCGGCGAGCTGGGACGGGACGGTGCGGCTGTGGGACGCGGACAGCGGCGCGCTGCGCCACGTGCTCGAGGGACACCTCGACCGCGTCCACGCCGTCGCGTTCGTCCCGGACGGCGACCTGCTCGTGACCGCGGCCTGGGACCAGACCCTGCGCACCTGGGACACGGCCACGGGGGAGCCGCGCCACGTGCTGCGCGGCCACGACGGCCACGCCAACGAGATCGAGATCGATCCCACCGGGACGCGGGTCGCGGCCGGCTGCTCCGATCGGACGGTGCGGGTCTGGGACCTGCGCAGCGGCGAGCCGGACCGGGTCTACCGCGGCCACGAGGGCGGCGTGCAGGGCATCGGGTTCGGCCCCGCGGGCCGCTGGCTGGCCTCGGGGGGCGAGGACCTCGAGGTCCGCCTGTGGGATCGGACCGTCCCGGCGCGCAGGGTGCCCGACCGCGGCCACCGCGCCGGGGTCTACGGCGTCGCGGTGCATCCCGACGGGGCCCTGGTGGCCTCGGCCAGCGCCGATCGCACCGTGCGACTGTGGGACCTCCCCAGTGGCGCGCCGACGAGGGTCCTCGGCGGCCACGGGGACGGGGTCCGCGCCGTCGACTTCCACCCCGGCGGGGCGCAGATCGCCACCGGAGGTCTGGACCGCACCGTGCGGCTGTGGGACGTCGCCACCGGCGCGCTGCGCTCGACGATCCCCGCCCCCCCCAACCTGATCGCCGTGCGCTTCAGCCCCGACGGGCGGCTGCTGGCGGGCCACAGCCACGACGGCGTGACCTGGATCTGGGGTGCGGAGGACGGGCGGCGGATCGCCGAGTTCGCGGGTGGGGGCTGGGACCTGGCGTTCCACCCCGACGGCCGGCAGGTGGCGCTGGCCAGCTGGAGCAACTCGATCCCGATCCACGACGCGACCCGCGGCGTCCTGCTGCGCGAGCTGGTGGGGCACGACAACGAGGTCGTCGGGGTGCGGTACGCCGCGGACGGCCGCGCCCTGGTCTCCGGGGGCATCGACGGCACCGTCCGGATCTGGGATCTGGCCACGGGGGAGGGCCGGGTGCTCGATCGTCTCGACGCCCGCGTCCACTGGCTGGACATCGGGCCCGGCGGACGCTGGGTCGGGGCGCCGACGAGCGATGGCAACGCGTACCTGTGGGACCTCGCGGACGGCCATCGGGTGACGCTCGCCGGGCACCGCGCCGAGGTCAACGGGCTGCGGTTCTCGCCGGACGGGCGGTGGGCCGTGACGACCAGCGACGACGGCACCGTGCGGACCTGGGACGTGGAGGCGGGGCGGCCCCACTGGCGCACCGTGGTGGTGGCGCCCGAGGCGCCCCGGGTGTGCAGCCACCTGGGTTGGTCCGAGTCGGGGCGCGCTCCCGCGGGGGCCCCGCCGGCGGAGCGCTGGCGGCAGGCGGCGGCCGAGCGGGGGCTCGGGGGCGACATCCGCGAGGAGCTGCTCTGCCTGCGGACGGCCGATGGCCTGGAGGCCTGGGATCGGGGCGCGGACGAGCGCAGCTGGGCGCGCCCGATGGAGGACATCGTGGACGTGCGTGCCGACGCCGGGCGCTGCCTGGTGCGCCGGGGCGACGGCACCGTGGAGGCGGTCACCGGACCGCAGCAGGGGGAGCTGCTCGCGGAGCGCACCGTCGCGTGGGAGCGGGCCGACGCGGAGCTGCTGGTGGCCACCGCGGACGAGGTGCGGGTGCTCGACGACGCCGGCGCGGTGCAGCGACGGCTGGCGGTGCCGGCGGGCGTCACGGCGCTGGCCCGCGTCGGCGAGCAGCTGGCGCTGGGCTTCGAGGACGGCGCGGTGGAGATCCGGGACCCCCGGTCGGGCGCGCCGCCGGGGCTGGACCAGCTGGAGGGCGCGCCGGCCGCGACCGTGACGCGCCTGGCGCCGGGGCCGCTGGACAGCGTCGTCGTCGGGTGGGCCAACGGCGAGGTCGGCGTGTTCGACGTCCAGGGGGGCGCCTGCCTGCTGCGCGGGCGGCTGCACGGCGCGGTGACCCACCTGTCCACCGGCCGCGACGAGCTGCTGGTGGCGACGGATCTGGGGGACGCCGAGGTGTTCGAGCTGGCCCCGTTCCACGTGGCGTACCGTGATCTGCTCGACGAGGTCTGGGCCGCCGTCCCGGTGGTGTGGGTCGACGGCCGGGCGGTACGGTCCCCGGCCCCCGCGGCCCGATCCTGCCAGCGCTAGTCGACCCCACGAGCCACGGTCCTTGGGGTTTTTCGGGAATGTTCTCCGTTCCGGTGTGTTCCCTGGAGTCGAAGCGGGCGCGCGAGGGGCGAGACTGCGCGGCCCGGGTGGGGAAGGACATGGGACGGATCGGAACTGCGATGCTGGTCATCGCCCTCGCGCTGCCCGCGTGGGCCACCTCGGACGACGACCCGCGCAAGGCGCTGCGGGTGGCGCAGAGCCTCGTGGAGTGGGGCGACTGCGAGGAGGCGCTGCCGTGGATCGACCGGGCCCTGGAACAGGACCCGGCGCTGTGTCGCGCGCACTTCTACCGCGCGACGTGCCTGATGCAAGACCCCGAGCTGACCGCAGGGCGACAGGTGCGCACCGCGGTCGCCGCGTTCGAGGACTGTGCGGGTCCGGAGGACGCCGAGGACCTCGCGGCGCTGCGTGCGCAGGTCCCGGCTCCCCGCGATCGCCGATCGCCGGAGGACGGCGTGACCGATCGGGACGAGGGGGAGCGCAGCCGGGAGGAGCGCGAGGTGCGTCGGCCCGAGAGGCGCGAGGACCGCGACGAGGTGCGACAGCCGCGGGAGCGCTCCACGCGCACCCGGCAAGGGCGGGGCTACTGGGACCGGGAAGACGCGCCGCGGGACGACCGGAGCGAGTCTCGCGAGGAGCGCGCCCGGGAGGAGCGCGAGCGCCGCGACCGGGAGGAGCGCGAGGAGGACCGGTTGACGGAGATCGTGATCGAGGACGACGAGGAGTGGGAGGACCCCTACCTCGACGACTGAGACGGCTCCGCCGCGGTCCGATCCAGGACCCCGCGCAGCGGCCACGCCGCCCCGATCAGCACCAGCCCGAGTAGCCCGCACAGCAGGACCCCGAGCCACACCACCGCCTGGCCGGTGTGCTGCCCGTCTCCCAGTCCCTGGAGGCTGGTGGTCCCGAGCATCGCAGCGCGGCCCAGGATCAGCCACACCGCCACGGCGGCCGTCGAGAGCCGCCAGGGCCAGCTGCCGGCGACCGTCGAGAGGATCGCGGGGCCCGCCAGGATCTCGCCCGCGGCGAGCAGCAGCAGGCACACGATCAGCAGGGGGGCAGCGGTGAGGGCCTGGGGGAACAGCATCGGCAACGCCCCGGCCGCGAGCAGCAGCAGGCCGAGGCCGATCGGGACCAGCGCGGGGAGCCGGAAGCGGGCGACGTGGAGGATCCCGTAGGCCACGACCAGCAGGAGCCCGAGCACGACCACGGCGACCGGGTTGACCTGCATCAACGTGCCGTGGTCCAGGCCGGAGGCGTCCAGCCCGAACCGGTGCAGCCCGGTCCACATCAGGTCGTAGACCGAGAACACCATCGCCCAGGGCAGGAACAGCAGCAGCACGAGCCCGGCGGACAGCAGCGCGGGGTTCCGTGCGACGGAGAACCCCGAGGGCGGCGACCCGGCGCCGCGAGCCAGGAACCAGTCGCCGAGGGCGGCCGCGCCGGCCACCACGGCGGCGGCCACGAGCAGCATCCCGGACAGCGCGAACACGGCGGGGAACCCCAGCTGGCGCTGGAGCAGCTCCGCGACCGACGGCGCCACGAGCGCGCCGAGGTTGGTCGCGACCCACAGCCCGACGAACACCGCGTGGCGCAGCTGGTCGCGGGCCCGGTCGAGGTGCCGAGCCGCCGCGGCGAACGCCGCGGGCCAGGCGATGCCGTAGCCGATCGAGCCGGCGACCATCGTCGTCGCTGCGAACGCGTCGCCGTGGGCGGTGCCGGTCATGGCGAGGCCGACGGCGCAGGCGAAGAGCCCGAAGCTGGCCGTCGCGAGGGGGCCGATGGCGAGGGCCCCGATGGCGCCGAACCCGTACCCGACGAGGATCGCGAGCTGGGAGAACATCATGATACGACTGATCGTGCCGGAGTCCGCCAGGATGCCCGCCGAGGAGTCGTACAGGAACAGCGCCAGGTGAGACCTCGCGGCGTACCAGGCGGCGGACGCGAGGAGCAGCACGAGGGCCATCGAGAGGGGACCGAGCCAGCGTCGGTAGGCGTCCATCGCGGCGATCTCCGAAAAAATGTACGTATCAAGGAAGTACGTATCAAAGTAAACCGCAGCGGCCAGGATTGTCCTCCCCGCGCCGCGCGTTCCGGGCGAGTCTAGCACTCCACCTGGAGGAGAGCGCAGAGATGGAGACGAGAAGGACGATCCCGATCTGGACCCTGATCCTGCTCGTGCTGTGGCCCGCCACGGGCCTGGCGGCCGAGCCCCGCTACCGCACCGACGGCGGTCGGATCGGGGCGGCCCTCGCCGCGGGCGAGATCGACGCGGCGGAGGCGCTGTGGCTCCGTGCCGTGCAGTACTTCGAGCCCGAGGCCTTGCCGCCCGGCTACCGCGGCCCGTGGCGGGAGGGCTTCGCCTGCGGCACCGGGCTGGTCATGGACCTGCAGGACCGCTGGGGCGAGCTGACGCCGGCGCAGCAGGCCCAGGTCGCGGCGTGGATCGGACCGGCGAGCGGAGCGCTGGCGGGCGCCGAGCCCACGCCGCCCTCCGGCGACGGCCGGGCCAGCGAGACCTGCTGGGGCCAGTACGGGGCCAACCGGATCCTCGGCGAGCACTTCTCGGTCGAGTGGGACGAAGGCGTCAGCGAGAACGACGCCAGCAAGTTCCTCGACGCCCTCGAGCACTCGTGGGAGGTGGAGTTCGAGCAGCTCGGCTGGCGCCCGCCGGAGGGCAGCGACCAGTACCTGATCATGGCCTACATCGACGATTCGAACTACGCCGGGGCCTACACCTCGGTGGAGATGTGCAACGGCAAGATGGTGCCCTACATCGTCGCCGGCGAGGGCAGCTTCGGGGGAGGCGGCAGCACCTGGTACATGGACATGGCGGGGCACGAGCTCAACCACGCGTCCCAGTTCGGGTACGGGTTCGCCCACCAGTTCTGGTGGTGGGAGGCGACCGCGACCTACATCGAGGAGCAGATCTACCCGACCCACGACGCGTGGGCGAGCTACGTCTCCGGGTACTCGGAGCAACCATGGATGGAGATGATCGCGGAGTCGCAGCAGCAGCAGGACATCTTCTACCACATGTACGGGATGTGCATCCTGGGGTTCCACCTCGACAACCACGTCGCAGGCTCTGATTTGGTGCGACAGACGTGGGAGGAGTCGCAGGCCTATCCCGGGGACTACGGCCTGGCGATCTACGACCTGCTGGAGGACATGGGGTACGACTGGCTCGACATCTACCGCGACTTCATGGCGGTCAATACGGTGATGGACTACGACGAGCAGTCGGTCTACCCGCCGATCAGCCTCGAGGACTGGGTCGACGGGCTGCCCGCCGAGGGCCAGGGCGAGGGGGCGACCCGGCCCCAGGCGCTGGGGCAGAACTACGTCCGCATCTCCCCCGACGCGGCGACGGCGGAGGAGCCCGACCTGTGGGTCGAGTTCAGCGGAGACGACGGCGTCAACTGGATGGTACTCCTGGTGGGCACGCTCGGGGATCGGGTCGAGGAGGTGGTCGAGCTCGACTGGCTCGACACCGGGGAGGGCGAGGGGCGCCTCGTGGACCTGGGCCGCTTCGACGACGCGTTCCTGGTGGTCTCTCCGCTGAACGGCGGGTCCACCGGACGGGACTACGCCTGGACCGCAGAGGCGATCGCGGCGGTCTCCACCGGGGACGACGACGGCGGGGACGAACACGGCGATGGCGACGACGGAGGGGGCGGCTGCTCCTGTCGCCAGGCCCCCACCGCACCGGGCGCGGCGCCACTCCTGATCGCGCTGCTCGCCGCGGCGGCCCGGCTCCGTCGCCGCTGACGCGCCGGGGCCTGGGCAGGCCCTCCAACGCCCCCGGACGAGGGGTGCGACCGTCCCCCCGACCACGCCGAGGCGGCCCATCCCCGCCCGCCGCGCCGGTCGCCTCCACTCCGCTCGACCGCCTGCGCAGCACGCGGCGCTCCTCGGACGAGGACTCGTGGAAGTCCCGCTGGCCCTGCCTGGAGCTGCCCCGCGACGGCCCGAAGACCGTGACCTCGCGCACCGTCGGGTGCACGGTGCCAGATCGACACCGGCGGGCCCGCACGACCGGGACGAGATCGGGCCCTGCGGGGTTGAGAGCACACGGAGGGCCCGCGATGAAGGCGATGCGCGACCTGCTCGGGGTGGACGAGTTCAGCGAGTACCTGGCCTCCCTCGGCCTCCAGGCCCGCCCCGCGACCGACGAGGAGACCGCCGGGCTGTCCCGCGGCGGGTGGGGCCTCGACCGGGTCTGCATCGCCGTCGACGACGGCCCCTTCGACCTGGTGTGGGTCCGCCTCGGCGGCGCCGTCGGCCCGCGCCAGAACCTCAAGGCGGGCGCGTTCTCGTTGCGCATCGGCCCCGTCCCCGTGATGTCCAACCGCGTGCTGCCGCTGCAGGCCCACTACCTGCTGTGGGCGGCCCCCGGCGACGCCGCACCGGACCTGCGGGCGAGGCTGCGGATGCGGACCCGCGGGTGGTGGAACCCCGAGGTCCGCGACGTGCGCTGGACCGGCGGCCGGCTGGCCTCGCTGCTCGACCGCGACGGCGAGCTGACCGCCCTGCTGCGCGAGTCGATCGACGCCGAGGAGTCGCTGCGGGTCGTGCCCGACGCCCGCACCTCCAGCGTGCGCATCGTCCACGGCTTCACCCGCACGGTGAACTTCTCGCTGCTGTCGCAACAGCTGCTGGACTTCCACCAGCGGCTGGCGCCGCCCGAGCTGATCGAGGCGATCGGGCGTATCGCGGAGCACGTCCGCGAGCTCGCCGGGGCCTAGAGCGCCGAACAGGTTCCGGAAGCTCCTATCGGATCTTCCGATGATGGAGACGTGTGGGAATCGAACCCGCAGTGGGGGGGGAGCCCGTCCTGATTCGAAGGTGTCATGTCGTGCCCGGGCGCCTCGAGGGCAAGCTCGGCCTACGGCCTCGTGTCGGCTATCGCCTCCACCCTTGACCCGCCCAGACAAGACATGACGGGTGGTGTTGTGGGCGACGGGGGAGGGTGGGCTGGAGGAAGGTGGTGTCGGAGGAACAGGCCATCGGAGACATGGTGGTCTGAGCGGCGAGAGCGACGATGTTGCGGAACGAGCCTTGTGGGACTGCGGCCTCGTCGTTTCGCAACGTGACGTTGCGGATCTCTCAGACACGGTTCTCTGGTTGGCACAGCTGCCTGGTCACCATCGGTCCCCATCCCGACGAATTGCCGCCCAGCGCGGCAATTCCGTCCCCCGCCGTCCCCCATCCCGACGAATTGCCGCCCAGCGCGGCAATTCCGGCCCCCGCTGGCCCCCACCACGTCGAATTGCCGCCCAGCAC